>NZ_JBHYQH010000031.1:0-75485 GCF_042746715.1 Streptomyces sp. NPDC058741 | reverse complement strand
ACGTCTGACCGGGCGTCGCCGTGCCCCGTCAGCGGCGCGGGTACCCGTGCGACCAGCCCTCCGCAAGCGGCACCCCGAAGTCTCCACGCACCTCCCCGACCGTCTTCCCGGGGGGAGCGTCTAGGCTGCCGACATGCTGAAGGTGGGCCTGACCGGTGGCATCGGCGCCGGCAAGAGTGAGGTGTCACGGCTGCTCGTCGCGTGCGGCGCCGTGCTGATCGACGCGGACCGCATCGCCCGGGAGGTCGTCGAGCCGGGCACGCCGGGGCTCGCCGCCGTCGTGGAGGCCTTCGGTGAGGAGGTGCTCGCCGAGGGCGGCGGCCTGGATCGTCCCAAGCTCGGCTCGATCGTCTTCGCCGATCCCGCGAAGCTCGCCATGCTCAACTCGATCGTCCACCCCCTGGTGGGCGCCCGCTCCCGCGAACTGGAGGAGGCCGCCGCCGAGGACGCGGTCGTCGTCCACGACGTCCCGCTCCTGACGGAGAACGGCCTGGCCTCGCTGTACGACCTGGTGATCGTCGTCGACGCCGGTCCCGGGACCCAGCTCGACCGGCTCGTGCGGCGGCGCGGCATGTCCGAGGAGGACGCACGCGCGCGGATGGCCGCCCAGGCGTCACGGGAGCAGCGCCGGGAGATCGCGGACATCGTGATCGACAACGACGTCCCGCTGGAGGAGCTGGAGCGCCGCGTCAAGGACGTGTGGGCGGAGCTGGTGCGCAGGTCCCGGGCCTCCCGGGAATAGCGGCGTCCCGAGGGGGCGTTGAACCCGTGCAGTGAGGGAAGGACATTGCCGTGCCCGAGACCAGCGGTTCCACCGGACGTACCCCGGAGACGCACGTCATCGACTTCCGTGCCGCCGAGCAACTGCTGGCTGCCCGGGACCCGCAGGGCGCGGTGAAGCTGCTCGACGGAGTCATCGCCGCGCACCCCGAGAACACCGCCGCCCGGCTGCTGCGCGCCCGGGCCTTCTTCGCCGCGGCGCAGCTGAGGCCTGCGGAGCTGGAGTTCTCGATCGTCCTGGAGCGCGAGCCCGACAACGCGTTCGCCCACTTCGCGCTCGCCCGCACCTATGAGCGGCAGGGCCGCCCCGACCAGGCCAAACGGCATTTCCGGCTGGCCGCCGCGCTGGATCCGAAACCGGAGTTCCTGAAGGCGGCGCGCTTCGACTCGTGAGTCGGCGCGCTCGCTTCCCCGAGGGCCGCGGCTTCAGCGGCGGTCGCCCGGGGGCCGGTAGGGCGGGACGTCGGGGCCCGGCTGGTAGTGCGGGCCCTGGCGGATGTGCCTGAGGACGACGACGAGGTCGACGGTGACGACCAGGAGCAGCACACCGCAGGCGACCGCCCAGCCGTCCCGCCCGACGATCACGAACGCGACCGTGCCGAAGAGCGCCCAGACCAGCCCCCACAGGCTCAGCCAGAAGCGCGCCCGCAGCGCACTGCGCGCCGTCGTCGGTTCACTGCCCGTACGCATCGCAACCACCACTCCTGTAGTGCAACGTACCCGTCGCAGTGGGAGTTCACCCAGGTCGACCGACGGAGCCGGGCGTGCTGCCGGACGCCGACGCGTTACCCGAGTTCCTGCCCGACGTCGCCGTGCGCGACAAGGACAGCTCGGAACATGGCCTTCGGAACATGGCCTTCCATCGGCGGCGGCGCGGCAGCGGCGGGGTGAAGGCCCCGCGGTGGCTCACCCACCACTTCCGTGGCGAGCCTTACCGACTGGGGCCGCTGCAGTTCGGGCGGGCGCGCCTCGGGCAGCGAACAAGGCGACCGGAGGGTGACTGGGACCATCTGCGGCCGTGATTCCGTCTGCGGCCGTGATTCCGTACGCCGTCGGCCCGTTCACTCGGTCGGGTGAAGGGAGTGGGGAGGGGAACGGGCGTGCGGGCGCGGGCCGTTGGACGGGCATGGAGCTGAAAATGCGTGAGGGGTACGAGGGGACGGGCCCCGGGGCCATCACACCGGACGGCTGCGCCGTGGAGCTGTACGCCCGGCTGCCCGTCGGGGACGAGCCGGACGTCATCGCCGGGGCGGCGCCGGAAGGGGCGCGCATCCTGGAGCTCGGCAGCGGGGCGGGGCGCATGACCCACGCCCTGCTGGAGCGGGGTTTCCCGGTCACGGCGGTGGACGAGTCCCCCGAGATGCTGCAGCGCGTGCGGGGGGCGCGGACGATATGCGGTCCGATCGAGGACCTGGAGCTGGACGAGACGTTCGACGTGGTGCTCCTGGCGTCCTTCCTCGTGCACGCGGGGGACGCCGAGGTGAGGCGAGGGCTGCTCCGGACCTGTCTGCGGCATGTCGCGGAGGGTGGCTGTGTGCTGATCCAGCGGGAGGGCGAGGACTACCACGTGAACGTACCGCGCGAGCGCGTGGACCCCGCCGGCTTCACCGTACGGATCGTGTCGTCGGAGCCGGTCGGCGACGGGGTCCGCTCGGTGCGCGCCGAGTACGAGTTCCCGGACGCGGCCTGGACTCAGACGTTCCGGGCCCGGCCCCTCACGAAGGAGCAGTTCGAGGAGGCACTGGAGGAGGCGGGACTGCGCGTGGACCGGTATCTGACGCGGGACCGGACATGGGTGCGGGCTGTGCCGAAGGGGCGCCCGTAGGAATCGGGCGGTCCGGGCTCGGAGGGATGGGGAAGAGGCACGGGACCCCTCTTGGGCACGGCGCTCGTGATCGCTGCTGATCATGCCGCTCGCTCTTGTCGCCTGGGTGCGGTCGGGTAGCGATGCGGCACTGATGCGGTTGCTGTGGCGCCGGGCGTGATGCGGATGCGCGTGCGGAGGGCGACGCGTTGGGGCCCGTGCCCCCAATGCTCACGGCCGCGGCTTGCCCGTCCCGCTGCCGAAGCCGCTCGCCGGGCCCGGGCCGGGTATGCCGAGCCCGCCCATGCCGCGCAGGCGTTCGATCTCGCGGCGGTCCCGCTTGGTGGGGCGTCCGGCCCCTCGATCGCGGATGCCCGCGGGGGCGACGGCCTCGCGCGGCGGGGGCGGAGGGGAGTTGTCGATGTAGCACTGGGTGGCCACGGGCGCGCCGACCCGCTTGCGGATGAGCCGGGTGACGACGACGATCCGCTCGCGGCCGTCGTGCCGCATGCGTACCTCGTCTCCGACGCGCACGGCGTGTGCGGGCTTCACGCGCTCGCCGTTGACGCGCACGTGGCCGCCCCGGCAGGCGGTTGCGCCCATCGAGCGGGTCTTGACGAGGCGTACGGACCAGATCCAGCTGTCGACGCGGACGGTATCGCCGCGCTGGGGGCCCGCGGCCTCGGCGGCGGCGATGGCAGCCGCGACCTTCGGGTCGAGGTCCTTGGTCTCACCGGCACCGCCCTCGGAGGTGCCGGTGTCCTGCCCAGGGGTGGCGTGCGCGGACCGCGTGCCCGAGGACGCCTCGTCGGGGGACGTCCTGTCCACCGGCGCCCTCTCGGAAGACGTCCTGTCCGCGGACGCTGTCTCCTGGGACGCCGTGTCCTCGGTCCCGCTCGTCCTGTCGTACTCCGCACCTCGACTGGCCATGTTTCCGACCTTAGTCCTCCGGGCCACCCGGGCGTGGGGGGATTTCCGCCGGTGGCGCAACAGGTGGCCCAACAGGTCGCGCAGAGGGTGGCACGACCGGTCGCGTAACCGGTGGCGACGCCTGGATGATCGTCGCCGTACCCACGGGCGGGGTGCCCTCGTGCATGGTGATCACGTCGCCGGGCACCAGATGCCGCCAGAAGCGGGGGCTGAGGGGCGCCAGCCGCACGGTCGCCCTCTCGCCCGGAGCCGGCCGGGCTGCGTCCTCCACCCAGAGCAGTGCGATACGGAACTCCGGCCGGCCTCGGCCGACCCCGCTCCGGGCGGTCCCGACGTCCCACAGCGGCCGGAGGTGCCCGTGCCCGGAGAACGCTGTCCGCCGTCCGCCGTCCTCCGTTCGCAGGAGGTCGAGCCGGGCGCGGATGAGCCCGTGGCGCGCCTCGCCCTCCCGCCAGTCGCACCACCGCGCCGTCTCGTCGAGCATCAGCTGGCGGGCCGCCGCCGCGAGGAGCGACCAGAACTCCACGGGGGCGGGGTGTTCGTCGCCGAACTCGAGCAGCAGGTCCAGCACGAAAGCCCAGTCCTGTTGCCGCTCGTATGCGCGGACGTCCTCGACCGTCGCGCCGATCGAGATCCGGGCTTCGCGGGGAAGCAGGCCGGTGGCCCGCCGCAGCAGGATGAAGGCGTCGTCCATGGTCGGCATTCTCGCCCTCTTTCCCCAAAAGTAATTTTGCAAAAAGTCTTCTGTTGACCACTGATGGCGGCCTACCCTCCCGCCATGGACAGTGACGAGCACAAACGCGTACTCGACCCCGAGCACGACACCGCCGCGCTGAAGGCCCTCACCCACCCCCTGCGGATCCAGCTGCTCGGGATGCTGCGGCAGGACGGGCCGGCCACGGCGAGCGAGCTCGCGGTGCGGACGGGGGAGTCGTCGGCGTCGACCAGTTACCACCTGCGGGTGCTGGCGAAGTACGCGTTCATCGGCGAGGCGGAGCACCGGGACGGGCGGGAGCGGCGGTGGCGGGCGCTGCACACCGTGACCTCCTGGAGCAACGAGTCGATGGAGTCCTCCGCCGCGGGCCGGGCCTTCGTGAGCCTGGCGCGACGGCGGCAGATCGAGCATCTGGAGCGGTCCCTCGTGCGGCACGAGGCGGACATGGCCGCGGGGCGGCTGGGTCCGGAGTGGGTCGAGCCGTCCGGGATCAGCGACCTCATGCCCCGGCTGACGGCCGGGTCGCTCACCGAGCTCTGGGAGACCGTCGCCCGGAAACTGCGGGAGCTGACCGCCCGGGACGCGGACGATCCGCGCGCCGCCCACGTCATGCTGCTCACCGCCGGACTGCCCCTCGCCCCGCACGACCGCGGCGACACCGGCGGCGAGGACGTCCCCACGGACAGCACCACCCGCCCGGAAACCGAGGGCCAAGGCGCCGGTCAGGGGAGCGCCGTTCGCCGGGGTGCCGGTCAGGAGAGCTCCGAGCGCTGGGACGTCGGTCACGAGAGCTCCGAGGGCCAGGACGCCTGTCAAGGGAGCGCCGAGAGCCGGGACGCCGGTCAGGAGAGCGCGGAGCGCCAAGACGCCGGCTCTCATCGCGTCCAGAGGGAAGGCCCCGGTCACGAAGGCCACGAGGGCGCGTCATGACCGGGGTCGCGCTGGAGTCGCCCCGCGCACGCACGGCTCGCCGCCGTTACGTCACCGTCTGCGTGCTCCTCTGGCTGCCGCCGGGGCTCGGCATGGCCTCCATGGTCCTGCTGCTCGGCGAGCGCGGTCTGTCCCTCGGCGCCGTCGCGGGTCTCTTCGCCGTCCACTCGCTGACCGTGGCCGCCCTGGAGCTGCCCACGGGCGGGCTGTCCGACGTCCTCGGCCGCCGGCCGGTGCTGGCCCTGGCCGGTGTACTCAACGTGGGCGCGTTCGCCCTGGTCGGCCTCGGCACCACCGCCTGGGTCCTCACCGCCGGCATGGTGCTCATGGGCGCGGCCCGGGCCCTTGCCAGCGGCACCGCGGAGGCCTGGTACGTGGACACGGTGCACGACTGCTCCGGCCCGGACGCCGAACTGCGCACCGGGCTGGCCCGGGGCGCGTCCGCGACAGCCGCCGCGCTCGCGGCCGGCCTCCTCCTCGGCGGCGCGATCCCCTGGCTGCTCGGCCTGGGGCCCGACCTCGGGACGCGGTTGAGCGCGGCGACCTCCGGGGCGGTGCTGCCGCTGTCGGTCCCGGTGCTGCTGGGCGCCGCCCTCAGGGTCGTCTTCGTCTGCTACGTGCTGAGCGTGCTGCGGGAGCCGCCGCGACCGTCCTCCACCCTCGGTTCCGTGCTGCGCGGCGTCCCGGCCACCGTGCGCGACGGACTGCGGCTCGGTGGCCGGGACGCGCTGGTCCGCCGCGTCCTGCTGACCGCCGCGGCCGTCGGCAGTGCCCTGGCCGCCGTCGAACTGCTCCTGCCGGGCCGCACCGCCGCGCTGACCGGGGCGACCGGGTCCGGTGCGATGGCCTATGCCGCGCTCTCCTGCGCGGGATTCGTCTGCAGCGGGGTCGGCAGCCATCTCGCGCCGCTCACCGCGCGGATCGCGGGCGGCGGCGAGCGGGCCGTACGAGCCGGTCTCGGGACCGGAGCGGGCGGCCTGCTGCTGCTCGGCGTCACCGCGTCCTCGGAGCACGCGATGGCGGCGACGCTCGCGGTCGCCGGATTCGCCCTGATCCACCTCGGCCTCGGCGTCGCGTCCCCGAACCAGAACGACCTGCTGCACCGCCGCGTCTCCCGGGCCGGCCGCGCCACCGCCCTGTCCGTCCAGTCCCTGGCCCAGCAACTGGTGGGCGCGCTCACCGGCCTGGTCGTCGGAGCCCTGCCGCCGGGTCCGCTGCCCTGGCTGCTGACGGGCGCCGTCCTGCTGGCCGGAGCCCTGCTCTGGCTCCGTCGCCCCGGCGCGCCCCCGTCCCCCGAGCCCCTCACCCCGTGAACCCGCCCCCCGATCCCGGGAATCCGCCCGTCACCGGCGCACGTCACCCCGCACGGCCCCTACGGTGGAGTGATGGACAGCAGCGGTCTCACCGGCCTCGACCGGCGCATCGCGGACTGCCGGGCCTGCCCGCGGCTGGTCTCCTGGCGCGAGGAGGCGGCCCGTGCCAGACGAGCCGCCTACGCGGACTGGACGTACTGGGGCCGGCCGGTGCCCGGGTTCGGGCCGGCGGACGCCCGGCTGCTGATCGTGGGGCTGGCGCCCGCCGCCCACGGCGGGAACCGCACCGGCCGGATGTTCACCGGCGACCGCTCGGGTGACGTGCTCTACCAGGCACTGCACGACGTCGGCCTCGCCTCCCAGCCCACCGCGGTGCACGCCCACGACGGAATGGAGTTTTACGGCGTGCGCGTCACCTCTCCCGTGCACTGCGCCCCGCCCGCCAACAAGCCCACCCCGCAGGAGCGGGACACGTGCCGGCCCTGGCTGCTGCAGGAACTGCGCCTGCTGCGCCCGACGCTGCGGTCCGTGGTCGTGCTCGGCGCCTTCGGCTGGCAGGCCGCGCTGCCCGCGTTCGCCGAGGCGGGCTGGACCGTGCCCAGGCCCCGCCCGGTCTTCTCCCACGGCGCCCGCTACTCGCTCGGCGGCCTGGAGCTCTTCGGCTGCTTCCACGTCAGCCAGCGCAACACCTTCACCGGCCGGCTGACCCCCGCGATGCTGCGCGACGTGCTGCGGGCCGCCGCACGGGTGGCGGACCTCCCGGCGGTCGCGGAGCAGGACTGAGGACCTACCACGACGTCCGCACCGACCTGCACCGACCCGCACCGACCCGCACCTCCCGTCCCCGGCGGTGAGCGCCGCCCCGCGCGGCACGCGGCCGTGCTCACCGGGGACGACGGACCCCCACGGCACGGCGGTACGCCGACTGGGGGGGGCGACGGTGCGACGGGGCGCCGCCCGCGGTGCCGCATCAGCAGGACGTTCTCGCCCACTGGGGAACGACGGCTGTCGCCGTGATCTCCACCAGCTGCCCCGCGTACCCGAGGCACGCCACGCCGATCAGCGTCGAGGAGTGCGGACCGCTACTGAGCCCCGACGCCTCGACGACGCTCCAGACGTCGGACAGCACGGCCGGCTCACCGCTGACCACGTACACCTCGGTCGCCACGACGTGCTCCAGATCGCTCCCGACAGCAGCCAGTTGCTCCCGCAGGTTGGCGACGACCTGTTCGGCCTGCCGGACCGCATCGCCGGGCCCGACGAGCTGTCCCTGTACGTCGAGGGGAACCGATCCGGCGAGGAAGGCCAGTTTCGTCCCCGCCTCCACCACGGAGGCGTGGCTGTAGGCGGGCGGCGGGAACAGGGTCGGGACGGTGACACGCTGGATCACGGGGCTCTCCGAACGACGGCCGGGGACAGGGACGACCCACCGATCATGCGAGGCCCGTTCCGCCGCCGCACGCGTATTTCGCTTCACCCCGGCCGGGGTGCTCCCCTACGCTGCCCGGGCCCCCGCCCCGCCGACCCCGGAGCCCCCCGCCCCGCCGACCCCGGAGCCGCACCCGTGCCCGTGCCCCCCGTACCGGATGTACCGGACGACGCCTTCCTCGACGCCATCGCCGACCGCCTCGCCGCTCTCCCCGCCGTCCGGGCCGTCACCCTCGGCGGCTCCCGCGCCCAGGGCACCGAACGCCCCGACAGCGACTGGGACCTGGCGGTCTACTACCGCGGCGCCTTCGACCCGGCCGACCTGCGCGCCGTCGGCTGGGAAGGTGAGGTCTGCGAGATCGGCGCCTGGGGTGGCGGCGTCTTCAACGGAGGTGCCTGGCTGACCATCGAAGGCCGGAAGGTGGACGTCCACTACCGCGACCTCGACGTCGTGGAACACCAGCTCGCCGAGGCCGAACAGGGCCGCTGCCGCGTGGAGCCGCTGATGTTCCACCTGGCCGGCATCCCGACGTACCTGCTCGTCGCGGAGCTGGCCGTCAACAGGGTGCTGAGGGGCGAACTGCCGCGCCCCGCCTGCTATCCCCCGGCCCTGCGCGCCTCGGCCCCCGCCCACTGGCACGGCATGGCCACGGCCACCCTCGCCTACGCCAGGGCAGGTCACGCCCCCAAGGGTGCGGTCACCCAGGTCGCGGGCGCGATCGCCCTCGCGGCGACGCAGACGGCGCACGCGGTGCTGGCGACGCGGGGGGAGTGGGTGACCAACGAGAAGGGGCTGGTGGCGCGGGCGGGGCTGCGGGAGGCCGATGCTCTCGTCGAGAGCCTGACGGCCGATCCTGCCGCGCTCACCCGGACGATCACCGATGCGGAGACGGCCTTCGCCCGTGCGGTGAACCCCAGCAGCCCTTGACGTCCCATCGCCCAGCCCGTCCCGGACGGTCCTTCGCCCGGCCCACCCCTGACGCCCTGACGCCCTGACACCCTCTCGCCCCGTCGATCCCGGACTCCGTTCCGCCTCGTCGGTCTGTGACGCCCTCGAGCCCGGGCGGACGCGCCGCACGCCCGTCCCGGGAAGCCCGCTCGGGGCCCAGCGCCGGGCGGACTGCACCCGCGCCCGCTGAACGGCGTCCGGGCGCGGCACGACGCCCTCGACCGTGAGTCGCTCGCCGTGGAGGTCGGTGAGCCGCAGGGGGTCGCCGTCGGCCCGGCGGCACCCTCGGTGGCCCGCCTGCATCCGCGGACCCTGCCCGGCCTGCTCTGCCCTGGCCCGGCCCTGGGCCCGGCCTGCCCCTGCCCGGCCTGCTCTGCCCCTGCCCGGCCTGCCCTGGGCCCGGCCTGCCCCTGTCCGACCTGCTCTGCCCCTGTCCGACCTGCTCTGCCCCTGCCCGGCCTGCTCTGCCCCTGCCCGGCCTGCCCTGGCCCGGCCTGCCCCTGCCCGGCCTGCCCTGCCCCTGCCCGGCAGGGCCTGCCCTGGCCCGCCCCGGCCCCGCCCGGCGACACCCTCGGCGGCCCCGCCGCATCCGCGGAACCGGCCACCTGGGACCGGCCCCGACGACGTCATTGCGTTCATGAGGAACCCGGCTCGGACGGCGTCCGTCACGTTCCGGAAACCACTCCTCCAGGAACTCCGCTTACCGTGGAGACCCACACCCCGCCCCGGCCACCGTCGCCCGAAGGCCCACCCCTGCCTCGCCAAGACGACAGGAGCCCCGTGTTCCGACCCACCGCACCGCACCTTCCGCCCTGGCTCGCGCACACCCTGCGAGCCCAGCGGGGGCCAGTGCCCTGGAGCGCGGTGACCCGGGGGGCCCTGTCGGCCGGGCCCCTGCTGCTCGTGGCCGTCAGGACCGGGCACACCTCGCTCGGCGTGGTCGCCGCCATCGCCGCCATCCTCGCCGGGATCAACGACCGTCCCGGCAGCCGGCGGGCCTCGGTCAAACGGCTCGGGGTGCCCGCGCTGGCCGGGGCGCTGGGGCTGCTGACCGGGACGTACGCCGGGCAGCTGAGGGGCGCGGTCGTGCTGACCGTCGTCCTCACCCTGGTGGGGCTGGTCGCCGGCGCGATCAGCGCCGTCGGGCCCGTCGCGTCCGCCGCCGGGACGCAGGTGCTCGTCGGGTCCGCGGTCGGGGCCGGGATGCCGCTTCCGGAGCCCGGGTGGGAGCGCGCGCTCGCGTTCCTCGCGGGCGCCGGGTGGCTGCTCCTGCTGCGGCTCGCCCTGCCCACACCCGGCTCCCTCACCGGGGGCTTCCGCTTCGACGGGGAGCGCGAGGCCGTCGCCGGCGTGTACGACGCCGTCGCCGAGCTGCTCGACGCCGTCGGCGGGCCGGACGCCATCCGCCGCCGGGCCGCCCTGACCGCCGCCCTCGACCACGCCCAGGACGCGCTGGCCGGGCCCCGGCTGCGGCGCTACGCCGCCTCCTCGGCCGAGCGGCGGCTGCACGCGCAGTACGCCGCCGCCCTGCCCCTCGCCGAGGCCGCCACCGCGCTCGCCTGGGCCGGGGAGCCACTCTCGGAACGGGCCTCCGAGGGGCCACGGCGGTTGGCCGCCGCCGTGCGCGGCAACCGCCACACCGGTCCGCTGCCCGCCCCCACCCGCTCACTGCCCGCCCTGCGCGCCCTCGACGACGCCCTCCTGCGGGCCGCCGAGGCCTTCGACCAGGGCGGGGGCGGCGACCTGCACACCCGGCCCCGCGGCACAGCCGACCGGCTGCGCGCCGCCCTCGGCGCCGCCGGACGCGAGTACGGGCTGCGCGTCGCCCTCAGTTTCGGGGCCGCCGCCGCGATCGCCCAGGCCCTGCACAGCACCCGGTGGTACGGACAGCACGAGCACTGGTACTGGCTGCCCGCCACCGCCGTCTTCCTCGTCAAGCCCGACCTGGGACCGCTGGTCTCGCGCGTGCTGAACCGGGCCGCCGGGACGGTTCTCGGAGCCCTGCTCTTCGCGGGCCTCGCCGCCGTCCTGCCCCGGCCGGAGGGGCTCATCGCGCTCGTCGCCCTCAGCGGCGCGCTCATACCCGTCGCCACCCGGCACTTCGCCGCGCAGACCGCCGTCGTCACGGTCCTCGTCCTCGCCCTGGTCATGGTCGGCGGTGAACCGCAGGCCTCCGCCGGGCGGATCGGCGAGACGCTGCTGGCCTGCGCGATCGTGCTGATCGTCGGGCATCTGACCATGCCGGGACAGCGCGGCGGCGGGGTGCGGGGCCGGCTCAGCGCCGCGAGCGAGGCCGCCCACGCCTACCTCGCCCACGTGCTCGACGAGTCCGACGCCCCGCGCGTAGGCGGCTCCGGCACCCCCTCCGACCACCGCGCCACGCGCTGGACGCTGCGCCGCGAGGCCTACCGCACCCTCGCCGAGGCCCGTTCGGCCCTCAGCCTCGCCGCGCACGAGCTGCCCGCCCTCGCCCGGCACACCGAGGGCGCGGACGAGGTGGCCGACCTCCTGGAACACCTCGTCGACACGACGACGGCCTGTGCCGTGCACCTCGACGACACCGGCGAGATCGGCGCCGGCCACCGCCGACGCCTGGACGCCGTCCTCGCCGAACTCGAGGGCCCGGGGGAGCGGCTGGGTCTACGGATGCCCCGCACGCCCCTCGCGCGGTAGCACGCCCAGCACCGCCACCAGGACACCGTCCCGCACCACCGTCGTCTCGAAGCCGTGCTCCCCGACCGCCCGACCCACCCTCTCGGCGATCTCCTCGGCCCGTCGCCCGCCCGGCGCCTCCCAGCACAGGCAGAGCAGGCCGTGCGGCGTCAGCAGGGCGGCGAGCTTCGCCTCGTACGCGGTGTCGTCCTTCGGGCCGTACGGGCCGCCGGGCCGGTAGAGGTTCTCGAGGTTCCAGGTGCCGAGAAGCATGCCGGGCTCCTTTCCGAAGCCGACAGGCGGGGTGAGGAGACCAGGGTGCTCGCCCGGCCCGCCCCGCGACAGAGCCGCGACAGGAAGTGCGGTTCGGCTCATGCCGCCCTACGACGCTGTCGTACGCCGGCGAGATGACGCCCTCTGCCGCGGACAGTCCCGTCGACCCCATCATCGGCGCATGTACCGTCCGCGTGCACGAGGATCAAGAAGGCGTCGAGGTCTCACGCGACACCTCCTGACGTCGAGTCGGGTGCGCGGCCCGCCGGCACCGGAACGACGCGCGGCGGCGGCACCTGCTTCGCCCTCCACTGCCCGTACGCCTGCGCGCCGCCGAGGACCGCGGCCGGACCGGCACCAGACGCCAACGCCACGCTCCTCGACCTGTTCGAGGGCGGCATCAGCTCGATACTCGACAGACGGCCGCGGTCTCGACGGCCTCGGCTCGACCACCAGCCTGCTCGACCTCACCGCCCTGGGCCGGCAGGAGGAGTGGGAGGAATCCAAGGGGCGCGCGTCGGCTCTCGGTGCGCCTGTGGGAAGTGAGCAGCTCTGTCATCACGACGAGTACGAAGACGGACACTCAAAGTGAGAAAATAAGCCAAGCGGCTGAGAGTTTGCTCACACTTGACGGTGAACGCGTGTCAACTACGTCTCAGAACCGTCACTTCGCGAGCCGTTCACCCCATGGTTGACGCTTAACTCTACGAGTACAGCGCTGAAGGGAGGTGCAGAGTGAACGGGCGAACGGTGCTCGAACGCTTTCCCGCGGGCGGACCGCGGGGCTCCTGGCCTGCGGAGGAGTTCGCACAGGCGCGGCGTCTGGAAGGCCTGCCCGCCGAGGTCGTCATGGATCTGGCCACCGACATGTTCCTGGTGATCGTGCGCAGCGGCGACGGCGCCGACGCCACCATCTGACCCACCTCGGCCCGCCTCGGGCGCGGGCGTGACCGGCTGTGGGGTCCATGGCGAACGGCTCCGCCTGGAGTGCGCACACCTCGGCGCAGAGCCCGCCTACCCCCAGTAGCCCCTCCGGCGCCCCGGACCCATTCAGTCGCCCCCGGGCCGAGGCCCCTGTGGAGCCGGGCGGGCTATGCCCGGCCGCTCGTGCCCGCCGCCGCATCCGCAGCAAGGCTGCACGTCACGGCCACCACGGCGGAGCCCGACCGGTCAGGGCCCAGCCCGGGGAGTCGGCTGCACGCAGACGCAGACGCAGGAGCAGGCCCAGACGGAGGCCCAGGCCCAGGCGAGTGGAGGCGCAGCGAGGCGGGGAAGCGGGGCGTGGCCGGTCCCCGGGTCCTGATGACGTACGCGTCGAGCGGGGGCGCGGCGCGGTCGGGGTCTACGCGCTGACCGGGCGTGACCAGGTGGGGGCCGTCCCCGTCAGGCGGCACAGGGCCAGGTACAGGGGGATCGGCGGGGTGTACGGCAAGGTGCCGTCCGGGCGGTGGATCAGGGCGGGCATCGCGGGGGCGTCCGGGACGATCGCGCCGGTGGCGTAGCGCACGGGTGCCGGCCACTCCAGGGCGTGGTCGGAGTCGGACGGCACCAGCAGCCACCAGTGGGTCGCGTCGGCGTAGACGCAGCCCACGCGGGGCAGGCGCGGCATGACCAGGGGGCCGTAGTGGGCGGGCATCGCGACGGCGTCGCAGCCCAGCGGGGTCGCCATGCCGTCGGGCACGGGCAGGCGCAGGGCCGGGCCCGGGGTGCTCAGTCCGCGCCGGAGGCGGACCAGGGTGTCCAGGCTCAGGACGCGGCCACCGGCGTTCATACGCGTCCCCGCTCTCGGCGGTTCTCCCACGGGGCGCCTTCCGAGTGGCGCGCGTGGCTGCCGTCCTCGCCGTCCGGGTCGCCGGGTTCATCGGGTTCATCGGAGGGGTCCCGTTTCGGGCGGGTTCCCCAGCCCAGGTCGTTGCGGGGCTCGCCCGCGCCGCGCGTGCTGCGGTGGCTCGCCTCGTCGTGGGACTCGCCCGGCGCGACATCGTCCAGGGGACCGCCCCAGGACGGTTCGTTCCAGGGGCCAGCGGCGACGTGCGGGGCGTCCGCCGTGCGCGGCAGCTCGGCCCAGACCAGCAGCCCGGGGCCGTCCTCATGGGTGCCCCAGGCGTGGCAGAGGGCGTCGACGAGGAGCAGTCCCCTGCCGTGCTCCTCCTCGGGCCGCGTCCGGCTGGCGGCGTGGGGCTGACCCGGGGCGCATCCCTCGTCACGGACGGCTATCCGCACCAGGTCGGCGCCGTCGTGCAGTTCGCACACTATGCGGGTGCTCGCGGTGTGCACGATGGCGTTGGTGACCAGTTCGGAGACGATCAGTGCCGCGCTGTCGCACGTGTCCTCACACACCGCCCAGCCGGTCAGCCGGGACCGCGTCAGGCGTCTGGCCTGCGCGGGAGAACCCGGATGTGCGGCCAGCTCGAAACGGAACCGGCGGTCGGCCGCGGCCCCGAGGGGAGCCGCTCCGGCGCCGAGGCCGGGAAGGCCCGCGGCGGCGTCTGTTCCTAAGGGCGCGAACGGAATCACGCTTGCCACTATCGCCCTGCCGTGAACACTTGCGCAAGTGTCACTCTGAAAATTGCAGAGTGCTGTGCGACGTTCTGGACGGCCGTGGCACACTGCTCGCAACAGCACCCCCCGCGGCGCCAGTTGAGGCCATCAAAGTCGTGTTCGAAACCCGTGTTCGGACCCGCCTTCGAAGGCCTTCGCATGGCGCCGCAGGGCTGTCGGCGTTCTTTTCGTGGCCGGCTCGTCAGAACTCTTGGTGGAGGTGGAGCGTGAGCGAACCGCGGTCCGCGCCGACGGTCGGCCAGGTCGTCCTCGGTCGGCGCCTGCTGGACCTTCGCGAACGCGCCGGGATGAAGCGCGAGGAAGCCGCCCGCATCCTGCGTGTCGCCCCCGCCACCGTCCGCCGGATGGAGATGGCCGAGGTCGGGCTGAAGATCCCGTACCTCCAACTGCTGCTGAAGGCCTACGGAATCACCGACGAGGAGGCCGACGCCTTCGTCCAGCTCGCCGAGGAAGCCAACAAGCCCGGCTGGTGGCAGCGGTTCCACGACATCCTGCCCGGCTGGTTCTCCATGTACGTCAGCCTGGAGGGCGCGGCCAGCGTCATCCGCAGCTACGAACCCCACTTCGTGCCCGGCCTGCTGCAGACCGAGGACTACGCGCGCGGAGTGCTCCGCTCGGGCGCCATAGGCCAGACCCGGCCCGAGGACATCGAGCGTCACGTGGCCCTGCGCAGGCAGCGCCAGGAACTGCTCACCCGCGAGGACGCGCCCCGGCTGTGGGTCGTGATGGACGAGACCGCGCTGCGCCGCCCGGTCGGCGGACCGCAGGTGATGCGCGCCCAGATCGACCGGCTGCTCGAGGCCACGGAGCTGCCCAACGTCACGCTGCAGGTCGCCCCGTTCTCCGCCGGCCCCCACCCGGGCACGTACGGGCCGTTCGTGCTGTTCCGATTCGCCATGCCCGAACTGCCGGACATGGTCTACAG
This sequence comes from Streptomyces sp. NPDC058741, assembly GCF_042746715.1. Taxonomy (NCBI): domain Bacteria; kingdom Bacillati; phylum Actinomycetota; class Actinomycetes; order Kitasatosporales; family Streptomycetaceae; genus Streptomyces; species Streptomyces sp. NPDC058741. The sequence continues at coordinate 60,224 of NZ_JBHYQH010000031.1, read as the reverse complement.
CGAGTACCTGACCGGCGCGGTCTACCTCGACGCGCGCGCCGAGGTGGCGACCCACCTCGAGGTCATGGACCGCATGGCGGCGCAGGCCGCTACGGCACATCGCACGAAGGAGATCCTCCGGGATCTCCGCAAGGAGTTCTGAATGGAACGCATCAAGCCGCGCAAACACGTCTACAACGGCATGCCCGCGCGTGACTTGGGCAGTGAAGGCTGGCACAAGCCGTGGAGCGGTGGGAACGGAGGCAACTGCCTGGAGGCGATGAAGCTCGCCGACGGCAGGATCGCCGTCCGCCAGTCCACCGACCCGGACGGCCCGGCGCTGATCTACACCAGCGCCGAGATGACGGCCTTCATAGAGGGAGCCAAGGCGGGGGAGGCCGACTTCCTGCTGTCCTGACGTGCTTGCTGATTCTGATGCGTGACGTCCTTCGTCCCCACTTCTCTACCACGGTGCTGAATTGACCACCCTTTGTGCCTTATGGAGTGCCTCATGACCGGGCAGGACCCCCTTTCGGCTGCTCAGATCGACACCACCAGACCGCACCCCGCGCGGATGTACGACTGGTACCTCGGCGGCAAGGACAACTATCCGGTGGACGAGGAGATGGGCCGGCAGATGCTCACCCTCGACCCGAGGGTGCCGGTGATGGCGCGGGTCAACCGCGCCTTCATGCAACGGGCCACGCGCTGGCTCGCCCAGCAGGGCGTCCGGCAGTTCCTGGACATCGGCACGGGCATCCCGACCGAACCCAACCTGCACCAGGTCGCCCAGCGGATCGCCCCGGACGCCCGGGTCGTCTACTGCGACAACGACCCCATCGTGCTGGCCCACGCGGCGGCCCTGCTGCGCGGCACGGACCAGGGCGCGACCGAGTATCTCCAGGCCGACGTCCGCGACCCGAACGCCATCCTGGAGGGGGCGCGCAAGGTCCTGGACTTCTCCCGGCCCGTCGCGCTGTCCCTGATCGCGCTCCTGCACTTCGTCTCCGACGAGGACGGCGCGCACCACCTGGTCCGGCGGCTGCTGGCCGAACTGCCCTCCGGCAGCCACCTGGTGATGACGCACGCGACCGCCGACTTCACACCGGAGGAGTCCGAGGCCGCCACCGCGAAGCTCCGCGCCGCCGGTGTCACCCTGGCCCTGCGCTCCCGCGAGGAGTTCACCCGCTTCTTCGACGGCCTCGACCTCGTCGAGCCGGGCGTCGAGGTGCCCCACCGCTGGCACCCCGAGCTGGGCGACCCCGTACCGGGACAGGAGGACGGGGTGATCCCGGGTTACGGGGCGGTGGCCCGCAAGCGGTAGCACCGGTGGCCTGACGGGCCGGCGGCTCCGGTGTGTGTGGGGCTGGTGGTGCCGGTCTGTGTGTCGGGCCGGCGGCTCCGGTGTGTGTGGGGCTGGTGGTGCCGGTCTGTGTGTCGGGCCGGCGGCTCCGGTGTGTGTGGGGCTGGTGGTCCCGGTCCGCGCGTCGGGCCGGTGACCCAGGTCCGTGCGTCGGGGCCGTTGGGCCCGGTCTGCGTGTCGGGCCGGTCACGGGGGCGGCAGTGCTCCGCACAGCGCCTCCAGGGCCGGCCCGTAGGCGTGCTCGGAGGGTGTCGCGTACCCCACGACCAGGCCGTCGCTCATCGGCATGTCCGTCTCCGGGTGCCGGAACGCGGCCAGGCCGTCGACGGCGACGCCCTGCCACGCGGCGGCCTTGAGCGTGGACGCCTCGGTGCCCTGCGGCAGCCGCAGCACCGCGTGCAGCCCGGCCGCGACTCCGGTGACCTCGATGTGCGGCGCGTGCTCGGCGAGCGCCGCGACGAGCCGGTCCCGGCGGCTCCGGTACCGTTGCCGCATCCGCCGCACGTGCCGGTCGTACGACCCCGAGGCGACGAAGTCCGCCAGGCACAGCTGGTCCGGGACGCCCGCCCACGCCTCCCGCTCGCCCTTGGCGGCCAGCACGGCGTCGACGTACCGCTCCGGCAACACCATCCACCCCAGCCGAACGGCCGGTGACAGGCTCTTGCTGACCGAGCCGAGGTGGATCACCCGCTCGGGGTCGAGCCCCTGGACGGCGCCGACCGGCTTGCGGTCGTAGCGGAACTCCCCGTCGTAATCGTCCTCCAGAACCAGCCCGCCCCCCGCCCGGGCCCAGTCGGCCACAGCGGCCCGGCGCTCGGGGTGCAGCGGGCCGCCGGTCGGGAACTGGTGCGCGGGCGTGAGCAGGACGGCCCGCTCACGCCCCAACCGCTCCACCCGCGCGCCGTGTTCATCGAGGGGGAGCGGCACGGTCCGCACCCCGGCGGCGGCCAGGACCTCCCGGTGGAACCCGAGCCCGTACGCCTCCACCGCCAGCGGCCCGCGCAGTACACCGCCCCCGAACAGCAGCCGCAACGCGTGCGCGAAGCCCGAGCAGATCACGATCCTGCCCGGCTCCGTCCGCACACCACGCGCGCGTGCCAGGTACTCCGCGAGCGCCTCCCGCAGCTCCACGCGCCCGGCCGGATCGCCCGGGCCGAACACCTCGTCGGGCGCCTGCTGCAGCGCCCGCCGGTAGGAGGCGAGCCAGGCCGTGCGCGGGAACGCCGAGGTGTCCGGCGTGCCCTGCCTCAGGTCGTGCCGGGGCCCACGCGCGCGTGGCGGTGCCTTCTTCGGCACGCGCACGGCGGGCCGCAGCGGCTCCACGCGCTCGGCGACCCGGGTGCCCGAGCCCTGCCGGGCGGTGAGCCAGCCCTCCGCGACCAGTTCCGCGTACGCGTCCGCCACGGTGTTGCGGGCGACCCCGAGGTCGGCGGCGAGCGAACGGTACGGCGGCAGCCGGGTGCCCGGGGCGAGCCGCCCACTGCGGACCGCCTCCCGCAGCGCCCGGATCAGCGCCGCGCGCCGGCCACTCGGGCCGGAGAGCTCCAGGTGCAGGTCGGACCCGATCCGTTCCGCCGGCTCGACCCATGAATTGACCCTTGCTGAATTGACCCCTGAATCCGCCACGGGAATGCACCTTACCGGGGTTGAAGCACATGACGGAGAACACGAGCATCCGCGTGAGCACGAGCAGCCCGGTGAATCCGCCCCGGCTGGAGTTCGCCAAGTCCGCCCCGAAGGCCTTCCGGGCCCTCGTCGCCTTCGACGCCGCCGCACGGGAGGGCCTCGACCCGGCCATCGTCGAGCTGATCCAGATCCGCGCCTCGCACCTCAACCACTGCGCGTACTGCCTCCACATGCACACCAACGACGCCCGCAAGGCCGGCGAGAGCGAGGACCGGCTGCACATGGTCGCCGTGTGGCGCGAGGCCCGCCACTTCTTCACCGAGCGCGAGCAGGCGGCACTCGCCCTCACGGAGGCGATGACGCTCGTGGCGGACGCCGGCGTCCCGGACGACGTCTACGCGACGGCCGCCGAGCAGTTCGAGGAGCGGGAACTTGCCCAGGTCCTCGCGCTGATCTGCGCGATCAACACGTGGAACCGGGTGGCCCTGTCGACGGGGAAGGTGGCGGGGACGGACGAGCGGTGACGATCCCGCAGGGACGGACAAGCGGTGACCGTCTGGCGGGGACAGCCGACGGTCCCCTACACCGCCATGGGCCGGTCGTACGGTGCGATCGGCGCCGGCAGCCGTGAACTGCCCGTCAGATGACGGTCGACGGCCGCCGCCACCGCACGCCCCTCGGCGATCGCCCAGACGATGAGCGACTGCCCCCGGGCGGCGTCGCCCGCGGCGAACACACCGGGCACGTTGGTGCCGAAGCCGGCGTCCCGCGCGAGCGTGCCGCGCGGCTCCGTCTCCAAGCCCAGCTGGTCCACCAGCCCGTCCGTGCGGTCCGGCCCGGAGAAGCCGAGGGCCAGCAGCACGAGGTCGGCGGGGAGCGTCCGCCCGGTGCCTTCCACCGGGCGGCGCCCGGCGTCCACCTCGACCAGGTGCAGCCAACGCACCCGCCCGTCCTCGTCGCCGCCGAAGCGCAGCGTGGACGCCGCGAACAGCCGCGCGTCCGCGTCCGCGACCGGGGCGGTGCGCAGGTCACGGGCCTCCTCGTGCGCGGCGGACAGCCGGTACATCCGCACCGGGTACGTCGGCCAGGGCTCGGAGTCCTCGTCGCGCCGGGCCTCCGGCAGCGCGTAGATGTCCAGCTGGGTTACCGACGCGGCGCCCTCCCGCACGGCCGTACCCAGGCAGTCCGCCCCGGTGTCGCCGCCGCCGACGATGACGACGTGCTTCCCGGCGGCCGACAGCGGGGAGACCTCCAGATCGCCCTCGCAGATCCGGTCGGCCAGCGGCAGGTACTCCATGGCCTGGTGAATGCCCGTCAGTTCCCGTCCGGGTACCGTCAGCTCCCGCCATGCCGTCGCCCCCGTCGCGATCACCACGGCGTCGTAGCGGGCCCGCAGCTCGTCGGCCCCGACGTCCCGCCCGACCGCCGTCGACGTGCGGAACCTCGTGCCCTCGGCCCGCATCTGCTCCAGCCGCCGCTCCAGGTGCCGCCGCTCCATCTTGAACGCGGGGATGCCGTACCGCATCAGCCCGCCCGGCCGGTCGTCCTTCTCGTACACCGCGACCGTGTGCCCCGCCCGGGTCAGCTGCTGGGCCGCGGCCAGCCCCGTGGGGCCGGAGCCGATCACCGCGACCGTCTTGCCGGACAGCCGTTCCGGAGGCCTCGGCGGAACGAAGCCCTCCTCCCAGGCCTGGTCGGCGATGGCGCACTCGACGTTCTTGATGGTGACGGCCGGCTGGTTGATCGCCAGTACGCACCCGGCCTCGCACGGCGCCGGGCACAACCGGCCGGTGAACTCGGGGAAGTTGTTCGTCGCGTGCAGCCGGTCGGCCGCCGCCCGCCAGTCCTCCCTGGACACCAGGTCGTTCCACTCCGGGATGAGATTGCCCAGCGGGCAGGCCTCGTGGCAGAAGGGGACTCCGCAGTCCATGCAGCGATCCGCCTGCTTGCCGATGATCGGCAGCAGCGCCCCCGGGACGTAGACCTCGTTCCAGTCCCGCACCCGCTCCTCGACCGGTCGGCGCGGCCACTCCTGGCGGGGCGTGGTCATGAAACCCTTGGGATCGGCCATGGCCGTGTTCCTTGCGTGCGCGTGGGACGGGCGGTGCGTCATCGGGCGGCACTCCGTGCGCGACCGCCGCCGCGACTCCTGTGGCCACCATACGACCGCGCGGGGGCCGGTGCCCGTCGCGGTGGAGGCCCGGAGCGGAGGCCTCGGTGAGGGCCGGCGGAGGCCGCGGTGGGGGGAGTGGCGCGCGTGGCGAGTGCGGCGGGTGCGGCGGGTGCGGTGAGGGTCGCGGGGGTGGCCGTCGCAGGGGTGGCGGGTGCGTGGCTGGTGGAGCCCGCGGATGCGGGCCGGTGGGGGCCGTTCGGTCAAGGGCCGGCTGACAGACGCATCAGGAGAGGCTGCCGGACACGTCACGAGAGACTGCACGTCACGAGAGCTGCCGGACACGTCAGGAGAGGCTGGCGGACGCGCCGGGTGAGGCTGGCGGACGCGCCGGGTGAGGCTGGCGGACGCGTCAGGTGAGGGCCAGCAGATATGCCAGCGCCGCCCCGGCCGAGGTCACTGTCCGGACGTGGTTCCACCGCGTCCACCCGCGCACGTACTCCGGCCAGTACGCGGCCGCCACCGGCGTGTCCGGCTCCAGCCCGGCCAGCGCGTCGTTACGCGGCACGTTCGCGGCCGTCGTGATCCCGAACGAGCCGAACAGGTACAGCGCGCTGCCCACCAGCAGCTCCACCGCCCCCTCCTCCGGCCACACCACGAACGTCACCACGGCGATCACGGCGCACAGCACGGCCGACCCGAGGAACACGGCCATGAAGGGCGTGGTCACCGCCGTCACGTTGATCGCCTGCATCGCGGCGACGCCCCGCGCGGGCGGCAGCATGGCGAGGGCCCGCATGACGAAGGCCGAGAATCCGCAGAACACCCCCGCCACCAGCCCCGTACCGAGCACGCCCAGCACCGTGAGCACGAAGAACGGTCCGTCGATCATGTCAGCCTCTTCCGCCCGCCGAGCCGGGATCCTGCCGGGCACCCGCCCTCACCACCAGTGGAAACCCGTACGGGCGCGGCGGCCATGGCCGAGCGGCGCGGAGGCATGCGCGAACGTCCACGGCCCGCCCGGCGCCGAGCCGGACGGCCCTCGCCCGTCGGCACGGAGCGCTCCCGCGTCACGCCGTGGAGCCGAGCCCCGCCTCGCTCCACCCCCTCAGCACCGTCTCCACCGCCGCAGTGATCCGCCGCCGCGCCTCGTGCCGGGGCACCCCGCTCATCAGCAGCCGGTCGTACGGCGTGTCCAGATGCCGTACGGACGCCACGACCGCCGAGACCACCGCGCCCTCGGCCAGTGCCCGCCCCGCCGCGCTGCGGCCCACCCGTCCGCTGCCCCGCTCCGAGGCGTGCCGGGCGATGGCCTGGGCACGGTCCGGTGGGCACCCGGGGAACAGCCGGAGTATCTCCGCGGCGAACGTCTCGGCGAACACGTCGTCCTGAGCCGCCCGCCGCCGCGCGTCCCGCACCCGGCGCCGCAGTCTGGCCTCGGTGTCCGCGAGGCACCTCTGCTCGGCCCTGGCGAGCGCGGCCTCCTCGACCAGCACACCCTGCCGTTCGTAGCGGCTCCTGCGCCGGTTGAACCGCACGACCACCGCGGACAACGCGCTCTCCTCCCGCGCTCTGCGGGTCAGCGCGGTGTCGCCGCTCGGCAGGTACACCAGATGCCCCAGGTCGGCGCAGTCGAGGCAGCTCGGGGCGCCGTCCTCCAGCACGAGCAGCGGCAGCGGACCTCGCCGGCACTCGGCGCAGTACCGCCGCTTGAGGGGTTCGAAGACGAGAGGTCCGGCGTGGGGCGGGAGCATGGCGCGCGGGGACATACAAGGTACATTCCCCCTGACCCGCGCACGAATGACCGCTCCTGCCCTTCTCCGGCGGCGACTTGAGGTCTCGCACGTCCCGCCGCCCTCTGCCGCATCATGGGCCCTGTGAGACTCGAAGCGATCACCTGGGACCGGCTCGGCGACCTGCTCGCGGAGCGGCTGCTCGACCTGGAGCCGGCCGACGGCAGCCCCTGGCCGCGCATCGCCTTCGACGGCGCGCCGGCCGCCCGCCCGGGAGACCTGGCCCACCGGGTCTGCGAGGCGCTCCGCGTCCGTGGCCGCTCCTCGCTGGTCGTCGGTGCGGAGGGCTTCCTGCGCCCCGCCTCCGTGCGGTTGGAGTACGGCCACCGGGACGTGGAGTCGTACTACGACGGCTGGTACGACACCGGCGCCCTGTGGCGCGAGGTGTTCGGCCCTCTCGAAGCCGGCGGCGACGGCCGCGTCCTGCCCGACCTGTGGGACCCGGCCGCCGATCGCGCCACCCGCAGCCCCTACGTGCGACTCCCGCCCGGCGGGCTCATGTTGATGCACGGCCCTCTCCTTCTGAGGCGCTGGTTCCCTTTCGATCTGAGCGTCCACGTCCTCCTCTCCTCCGGCGCTCTGCGCCGCTGCACACCCGAGGACGAGCACTGGACCCTCCCGGCATTCGAGCGCTACGAGCGGGAGACGGACCCGGCCGGCACGGCCGATGTGCTGGTGCGGGCGGACGATCCGCGCCACCCCGCCTGGAGCGGCTGAGCGCACTGCCGCCGGGGCGAGTGGGGGGAGGCCCCCTGCCGGGAGTGGGACGAGCCTCCGGGAGGCGACGTCAGGGCACTGCTCCGTGTGCGGGCTCCCGGAGGCGCGATCCGCTCCGTGTGCGGGGCTCCGGTGGGGCGGTCGGCTCCGCGTGCGGGGCTCCGCTGGCGCGGCGAGAATGAAGAGCGCCGGGACTAGCGGTGCGTCCCGCGCCGCGCCGGCCGTCCGGCACCGGGAGGTACCACATGACCACCGCCGGAGACATCATGCACCGCGGCGCCCAGTGGATCCCAGCCCACGAGACCCTCGACCGCGCCGCCCAGCTCATGCGGGAGCTGAACGTCGGAGCCCTGCCCATCAGCGACGAGAACGAACGGCTCTGCGGCATCCTCACCGACCGCGACATCGTCGTCGGCTGCGTGGCCACGGGCCATGACCCCGCCCGGGTCACCGCCGGTGAGATGGCCAAGGGCACGCCCCGCTGGATCGACGCGGACGCCGATGTCAGCGAGGTGCTCCAGGAGATGCGGCAGCACCAGATCCGCCGTCTGCCCGTCATCCAGGACAAGCGCCTGGTGGGCATGATCAGCGAAGCCGACCTCGCCCGGCATCTGGCCGACGACCAGATCGCCTCCTGGGCGGAGAGCGTCTACGCCCAGAGTTCCTCGGGCTGACCCCGCTGCCCACCCGCCGGGACACCTCCGCAGGCCAGGGCCCGCGTCACAGCCAGCCGGTGCGCCGGAAGACCCGGTAGAGCGCCGCGCAGGCGACGGATATGACGGCGAGGACCACGCCGTAGCCGTACCTCCAGTGCAGCTCCGGCATGTGGTCGAAGTTCATTCCGTACACGCCGCAGACCATCGTGGGCACCGCGATGATCGCGGCCCAGGCCGTGATCTTCCGCATGTCCTCGTTCTGCGCGACCGTGACCTGCGCGAGGTGGGCCTGCAGGATGGAGTTGAGCAGTTCGTCGAAGGCGGCGATCTGCTCCTTGGCCCGCAGCAGATGGTCCGCGACATCGCGGAAGTACGCCTGTATCTCCGGGTCGACCACCCGGATCGGACGGGTGGCCAGCTCCTCGAGCGGGCGGCTGAGCGGCACCACCGCCCGCTTCAGTTCGAGCAGTTCGCGCTTGAGCTGGTAGATGCGGCCCGGGTCGACCCTTGCCCCGGTCTCCGCGAACACCTCCGTCTCGACCTGGTCGATGTCGAGGTTCACGGAGTCCGTGACGGTCAGGTAGTCGTCGACCACGTGGTCCGCGATCGCGTGGAGCACCGCCGAGGGGCCCTTGGCCAGCTGCCGGGGGTCGGACTCCAGCTCCTCGCGCAGCGGGCCCAGGGAGCCGTGCCGGCCGTGCCGCACCGTGATCACGAAGTCGCGGCCGACGAACAGCATGATCTCGCCCGTGTTCACCACCTCGCTGGTGGCGGTCAGTTCCTCGTGCTCGACGTAGCAGACCGTCTTGAAGACCGCGAAGAGCGTCTCGCCGTAGCGCTCCAGCTTGGGGCGCTGGTGGGCCTCGACGGCGTCCTCGACGGCCAGCGGGTGCAGGTCGAACAACTCGGCGATTCCGGCGAACTCCTGGTCCGTCGGTTCGTGCAGCCCCAGCCACACGAAGCCGTTCCGGTCCGTGCGCACCTGCTCCACGACGTCCCCCAGCTCGCCGCGCGCGGGGGTGCGGACACCGTCCCGGTACGTCACGCAGTTCACCACCGAGGAGCCCAGCGGGGACCGTGCCGGGTGACTGAGGTCGACGCGCGGACGCCGCCGGGCCAGCCGAGCCACCTTGCGCAGGCCGCCGACGCCGCCGAGGCTCGTGACCTTCCGCAGATTGCCTGCCATGGACATCCGGATCTCCTTGCGTGGACCACTCGCGCCGTCCCTGCGCCTTGGCGCGCCAGTCTGCCAGGCCCGTGTGGGCTGCGTGTGAGCCTGTGGAAAGGGACCGTTCCGCTTTGTTCCCGGCTGTGGACGAACGACGTGCCGACGCCGTCGCTCTGACGGTTCGACGCGTGTCGGCGCCGTGCGGTTCTCCGAATCGGCGCCGTGCGGTTCTCCGTATCGGCGAGGCGACGGGAGCACCGGTGGGGGAACGCCGGCTGGTGCGATAAGTGTGACAAATGGGATGATCGCGGCATGACGCGAACCGATGGGCACCTCCTGGACGACCGGCAGACCGAGGCGGCCGAGCACTTCAGCGCTTTCGCCGCGCTCTTCGACCCCACGACGTTCCGGCATCTCGAAGCGCTCGGCGTCTCATCCGGCTGGCGGTGCTGGGAAGCCGGAGCCGGCGCCACCTCCGTGGTGTCCTGGCTGGCGAAGAGGGTCGGCCCGACCGGACGCGTCCTCGCGACCGACACCGACGTCGCACGGCTCGCCCCGGCCACCCGGGCGCCCGTCCAGGTGCGCGTCCACGACCTCGCGGCGCAGGACCCGCCGGAGGAGGGCTTCGACCTGGTCCACGCCCGTCTCGCCCTCGTCCACGTGCCCGACCGCGTGCGGGCGTTGCGGTCCATGGCCCGGGCCCTGCGTCCCGGCGGCCGCCTCCTGGTGGAGGACGCCGACCCCGGCCTGCAGCCCCTGCCGTGCCCCGACGAGTACGGGCCCGAACCGCAGCTCGCGAACCGGCTGCGGCAGGCCCTGCGCAGCCTGCTCGCCGCCCGCGGCGCCGAACTCCCCTGCGGCCGTACCCTCCCGCGCCTGCTCCGCGAGGCCGGCCTGACCCGCGTCGAGGCCGAAGCCTACTTCCCCCTCGCCTCACCGGCCTGCGCGGACCTGGAGGCCGTCACGATCCGTCAGGTCCGCGACCGGCTCGTCGGCGCGGGCCTCGCGACACCCCAGGACGTCGACCGGCACCTCGTCAACGTCACGTCCGGCGTGCTCGACCTGACGACGGCGCCCATGATCTCGGCGTGGGGGCGCAAGCCGTAGCGGCACCGGCCGGTCCCGGGACGTCGGACGTCAGCCCGGTGGAGGCGGTCTGCCGCCCACCCGCTCCACCGCCCGCGCTCCCGCCCGGCAGCCCTGCGCAGCGGCCTCCTCCGCCCCGGCGCCCGCGAGCAGCGCGGCGAGGAACGCCCCCGTGAAGGCGTCGCCGGCGCCCGTGGTGTCCCGCGCGGTGGCCGGTGCGGCCGGCACGCGGGCGCACACCTTCCCCGAGCGGGCCACCAGCGCCCCCTCGCAGCCCTGCTTGGCGACCACCAGCGGAACGCGCAGACTCAGCTCGGCCGCCGCCTCGGCCGCGTCCGTCAGCCCCGTCAGCAGACACGCCTCGTCACGGCTCGGCAGCAGCACGTCCACGCCCTCCACGAGTGCCAGGAACCGCTCGGCGCCGAGCACTCGCAGGAAGCCGGCCGACGCCGGGTCGAGACTCACCGGCACTCCCCGGGCCCGTGCCGCTTCCAGGGCCACCGCCGCCAGGGCGCGACTCGACTCCGAGAACAGCAGATAACCCGACAGGTGCAGCCGTGCGACCCCGTCGAGCAGCGTGCCCGACCAGTCGGCGGGCCCGAGCCGCAGCGACGCGCCGCTGTCCGTCAGGAACGTCCGCTCCGCCGAAGCGTCCTCGTCCACCAGGCAGATCACCGTGCCCGTGGGCGCCCCCTCGTCGACGGCGAGCAACGGACGCACTCCGTGGGCGGTCAGCTCCCGCTCGTGCCAGACGGCCGCATCCGCTCCCACACGCCCGAGCAACCGCACCTCGGCCGCACCGTGGTGGGCGGCCCAGCACGCGACGTTCGCCCCCGCCCCGCCCGGCACCGTCCGGATGGCGGCAGCCGTGTCCGTGCCCGCCGCCAGCGGCCCCCGGTGCCGTGCGACGACATCGGTGACGACATCCCCGACGACGAGCAGCGCCCGTCCTCCCGCCGGGCCGGCCGGACCACCCCCCGCCGCGTCGGTCATCCCCGGGCCCAAGCCGCCGCGATCCGCGTCGCCAGCCGTACGTTGCCCCGGACGGCCGCAAGGTTGGCGCTCAGCGAGGCCCCGTCGGTGTGCCGCACCAGGTGGTCGAGCAGGAACGGCGTCACCTGCTGGCCGGTGATCCCCTCCGCCTCGCACGCCCGCAGCGCGTCCGCGAGCACGCGCGCGTGCAGCTCGGGATCGAGCTGCTCCGCCTCGGGCACGGGGTTGGCGACGATCAGCGCCGACTCCGGTCCGGCGAGCGCGTCCTGGGCCCGCATCACGCCCGCCACCTGCTCCGGCGTCCCGAGCGTCCAGTCCACCGGATGGCCCGAGTCGGACAGATAGAAGCCGGGGAACCGGCCGGTGCGGTACCCGGCCACCGCGACCCCCAGCGTCTCCAGCCGCTGCAAGGTCGCCGGCACGTCCAGGATGGACTTCACCCCGGCACACACCACGGTGATCCGCGTCCGTGCCAGCAGCCCCAGGTCGGCCGACTCGTCCTGCGTCACCGTCCACTCCCGGTGCACCCCGCCGAGCCCGCCCGTGGCGAACACCCGTACGCCCGCCTGCGCCGCCAGCATGGCCGTCGCCGACACCGTGGTCGCGCCGCTGGCGTCGGCTGCCACCGCGAGCGGCAGGTCGCGGTGCCCGAGCTTGCGGATACCGTCCTCGTTCGCTACCCGCTCCAGCTGCTGCTTGTCCAGCCCGACGAGCGGGCGTCCGTCCAGCACGGCGATCGTCGCGGGCACCGCCCCCTCCTGCCGCACGGCTGCCTCGAGCTCCAGCGCCACCCGGAGGTTGCGCGGCCGCGGCAGCCCGTGGGCGATGATCGTGGACTCCAGGGCCACCACGGGCCGGCGCGCGTCGAGCGCCTCCCGTACTTCTTCGGACACCACCAGCACCACGGGCCTGCCTCCAGTCAGCCGGTCGGTCGGTCTTCCCTCATCCCTGGCGGCCCGCGCACCCGGCCAAACCCTTGCGGGCCGTCCGTGACGCCGTGAGCCTGGGAGCATGACCGACAACGCACCACGACTCGACCACGTCGTCCTCTGGGTCCGCGACCCGGTCGCCGCGACCGAGTTCTACGGGACGACGGTCGGCCTGGCCCCGCTCAGGCTCGCCGAGTTCGCCGCCGGGGAGGTGTCCCCCTCCGTGCGCGTCAACGACGAGACCATCCTCGACCTCATGCCGCAGGCGTACGCGGAACGCATGACGATGCTGCCCGGCGCAGCCGCCAGCGCCGGCCACCCCGTGAACCACGTCTGCCTGTCCCTGCCCCGCGATGACTTCGACGCGCTGCTCAGCCGCCTGGCGGACCACTCCGTACCGGTGCCGGATCTTGCGAAGGACTCCTTCGGAGCCCGCGGTCCGGCCACGCGCAGCTTCTACTTCCGAGATCCGGAAGGCAACGTCTTCGAGGCGCGGCACTACGACTGACCGGGCCCGGCGATCAGAACAGCGGCTCGGGAAGCACCCCCTCCAGGGCGAGCAGCCTCCGCTTCGTCTCCAGGCCGCCGCCGAAGCCGCCGATGCCACCGCCGCTCTCGACGACCCGGTGACAGGGCACCACCACCGGCAGCGGATTGGCGCCCATCGCCATGCCCACGGCCTGCGCGGCGCCCGGCTGGCCGACCCGCCCGGCCAGCTCGCCGTACCCGACGACCGAGCCGTACGGCACGCCCTCGGCCAGCTCGCGCAGGACCTCCCGGTGGAAGCCGGAGATCAGCGACCAGTCCAGCGGCAGGCCGAAATCCCGCTGCTCACCCGCGAAGTACGCCTCGAACTGACGTATCGCCTCGGCCAGCAGCGGCGAGCCGGGCGCCTCGACGGGCTCGGCGCCGAACCGCGACGCCAGCCGCTCGACCGCCCGCTGCCGCACCGCGTCCGTCGCGTGGAACACCACGTTGACCAGGCCGTCCCGGGTGGCGGCCAGCAGCAGCGGACCGACAGCCGTCCCCACGACGGCCCACACGACCCGCCCGCCGTCCTTCCCGTGACTGTCCATGTGACCACCGTACGGCCCGCCACTGACAACGCCGTCGCGGCCGGACGGCCCCTCACCGGCCCACGGCCTCCCGGACCACGTCCGGCCGGTTGCTGATGACGCCGTCGACGCCGTACCCGGTGACCCGGCGGGCGGTCTCCGCGTCGTCGACCGTCCAGGCGAAGACCTCCAGCGGCCTGCCGTGCGGTCCGGTGAACGCCTGGACGGACGCGACGTACGCCAGGCTGAGCGAACGGTGGGAGGTATTGATCTGATCGGCGTACCCGGCGTGCGCCGGCACGTCCGCCACCGGCGGCGTGCCCAGCAGGCCCGTCTTCACGCCCGGCTTCAGCTCGTGCACCGTGCGCACACTGTCCGCGCTGAAGCTCTGCACGATCAGCCGGCCCGCCCGGTGCGGCCGGTCCAGCCAGCCCTCGTTGCCGAGGACCTTCAGCGTCTGCCGCTCGATGCCCGGATACAGCTCCGGGTTCTTGATCTCCAGCAGGAGCTTCTGGTGGTGGTGATCGACGCGGTGCAGGAACTGCTCCAGCGTCGGCACGCGCGCGCCCTCGTACGCAGGACCGAACCAGCTGCCCGCGTCCAGGCGGGCGATCTCGGCGGCGGTGAAATCCCCCACCTTCCAGGGGGCCCGGTCGGGGAAGACCTCCTCGGCGTCGGTGGTGCGCCGCAGACTGTCGTCGTGGAGCACGACCAGCTCGCCGTCCCGGGTCCGCTGCACGTCGTTCTCCACCCAGCGGATGCCCAGCTCCGCCGCCGCGTCCACGGCGGCCAGGGTGTTCTCGGGCGCGTACGCGGAGGCACCGCGGTGCGCGATGACCAGCGGCGCCGAGCCGTCTGCGGCGGCGGTCGCCCGCGCCGGGGAGATCGGGAAGAGGAGGGCGGCGGTCCCCAGGAGCGCGGTGGTCGAGGCGGCAACGGCGCGCGCGTGCATGCGTACTCCTCGCGTCGAACGGTCAGCGGCGTCCTCACGGACAGCTCCACTGTGACAGCAGAGGGTCAACATTCAAGGGGTACGGGATGGCCGCACGCTGAACGGAAGCGGCCCAACTCCCCTCACGGGGAGCGCACAACTGGGGCGGGGCCGTGTTTCTTTGCCGGAGGGTCGTTCGACCATTGCGGTGGGAGTCATACTCTCTGCGTCAACCCTGACCGCTCCCGCGGTCCTGGGAGGGGGCGCACATCAGAAATTCCGGGACGCACAGGGCGGGAAGGGCAGCCGCGCATGCAAGGCACGGTCGACGGATTCAGCTACGGCCTGGTCACACCCCTCGTGGCCTACTTCATGGCCTGCCTCGGCGGGGCCCTGGGGCTGCGCTGCACCACCAGATCCATGCTCGTGGCCCAGTCCTGGCGCCCCGGCTGGCTCGCCCTGGGCTCGGCCGCGATCGGCTCCGGGATATGGACCATGCACTTCGTCGCGATGATGGGGTTCACCGTCCAGGGCGCACCGATCCACTACGACGGCTGGATGACCTTCGCAAGCCTGGCCGTGGCGATCGTGATGGTCGGCGTCGGGATCTTCATCGTCGGCTACAAGGGAGCCAGGGGAACGGCCCTGTTCACCGGGGGCACCCTCACGGGCCTGGGCATCGCGTCCATGCACTACCTCGGCATGGCCAGCATGAGCCTCGACGGGCAGCTGGAGTACAACACCCTCACCGTCGCCACCTCCGTCGTGATCGCCATGTGCGCCGCCACCGCCGCCCTGTGGGCGGCCGGACAGGTCCGGGGATTCCTCTGGAGCGTGGGCGCCGGCCTCGTCATGGGACTCGCCGTCAGCGGCATGCACTACACCGGCATGGCCGCCCTCAGCGTCCACGTGCACGGCCCCGCCGAGCCCACCTCGGGCGTCTCGCCCGCGTCGCTGCTCGCCCCGATGCTGATCGGGCCGCTCGCCTTCCTGCTGCTCGCGGGCGTGGTGGTGATGTTCGACCCGCTGATGGTCATGGGCAAGCCCGCCGTCACCCCCGTCGAACCCCGGCCCGGCATCCCCGCCCGCAGCCACACCGCCGTCCACCACCACCCGCACCGCCTGCGGACCCGCCCCGGCGCCCCTGCGGCGCAGCGGCGCTCGCGCACCCCGCAGAACCGCTGACCGGAGCCGGTTGTCAGTGCGGAGTCGTACGGTGGAACCCATGCGGCCCGTTTCCCAGATCGAACGCTCGGTGGCGCCCTTCGAGGTCGTCAGCCCCTACCAGCCCAACGGCGACCAGCCGACCGCCATCGCCGACCTCGCCCGGCGCATCCAGGCCGGCGAGAAGGACGTCGTCCTGCTCGGCGCGACCGGCACCGGAAAGTCGGCCACCACCGCGTGGATGATCGAGAAGCTCCAGCGCCCCACGCTCGTCATGGCGCCGAACAAGACACTGGCCGCCCAGCTGGCGAACGAGTTCCGCGAGCTGCTCCCGAACAACGCCGTCGAGTACTTCGTCTCGTACTACGACTACTACCAGCCCGAGGCCTACGTCCCGCAGTCGGACACCTACATCGAGAAGGACTCCTCGATCAACGAGGAGGTCGAGCGCCTGCGCCACTCCGCGACCAACTCGCTGCTCACCCGCCGCGATGTCGTCGTGGTCGCCTCGGTCTCCTGCATCTACGGCCTGGGCACCCCGCAGGAGTACGTGGACCGCATGGTCCCGCTCCGGGTCGGCGAGGAGGTCGACCGCGACGGGCTGCTGCGCCGCTTCGTGGACATCCAGTACACGCGCAACGACATGGCGTTCACCCGCGGCACCTTCCGCGTCCGCGGCGACACCATCGAGATCTTCCCGGTCTACGAGGAGCTCGCCGTGCGCATCGAGATGTTCGGCGACGAGATCGAGGCGCTCTCCACGCTGCACCCGCTCACCGGCGAGATCATCAGCGACGACCAGCAGCTCTACGTCTTCCCCGCCTCCCACTACGTCGCGGGTCCCGAGCGCATGGAGCGGGCCGTCAACGACATCGAGAAGGAGCTGGGCGAGCGCCTGGCGGAGCTGGAGAGGCAGGGCAAGCTCCTGGAGGCCCAGCGCCTGAGGATGCGCACGACGTACGACATCGAGATGCTCCGCCAGATCGGCACCTGCTCCGGTGTGGAGAACTACTCGATGCACTTCGACGGCCGGCTCCCCGGCTCCCCGCCGAACACCCTGCTCGACTACTTCCCCGACGACTTCCTCCTCGTCATCGACGAGTCGCACGTCACCGTCCCGCAGATCGGCGCCATGTACGAGGGTGACGCCTCCCGCAAGCGCACCCTCGTCGACCACGGCTTCCGCCTGCCCTCCGCCCTGGACAACCGGCCCCTGAAGTGGGAGGAGTTCCAGGAGCGCACCGGCCAGACGGTCTACCTGTCGGCGACCCCGGGCACCTACGAGCTCTCCCGTTCCGACGGTGTCGTCGAGCAGATCATCCGCCCGACCGGCCTCGTCGACCCGGAAGTCGTCGTCAAGCCCACCGAGGGCCAGATCGACGACCTGGTGCACGAGATCCGGCAGCGCACGGAGAAGGACGAGCGCGTCCTGGTCACCACGCTCACCAAGAAGATGGCCGAGGACCTCACGGACTACTTCCTGGAGCTGGGCATCCAGGTGCGTTATCTGCACAGCGACGTCGACACACTGCGCCGCGTCGAACTGCTGCGCGAGCTGCGCGCGGGCGAGTACGACGTCCTCGTCGGCATCAACCTCCTCCGCGAGGGCCTCGACCTGCCCGAGGTGTCCCTCGTGGCGATCCTGGACGCCGACAAGGAGGGCTTCCTGCGCTCGGGTACCTCCCTGATCCAGACCATCGGCCGCGCGGCGCGCAACGTCTCCGGCCAGGTCCACATGTACGCCGACAAGATCACCCCGGCCATGGCCAAGGCCATCGACGAGACCAACCGCCGCCGGGAGAAGCAGAACGCGTACAACAAGGAGCAGGGCATCGATCCCCAGCCACTGCGCAAGAAGATCAACGACATCGTCGCCCAGATCGCGCGCGAGGACGTCGACACGGAGCAGCTGCTCGGCTCGGGGTACCGCAAGTCCCGCAAGGACGGCGGCGGCACCAAGGCGCCCGTCCCCTCCCTCGGCAGGGCGGGCGAGGGCACCAAGCCGGCCAAGGGCAAGGCCAAGGAGGCGATCCCCACCGACCGCCCCGCGGCCGAACTCGCCGGTCAGATCGAGGAACTCACCGCGCGCATGCGGGCCGCCGCCGCGGAGCTCCAGTTCGAGATCGCGGCCCGGCTGCGCGACGAGGTCTCCGAGATGAAGAAGGAACTGCGCCAGATGAAGGAGGCCGGCCTGGCCTGACGGCCCACCGCGCACGCGCAGTGTTGCAAGACCGACACAAAGTGCGGACCGGGGTACGTCGCTGTCAGTGCCCCTGCGTAAGGTGCTGGTCAACCGCGACTGCGCGGCAACAGGGGACGTTCGAGAGGGGAATCAGCGCGTGACCGTCAACATGACCAAGGGTCAGGCCATCAGTCTGCAGAAGAACGACGGAGGCAGCCTGACCGCGGTACGCATGGGTCTCGGCTGGCAGGCGGCTCCCCGGCGAGGCCTGTTCGGCTCGCGCACGCGGGAGATCGACCTCGACGCCTCCGCCGTCCTCTTCGCGGACAAGCAGCCGGTCGACGTCGTCTTCTTCCGCCACCTGGTGAGCGACGACGGCTCCGTGCGCCACACCGGTGACAACCTCGTCGGCGGTGTCGGCCAGGGCGGCGACGACGAGGCGATCCTCGTCGACCTCGCGCGCGTCCCGGTCCACATCGACCAGATCGTCTTCACCGTGAACTCCTTCACGGGCCAGACGTTCCAGGAGGTGCAGGACGCGTTCTGCCGTCTGGTCGACGAGACCAACGGCCAGGAGCTCGCCCGGTACACGCTCGCCGGCGGCGGCCAGTACACGGCCCAGATCATGGCGAAGGTGCACCGCTCGGGCCCGGGCTGGACCATGACGGCCCTGGGCAACCCGGCCAACGGCCGTACCTTCCAGGACCTGATGCCCGCCATCCTGCCGGTCCTCTGAGATCACGGTCCCGGATCCGGGGCGCCGGCGAGCGGCACACGACACCACACAACGACACAGGGGGACGAAGGCGATGACGGCCGAGCTGGTGCGGGGGCAGAACCACCCGCTCTCCCAGGCCCGTCTCGAGATCCGGGTCTCGGCCGGCACACCCCTCGTGGCGGCGGCCGCGCTGAGCGACGAGAACGGCCGGATTCAGGGCGTGGAGTGGGTGGCCCACCCGGGCGCGCCCACCCAGCCCGGTCTCGAGGTCTCCCGGCAGGCCGCCGCCGACCACCGGCTCGCGGTGGACCTGGACGCCATGCCGGAGGCCGTCCACCGGGTCAGTGTGCTGCTCGCCCTGCCCGGCGGCGGGGCGGGCCCGGTCCGTTTCGGGTCCGTGGCCGCCCCCTTCACCGCCGTCACCGGGCTCGAAGGCGGCGAGCTCGTCAGCTACACCCTCACGGGCCTGGACGCCGAGTCGGCCGTCGTCGCCCTGGAGCTCTACCGCCGGCAGGGCGCCTGGAAGGTGCGCGCCGTCGGACAGGGCTACGCCGGCGGCCTCGCCGAGCTCTTCGCCGACCAGGGCCTGCCCGAGGCCGGGCAGCTCGCCGGCAGCATCCACGACGCCGTCGCCCGGGGGCTCGCCCGCTCGGTGCAGGCGCCTCCGCCGCGCACGGCGGACGGCGACCGCTCCCGGCAGGCCGCGGCCCCGGTCCTCGGCCCGGACCAGGGCGGCACCGCGCCCCAGCCCGGCCCGGTGCCCCCGACATCCCCCCACGGCGGTCACACCCCGGCCGGACCGGGACAACCGGCCCCGCAGACACCGGCGTACCCCGGCTCCGCGCCGGACCCCGACGCCGTCACCGCGCAGTGCGCGCCCACCACCGGCGGCCCGGTCGACTACAGCCACCCGCGCCGGCAGAACGCCGCCCCGCCCCCGCCGCCTCCCACCGCGCCCCCCGCTGCCCCCGGTCAGCCCGCCCAGCCCGTCGCGGGCGACGCGACCGGCTGGTCCATGGACGAGCGGCTCTACAACCAGGTGTGGGGCATGTTCGAGGACCTCGCCCGCAGCGCGGCCGCGTACCGCAGCGCGGTCGACTTCGCCGAGTCCCGCATGGACAAGGAGCTGGAGCAGGTCCTGGCCGACCCGCGCAGCCGGATCGGCGGACAGGGCGACGCCGCCCGCGAGGCGGCCCGTGCCCGGCACGCCCAGCTCGTCGCCCAGGCCCGCGAGGCCTTCGACCGGGACCTCGCCCAGCTCGCGGCCGAGGCCGAGGTCGTCGAACCGGCCCTCCCGCCGGCCTACGCCCGCTGGGACAACCCCGTCTGGCACGCCTACCGGGTGCCGATGGAGATCCCCATGGCCCTGCGCCTGGGCGACCTCCACCTCCCCGAGGCCGACCGGGTCCGCATCCCCATGCTGGTCCGGCTGCCGCTGGAGCGGGGCCTGTGGATCGACAGCGGACGCACCGCCTCCGCCGGCGACGCGTTCGCCGACGCGCGCGCCCTGGGGCGCCTCGCCATGGAGGCGGCCGTCGCGCACGCGGCCCGGCTGCTGGCCGTCTACCCGGCGGGCGAGTTCACCGTCCACGTCATCGACCCGGCGGGTTCGGGCGCGCAGGCGCTGGCGCCGCTGGTGCAGACCGGTGTGCTCGCGGCTCCGCCCGCGCTCGGGGCCGCCGGGGTGACGGACGTGCTGACCCGGCTCACCCAGCGGGTCGACCTGGTGCAGATGGCGATCCGGGGCGGGGCAGCCGACGCCCTGCCCCCCGGCTTCGACACCTCCCAGCAGCTGCTGATCGTCAACGACTTCCCGCACGGCTTCGACGACCGGGCCGTTAACCAGCTGCGCTACCTCGCCGACGAGGGCCCCTCCTTCGGCGTCCACCTCATGATGGTCGCGGACCGCGAGGAGTCCTCCGCCTACGGTCCCCTCCTCGACCCGCTGTGGCGTTCGCTGCTGCGGCTGACGCCGGTGCCCGACGACCACCTCGCCGACCCGTGGGTGGGGCACGCCTGGACGTACGAGCCGTCGCCCGTACCGCCCGGAAGCCAGGTGCTCCAACTGGTGCTCGCCCAGGTGGCGGCCGCTCGCACCAAGTTCATCTAAAGCCCTCTGACCAGCGGATTTGATATTTCTTTTGCCAATCACTTTACCTTCTCTTGGTGATTGGGTACTGTGGTGGGCACGGAGGGGAGTACTCCCTGTCTGCTGCGGCGTTCCCGTCAATACGGATCAGGCCTGATCCCGGGGCGTCGGCCCATCCCTGGGTGGAAGAGACCTCCGGCAGCGACGACGCTGACACTTGCCGTGACGACTGCCGGAGGCGCAGTGGATGTTTCCGTGACCCTATGGGTCCTGACGATCGTGGGTCTCGCCGCTCTGATCGCGGTCGACTTCTTCATCGGCCGCAAGCCCCACGACGTATCGATCAAGGAAGCCGGGATCTGGACGGTCGTCTGGGTCGTCCTCGCCATACTCTTCGGGCTCGGCCTGCTCGTCTTCGCCGGCGGTCAGCCCGCCGGCGAGTTCTTCGCGGGCTTCATCACCGAGAAGTCGCTGAGCGTCGACAACCTGTTCGTCTTCGTCCTGATCATGGCGAAGTTCGCGGTGCCCTCGCAGTACCAGCAGCGGGTGCTGCTGATCGGCGTCCTCATCGCCCTGGTCCTGCGAGCGATCTTCATCGCGGCCGGCGCGGCGATCCTCGCCAGCTTCTCCTGGGTGTTCTACCTCTTCGGCGCCTTCCTGATCTGGACCGCCTGGAAGCTCATCCAGGAGGCCCGGGCGGACGAGGACGACGAGGAGTACGAGGAGAACAAGCTGCTCAAGGCCGCCGAGCGCCGCTTCGGTGTGGCCGACCGCTACCACGGCACCAAGCTGTGGATCCACGAGAACGGCAAGCGGGTCATGACCCCGATGCTGGTCGTGATGCTCGCGATCGGCACCACGGACGTACTGTTCGCCCTGGACTCCATACCCGCGATCTTCGGCCTGACCCAGGACCCGTACATCGTCTTCACGGCCAACGCGTTCGCCCTGATGGGTCTGCGGCAGCTGTACTTCCTCATAGGCGGTCTGCTGAAGAAGCTGGTCCACCTCTCCTACGGCCTGTCGATCATCCTGGGCTTCATCGGGGTGAAGCTCGTGCTGCACGCCTTGCACGAGTCGGGGGTGCACGTTCCCGAGATCAGCATTCCGGTCTCGCTCGGCGTCATCTGCTCCGTCCTGATCGTCACCACCATCACCAGCCTCCGCGCTTCCAAGAAGCAGGCGGCGGCCGAGGCGGCGCAGGACCCGAGCGGAAGCGCTCCGAAGGACAGCATCGACGTCTGACCCGCGCGTCGAAGGCAGCAGGAACCATCACCGGGATCGGTGCTCGGCGCATGCCGGCCACCGGTCCCGGTGATCGGGTCTTCACCCACTGCGGCCTCACGGACGCGCGCGATCTCACGTAGCCCCGCTCCACGGGGCGTGCGGTCCGGTGGGACCGGAGTGCGCGGCCCCGCCGGCTCTGCGACGATCAGCATGAGCGCTCGGCGCAGGCCGGTCACGGCGCAGTGGACGCCCCGGGGGCCGCTGCTCGCCGTGGTGCTGCTGGTCCTCACCTGAGGACGCGGTCTGCCGGGCGCGGTCGTGGCCGTGGCGACCCTGGTGCTCGCGGGAGCCGTTCTGGCCGCCGCGCAGTACGCCGAGGTCGTCGCCCACCGGGTGGGCGAACCGTTCGGCTCCCGCGTGCTCGCCGTCGCCGTCACGATCATCGAGGTCGCCCTCATCGTCACCCTGATGGCCGACGGCGGGGACAGGAGCGCGACCCTGGCTCGCGACACCGTCCTCGCGGCCGTGGTGATCACCTGCAACGGCATCCTCGGTCTCTGTCTCCTGGTCGTCTCACTGCGGCACGGCACCGCCGTCTTCACCCCCGAGGGCACCGGCGCCGCCCTCGAGACCGTCGCCACCCCGGCCACGCTCAGCCTGGTCCTGCCGACGTTCACGACCAGCAAACCGGGCCCGCAGTTCTCCTCCGTCCAGCTGACCTTCGCGGCTCTCTCCTCGCTGGTCCTGTACGGCCTGTTCGTCGCCATGCAGACCGTGCGGCACCGGGACTGCTTCCTGCCGGCACCCGCCAGGGCGACGTGATCACCGGCGACGAGCACGCCGCGGCGCCGACCGCCCGTACGGCCCTGATCAGCCTCGGGCTGCTGGGCCTGGCCCCGATCGGTGTGGTCGGACTCGCCAAGGGGAGTCTCACCCGCCATCGAGTCGGGGGTGGAGACGCTGCCGTTTCCCGCGTGGCTTCAGGGGCGGGGCCGGACGACCGGAGGGCTATTGCTCCCTGTACGCCACCGAGCGCATGAACGGAAGCAAGGCCGCCGGTTGCTGCCCATGCCGTCGTCGGCGTGACACCGCCCTGCTGGTGCTGCTGCCGGAGACCATCGCCGCGCTGCGCTCGGCCCGCCGCGACCGTGTGCAGACCGGCCTGAACCTCGCCCTCGGCTCTGCGATGGCCAGCATCGGCCTGACCATCTCCGCCGTCGCGCTCGCCTCCCTCTGGCTCTCTCCGGTCCGCTCGTCCTGGGCCTGGGCGCCATCCATGTGGTGTTGCTCGCGCTGACCGTGGTGGTGGCCTCCCTGACGGTCGTGCCGGGCCGGGCCACGCCACTGCAGGGCGGCGTGCACCTGGTGCTGTTCGCGGTGTACCCGGAGCTGGCGGTCAACCCGTAGGTGCCGGACCCCGGCCATGCCGTCCACCTCACCCGGAGGCCGTCTCCGCCGCCGCGGCACTCCCTGTCGGCACCGGCCCCGTGTCGTCGGATACCCGACCGGCCGCAGTCCGAACTCCTCGCGCAACCGCTCCAGGCCCAGTTCCCAGGGGAGCGGGGAGAGCCCCGGCACCCCGGCTGAGATGAGACCACGGCGACGGGTCACCGGGGGACGGCTTGGGAGGGTGGACCGGAGTGGTCGGGCTCGGCATACCGGGAGACCGCGGCCGGGTGTGCTGCCGGCGCGGCGTGATAAACCGGCTGTGAGCGGCGGTCCGCCACGGACCGCCCGCCCCCGACGGACCGGAGGAACCGTGCCCCGCACCCTGGCCAACGCCCCGATCATGATCCTCAATGGCCCCAACCTGAACCTGCTCGGCCAGCGCCAGCCGGAGATCTACGGATCCGACACCCTCGCCGACGTCCAGGCCCTGTGCGCCAAGGCGGCGGCGGCGCACGGCGGTACGGTCGACTTCCGCCAGTCCAACCACGAGGGCGAACTGGTCGACTGGATCCACGAGGCACGGCTGAACCACTGCGGGATCGTGATCAACCCCGGTGCCTACTCGCACACCTCCGTCGCCATCCTGGATGCCCTCAACACGTGTGACGGAATGCCTGTGTTGGAGGTCCACATCTCCAACATCCACCAGCGCGAGTCGTTCCGGCATCACTCGTACGTCTCGCTGCGGGCCGACGGCGTCATCGCGGGGTGCGGTGTCCAGGGGTACGTGTTCGGCGTGGAGCGGGTCGCGGCACTGGCGGGTCCGGGCAGGGCCGACACGTGAGTCGCCGTCCGTAGCCCCGCCGGGGCCGCCGACCGAGGGGCGGGGATCGACTGGCCGGCGGCCCATCCGCTCAGGAGCCGTCATCCTGTGCGGGGCTGCTCCCAGTTCACCGCGCGATCACGGGGGAGGGGAGCGCGCGTACGACACCGGCGTGTACGAACGATTCACACGGGGCGCGTGCGCCGGTCCGCACGCGGTTGAGCGCCGGCCTCCCTCGCGCGAGGCGCACACCGCGCAGTCCTGTGCGATCGGCGCAGTACGTCAACGACTGCCGCGGGCGCTCTCCTTCACCTCACCCGCCGCTTCACCACCCGCGCGCGTGCCACTCGGGCAGCTGCGGGCGTTCCGCGCCCAGGGAGGTGTCGTCTCCGTGGCCCGGGTAGACCCACGTCTCGTCCGGGAGGACGTCGAAGATCTTGGTCTCGACGTCGTGGATGAGACGGGCGAACGCCTTGGGGTCCTGATGGGTGTTGCCCACGCCCCCGGGGAAGAGGCAGTCCCCGGTGAACACATGGGGATGTCCGTGCGGGTCGTCGTACACGAGTGCGATCGAGCCGGGCGTGTGGCCGGCCAGGTGGCGCGCGGTGAGCTCCACGCGCCCCACCTGGACCGTGTCGCCGTCGTCGACCATGACGTCGGTCGGCACGGGGATGCCCTCGGCGTCCTCCCGCCCCGCGTACGTGCGGGCGCCGGTGGCCGCCACGACCTCGGCCAGCGCCTGCCAGTGGTCCCCGTGCCGGTGGGTCGTGACGACGGACGCGATGCCGTCGTCACCGATCATGCCGAGCAGCGTCCGCGCATCGTCGGCCGCGTCGATCAGCAGCTGCTCGTCGGTGGCCCGGCAGCGCAGCAGATAGGCGTTGTTGTTCATGGGACCCACCGCGATCTTGGTGATCATCAGGTCCTTGAGCTCGTGGACGTCGGCAGGCCCGCCGACCTTCACCTGTCCGCTGTACGTCATGGTCGCCAGCCTATAGCGGGGGGGTGGCCCCGGTCCCGCGGCCGAGGGGCCGGCCGTGGCCCTACAGCGGGGGCAGCGACGGAAGCGGCCCGCCGGCCACGGACAGCGCGGATCCGTCGCGGCGGCCGGCGAGCCAGCCCAGCAGGTCCGCCGGGGCGCCGGTGACGGTCACCTCGGGGCCGTCGCCCGCCTCCCGTCCCGTGCTCCACGCGCGCGTGCCGTCGGAGACCCGCGTGTGCGGAACGCCGGGGTGACCGGCGAAACGACCGGCCAGGAAGTCGATCTCCCGCTCGGTGAACTCCGCCGGCAGGTCCTCCAGCTCGTAGCCGATCCCCAGGTCCACGTGGTGCAGTTCCACCTCCACCCACCGCCGGAACGGCACCCGGGACGCCGAGTCCGTGACCCCGTTGCGCAGCTCCACCGTGCGCGACCAGTCCGCGGGGGCGTCCCCGGCCTCCTGGAAGCGGGCCGCGCTCTCGCGCAGGTCGGCGAGCTGGGCGTCGAGCGGGCGGGGGGCGTCCCGCTCGATGTCGGCGTCACGGGCCTCGGCGGAGACGTACATGGGTCGCTCCTGCAGGACGTTCAGCAGGGCGTCCGCGTTGCGGGCCAGGTGGGCCAGGACATGGCCGCGGCTCCAGCCGGGCAGCCGTGACGGCTCCGTCACAGCGGCGTCGTCCAACCTGCCGACTGCGGTCAGCAGCCGTTCCGTCGCGTCATGCACAGAGGCCAGGTCATGGGCGTGATCGATCATGCTGCTGACCCTAGCCGCGCCACTCCTTCGGGTGAAGGGAGTGAAGGAGTGCCGTTATTCGAAAGCACGTGCTATATGGTCGGACATGGCGTCGGGCATGCTGGAGAGCCGGGGGGTTGTTGGCAACCCGTGAATCCGACCGGCGTTGTCAGTGGCTCCCCCTAGTCTGGGAAAGACGGGGGCCTTGCCCCTGTCACTTCTCTCAAGAAAGGTGCGGACCGGCGTGGCCGACCGTCTCATCGTTCGTGGAGCGCGCGAGCACAACCTCAAGAACGTCTCGCTCGACCTCCCGCGCGACTCGCTCATCGTCTTCACGGGCCTGTCGGGGTCGGGCAAGTCCTCGCTGGCCTTCGACACCATCTTCGCCGAGGGGCAGCGGCGCTACGTGGAGTCCCTCTCCTCGTACGCCCGGCAGTTCCTCGGCCAGATGGACAAGCCGGACGTCGACTTCATCGAGGGCCTCTCCCCGGCGGTCTCCATCGACCAGAAGTCGACCTCGCGCAACCCGCGCTCCACGGTCGGCACGATCACCGAGGTCTACGACTACCTGCGCCTGCTCTTCGCGCGCATCGGCAAGCCGCACTGCCCCCAGTGCCGCCGCCCGATCTCGCGCCAGTCGCCGCAGGCCATCGTCGACCGGGTCCTGGAGCTGCCCGAGGGCAGCCGCTTCCAGGTGCTGTCACCGCTGGTGCGCGAGCGCAAGGGCGAGTTCGTCGACCTCTTCTCCGACCTGCAGACCAAGGGCTACTCCCGTGCGCGCGTGGACGGCGAGACGATCCAGCTGTCGAACCCGCCCACGCTGAAGAAGCAGGAGAAGCACACCATCGAGGTGGTCGTCGACCGCCTCACCGTCAAGGACGGCGCCAAGCGCCGCCTGACCGACTCCGTCGAGACCGCCCTCGGTCTGTCCGGCGGCATGGTCGTGCTCGACTTCGTCGACCTCCCCGAGGACGACCCCGAGCGCGAGCGCATGTTCTCGGAGCACCTGTACTGCCCGTACGACGACCTGTCCTTCGAGGAACTGGAGCCGCGCTCCTTCTCGTTCAACTCGCCCTTCGGCGCCTGCCCGGAGTGCACCGGCATCGGCACGCGCATGGAGGTCGACCCGGAGCTGATCGTCCCCGACCCGGACAAGAGCCTCGACGAAGGCGCGATCCACCCCTGGTCGCACGGTCACACCAAGGACTACTTCGGCCGCCTGACCGGCGCCCTCGCCGACGCACTGGGCTTCCGCACGGACATCCCCTTCGCGGGACTGCCGCAGCGCGCCAGGAAAGCCCTGCTGCACGGTCACAAGACCCAGGTCGAGGTCCGCTACCGCAACCGTTACGGGCGCGAGCGCCGCTACACCACGGCCTTCGAGGGCGCCGTACCCTTCGTCAAGCGCCGGCACAGCGAGGCCGAGAGCGACTCCAGCCGAGAGCGCTTCGAGGGCTACATGCGCGAGGTGCCCTGTCCCACCTGTGAGGGCACGCGCCTGAAGCCGATCGTCCTCGCGGTCACGATCATGGGCAAGTCCATCGCCGAGGTCTCCGCGATGTCCATCAGCGACTGCGCGGACTTCCTGGGCGAGCTGAAGCTCACCGCCCGCGACAAGAAGATCGCCGAGCGGGTGCTGAAGGAGGTCAACGAGCGGCTGCGGTTCCTGGTCGACGTCGGCCTGGACTACCTCTCGCTGAACCGCGCGGCCGGCACCCTCTCCGGCGGCGAGGCCCAGCGCATCCGCCTGGCCACCCAGATCGGCTCCGGCCTCGTCGGCGTGCTCTACGTCCTCGACGAGCCGTCCATCGGCCTGCACCAGCGCGACAACCACCGGCTGATCGAGACCCTGGTCCGGCTGCGCGACATGGGCAACACGCTCATCGTCGTCGAGCACGACGAGGACACCATCAAGACCGCCGACTGGATCGTCGACATCGGCCCCGGCGCCGGTGAGCACGGCGGCAAGGTCGTGCACAGCGGCTCCCTGAAGGAGCTCCTGGCCAACGCCGAGTCGCAGACCGGTCAGTACCTGTCCGGCAGGAAGGCCATCCCGCTGCCCGACATCCGGCGCCCGCTGGACCCGTCCCGGCAGCTCACGGTGCACGGCGCCCGGGAGAACAACCTCCAGGACATCGACGTCTCGTTCCCGCTCGGCGTGTTCACGGCCGTCACCGGCGTCTCCGGCTCCGGCAAGTCGACGCTGGTCAACGACATCCTGTACACGCACCTGGCCCGCGAGCTGAACGGCGCGAGGAACGTCCCCGGGCGGCACACGCGCGTGGACGGCGACGACCTCGTCGACAAGGTCGTGCACGTCGACCAGTCGCCCATCGGCCGCACCCCGCGCTCCAACCCGGCCACGTACACGGGCGTCTTCGACCACGTCCGCAAGCTGTTCGCCGAGACGACCGAGGCGAAGGTCCGCGGCTACCTGCCCGGCCGCTTCTCCTTCAACGTCAAGGGCGGCCGCTGCGAGAACTGCGCGGGCGACGGCACGATCAAGATCGAGATGAACTTCCTCCCGGACGTCTACGTCCCGTGCGAGGTCTGCCACGGCGCCCGCTACAACCGCGAGACGCTGGAGGTCCACTACAAGGGCAAGTCCATCGCCGAGGTCCTGAACATGCCGATCGAGGAGGCCACCGAGTTCTTCGGGGCTGTCCCCGCGATCGCCCGCCACCTCAACACGCTGAAGGACGTCGGCCTCGGCTACGTCCGCCTCGGCCAGGCCGCGACCACCCTGTCCGGCGGCGAGGCGCAGCGCGTGAAGCTCGCCAGCGAACTGCAGAAGCGCTCAACCGGCCGCACGGTCTACGTCCTGGACGAGCCGACCACCGGTCTGCACTTCGAGGACATCAGCAAGCTGCTGAAGGTCCTGTCCGGCCTGGTCGACAAGGGCAACACGGTCATCGTCATCGAGCACAACCTCGACGTGATCAAGACCGCCGACTGGATCGTCGACATGGGCCCCGAGGGCGGCGCCGGCGGTGGCCTGGTCGTCGCCGAGGGCACGCCCGAGGAGGTCGCCGCGGTTCCGGCCAGCCACACCGGCAAGTTCCTGCGGGAGGTCCTCGGCGCCGACCGCGTCAGCGACGCGTCCTCGGTGAAGGCACCCCGCAGGGCGGCGGCGCAGAAGACCGTCGCGGCGCAGGCCACGGCGACGAAGAGGACCGCCACCAAGAGGGTCGGCGGCACCGCCACCAAGAAGACGGCGGCCACGAAGACGGCCAAGACCGCCAAGACCGCCAAGACCGCCAAGGCCGCCAAGACCGCCAAGACCGCCAAGGCCGCCAAGGCGGCCAAGACCGCCGCGAAGAAGACGACGGGGACGGCCAAGGGCTGACGGCTCCGGCTGCTCCCGCCCGGCGCGCGAGTCCCGGACCGTCACGGACACCGGCCCCACGCGCCGGGCTCTGTGCGCCGTGCCCCGCAGGACATCTCCTGCGGGGCACGGCGCATGTCGCCCTCCGGGCCGGGTGCTCCTCGCCTCACCGTCCGCTGTCAGCCCTCCAGCTCACCCGCCCACGGCGGCTCCGCTCCCGCGCGCGAGCAGGTGACGGCCGCCGCCCGTGCCGCGAAACCCAGCAGTTCCGCCCACCGTTCGGGCCCCAGCGCGGCCAGCGCCCGCCCGCTGAGCGCGTCGCGCACCGCCAGCCCGTGCAGCAGGGCCGCGTTGACCGTGTCGCCCGCGCCGATCGTGTCGACGACCTCCACCCGCTCGCCGGGGACGGAGTACTCGCCCCCGTCGGCGGTGAACACGGTCAGCCCCTCGCCGCCCCGCGTGATCACGACCGCCGCCGGACCGGCCGCCAGCCACTCCCGGGGCGTGCCGCCGAGCCACTCGGCGTCCTCGGCGGACAGCTTCAGCAGCGACACCGACGGCAGCCAGCTCTTGAACCGCGCCCGGTAGGCGTCCGCGTCCGGGATCAGCCCGGCCCGGATGTTCGGGTCGAGCGCGGTGAACACGCCCTGCGCGGCCGCCGCCCGCATCAGCTCCTCGTAGGCGCTCGCCCCCGGCTCCAGCACCAGCGAGCAGGTGCCGAAAGAGACCGCGCGAGTACCGGACGGCAACGCCGAGGGCGCCGCGAACAGCCGGTCCGCGGTCCCCTCGACGTAGAAGGAGTACGCCGCCGAGCCGTCCTCTCCGACGGTGGCCACGGCGAGGGTGGTCGGCTCGGTGCCCCGCTGCACCGACGACACGTCCACGCCGGTCTCGCGCAGCCGGTCCAGCAGCGCCTCCCCGAAAGCGTCGTGGGAGACCCGGGAGCAGAAGGCCGCGGGGGAGCCGAGGCGGCCCAGCGCGACGGCCGTGTTGAACGGGCCGCCGCCGAGGGCGGGCCGCAGCGCCGCCAGGGCACCCGTGCCCCGCGGTACCAGGTCGATCAGTGCCTCACCGGCGACGACGATCACGACGGGATTCCTCTCTCGGACGGGTCGGGGCAGCCGCACGAGGTGCGGTGGACGAAGGTGCAGGGCAGCCGCACGGTCCGGGCGGGCCGGTCCGGCTCGGCGAGACGCTCCAGGAGCACGCGGACGGCCCGGGCGCCGATGTCCTTGCTGGGCTGGGCGATCGCGGTGAGCCGGGGCGAGAACAGATCCGCCCAGGCGAAGTCGTCGAAGCAGCACAGTGCGATGTCGCCGGGCACGGACCGCCCGTGGGCGCGCAGCGCCCGCAGCGCGCCGATGGTCATGGCGTTGTTGCCCGTGACCAGCGCGGTGGGCGGCGCACCGAGGGACAGCAGCGCGGCCGTGGCCCGCTCGGCGCCGGCCGATTCCGAGGCGCCGTGCGCCAGCAGCCGCTCGTCGTAGGGCAGGCCGGCGAAAGCGAGGCCGTTGCGGTACCCCATGATCCGCTCGGTGGTGGTGCTGAGCCCCGGCAGTCCCGCCACCAGCCCGATCCGCCGGTGGCCCAGCTCGGCGAGATGCGTGACCAGCCGGGACGTCGGCTCGGCGTTGTCGGAGCACACCTGGTCGAACCGGGTGGTGCCGTCCGCCGCCGGATCGTTTACCAGCCGGTCGAGGAACACGGCCGGTACGCCGTGCCGCCCCAGGTAGACCAGCAGCCCGCGCGGATCGGCGGAGGGTGCGACGATCATGCCGTCCACCCGGCGCTCGTGGAGCAGCTGGACCACCTTGCGCTCGTGCTCCGGCTCCTCGTGCGGATCGGCGATGAGCAGGCTGTAACCGGCCTTCAGCGCAGCGGCCTCGACGCCTTGGAGGATCTCGGTGAAGTACGGGTTGCTGATCGCCGACACCGCCAGCCCGATGGACCGGGTGCGGGACGTCACCAGCGAGCGGGCCAGCGTGTTCGTGGTGTAGCCGAGCTCCTCCACGGCGTCCAGGACCGCCTGGCGGGTGTGCGGCAGCACCGGCCGGGTGCCGTTCAGCACGTGCGAGACGGTCGCCACGGACACCCCTGCGCTCCGCGCGACGTCGGCCATGGTCGGCATGCCGCTCCCTTCTCCACGTCGTGTCCCAGGCGGGGAAGGTATCGCATTCACCGGCAGACGTAAACGCTTACGCAATCGCTTACGTGATCGTCTGCGCAATCGCCTACGCGATCCCTTGCGCCGCCCGAAGCGCCGACCCCGTCCGTCCGGGACGCCACCCGCGAGCCAGCGCGCTCCCGATCCGGGCCACCACTCCCGACCCAAGCCACCACCCCCGACCCGGGCGCTACTCCCGGCCCAGCGACTGGCTCCCATCCCGGGCGGCGGCTCCCGGCTCCGGGGCTACTCCCGGCCCGGCCCGCTCACTCCCAGTCCCAGCCGATCCCCAGGAACCCGGCCCGTGCCCGCGGCTCCACCAGGTGCACCGACCGGTGCCGCCCGCTGATCGCCAGCTCCTGGCATCCGCTGCGCGGCGCCGCGGCCGAGGGCTGGGCGAACCGGTGGCAGCGCGCCGGGAGGGCCGCCGCGTCGAAGCCCACCTGGAGCGCGTACTGCCCGCCGGGGACGTCGAACCCGCGCGCGTACTCGCGGGACACCCCCGCCGTCCCGTCCTCGACGCCGTAACGGAACAGGTAGGTGTCCCCGGCCCGCAGCCGGGCGTCGAAGAGCAGCTCGGCCGCGAGCAGGCCCGTGTCGCCGTGCCAACGGACGCGCCCGATGCGGCAGTTCTCCAGCGCGTGCACCCGCATCCGCTCCGGTACGGCGCCCCGGTCGCCGTGGTGGACGGCGACGAAGCGGTCGACGCCGTCGCGGTGGGCGCGCACGATGTGGTGCGCGTCGCGTTCGGCCAGCTCGCGCCGGGCCCCGATTCGGACCCGCTCGTGGTGCGCGAGGGTGTGCAGGCCCCCGTCCGGAGGGCACTCCAGCTCGGCCAGCAACTGGTCCAGGACCCCGGAGGCCTCGACGAGGGAGCGGTAGGAGCGGGCCGCGGAACGCTGGCCGGAGGGGCCGTCGCCGGCCTCGGCGAGCAGCCGTATCAAGGACTCCTCGGGCAGTTGGAGGATCTCCTCCAGCGCCCGTACCGCCCGCAGCGACTCGGGCCGCTGCGGGCGCCTGGCGCCCTGCTGCCAGTAACTCAGGCTCGTGACGCCGACCTTCACGCCGTGCCGTGACAGATGGTGCTGCACGCGCTGCAGCGGCAGCCCGCGGGCGGCTATCGCGGCACGCAGGGCGACGTGGAAGGGGCCGCCCCGCAGAGCCGAGTCCAGTTCGACGGTGGCGGCGTCCGCGTGCTGTGTGGCGTGCGGCATGCAGGAGCCTCTCTGTGAGTGGGCAACGGCTGGTCAGACCGTTCGCGCGGGGCCGCCCACCGGCGCTGGGCAGGTCTTCACATCCGTACGCCGTCGTTCAGGGCCCCGAGTTCCTCCGCATTGAAGCGTGTTGACCTAGTCCCGACAACACCTGATGCCGGACAGTGATGTACGCCGGCCCGGCCCGGTACCCGTCGCCGTCCGGCGGCCCGTCCTGGTGCGGACATGCGAACGCCCGGGGCGTGCGCCCCGGGCGTTCGCGTCGGACGGTGTGCTCCTACGCGCGGTCGCCGCCCCGCTCCTCGAGGGACAGGCGCTTGGCCCGCACCAGGTCGGGGTCGCGTGGGTCCAGCAGGTCGCGCAGCCCGAGCACCTCGTCCGCGTGCCGGCGGGCACGGACCGTCCGCCGGTTCTTCTCGATCCGCATCCGCTTCATCCGCGCAGCCCTCCGACCCGTGGCCCGATCCGCTCCGCGACGGGAGCGGCCGGTCCGCCTGACAACCTGTGTCTGCACCGACACGGTCTCCGTCCGCCGGACGGTGCCGTGTCCCCGTGGGAAGCTGGCATTCCCGCTCCCGGCCCGCCGTAACCCCCCGGCGGCTCACGCCGTGCGAGACCGTCGCGCGCCGGGGCCGTGATCACGTCCCGCGGCCCGCCGGGCTGTCGGTGCTCGCCAGTAGGGTGTGAGACATGGCCGACCCCTCCAGCTACCGCCCCAAGCCGGGTGAGATCCCCGACTCGCCGGGGGTCTACCGGTTCCGTGACGAGCACCGCCGGGTGATCTACGTCGGAAAGGCGAAGAGCCTGCGCCAGCGCCTGGCGAACTACTTCCAGGACCTCGCGGGCCTGCACCCGCGCACCCGCTCCATGGTCACCACGGCCGCGTCCGTGGAGTGGACGGTGGTGTCCACGGAGGTCGAGGCGCTCCAGCTGGAGTACTCGTGGATCAAGGAGTACGACCCCCGGTTCAACGTCAAGTACCGCGACGACAAGAGCTACCCGTACCTCGCGGTGACGATGAACGAGGAGTACCCGCGCGTGCAGGTGATGCGGGGTCACAAGAAGAAGGGCGTGCGCTACTTCGGGCCGTACGCGCACGCGTGGGCGATCCGTGACACGGTCGACCTGCTGCTGCGGGTCTTCCCCGTGCGCACGTGCTCGGCCGGCGTGTTCAAGAACGCCGCCCGCACCGGCCGCCCCTGCCTGCTCGGTTACATCGGCAAGTGCTCGGCCCCCTGCGTGGACCGCGTCTCCGCCGAGGAGCACCGGGAACTGGCCGAGGAGTTCTGCGACTTCATGACAGGCCGGACGAACACCTACATCCGCCGCCTGGAGCGGCAGATGGCCGAGGCGGCCGAGGACATGGAGTACGAGCGGGCGGCCCGGCTGCGCGACGACGTCGGGGCCCTGAAGAAGGCCATGGAGAAGAACGCGGTCGTGCTCGCCGACGCGACCGACGCCGACCTGATCGCGGTCGCCGAGGACGAGCTGGAGGCGGCCGTCCAGATCTTCCACGTGCGCGGCGGACGGGTGCGCGGCCAGCGCGGCTGGGTCACCGACAAGGTGGAGGAGATCACCACCGGCGCCCTCGTCGAGCACGCCCTGCAGCAGCTCTACGGCGAGGAGACGGGCGACGCGGTCCCCAAGGAGGTCCTGGTCCCGGCCCTGCCCGACCCCGTGGAGCCCGTCCAGGAGTGGCTCGCCGGGCGGCGCGGCTCGGGCGTCTCCCTGCGCATCCCGCAGCGCGGCGACAAGAAGGCCCTCATGGAGACCGTGCAGCGCAACGCCCAGCAGGCGCTCGTGCTGCACAAGACCAAGCGCGCCTCCGACCTGACCACCCGCTCGCGCGCCCTGGAGGAGATCGCCGACGCCCTCGACCTGGACAGCGCCCCGCTGCGGATCGAGTGCTACGACATCTCCCACCTCCAGGGCGACGACGTCGTGGCCTCCATGGTCGTCTTCGAGGACGGGCTGGCCCGCAAGAGCGAGTACCGCCGCTTCCAGATCAAGGGCTTCGCCGGGCAGGACGACGTCCGCTCCATGCACGAGGTGATCACCCGCCGCTTCCGGCGCTACCTCGCCGAGAAGGAGAGGACCGGCGAGTGGACGGACGGCGAGAACGCCGAGAGTCCGGCCGGCGCGGACGACGGTGAGAGCGGCGGCGGCATCGGGACCGCCCTCACCGCCACGAACAGCACCCTCACCGAGGACGACGGCCGCCCAAGGAAGTTCGCCTACCCGCCCCAGCTCGTCGTCGTCGACGGCGGCGCCCCCCAGGTCGCGGCGGCCCGGCGCGCCCTGGACGGGCTCGGCATCGACGACATCGCCGTCTGCGGCCTCGCCAAGCGCCTGGAGGAGGTCTGGCTGCCCGGCGACGACGACCCGGTGGTCCTTCCCCGCACCAGCGAGGGCCTCTACCTGCTCCAGCGGGTCCGTGACGAGGCCCACCGGTTCGCGATCACCTACCAGCGCACCAAGCGGTCCAAGCGCTTCCGCTCCAGCCCCCTGGACGACGTGCCCGGCCTCGGCGACGCGCGCAAGCAGGCACTTCTGAAGCACTTCGGTTCGTTGAAGAGACTGCGATCCGCCACGATCGAGCAGATCTGCGAGGTCCCCGGCATAGGCCGCAAGACGGCGGGGACGATCGCCGTGGCCCTCGCCCGCTCGGAGCCGGCCGCGCCCGCCGTCAACACGGCGACCGGAGAGATCATGGAGGAGGAACCCGGCACCATGGGTTCCAGCGGGGAGCCGGTCAGGACGGGAGCCCCGGACGAACGACGGGGGCAGGAGACATGAATGTGAACGAGCACGACGGGCAACAGCAGCAAGCCGGAGCAGGAGCACAGGTGAGTACGGGCACGCCCAACGACAAGCCCCAGGCGCCGGAAGCGGCCATCCCCGAGCTGGTGATCATCTCGGGCATGTCCGGAGCCGGCCGTTCCACGGCGGCGAAGTGCCTGGAGGACCTCGGCTGGTTCGTCGTCGACAACCTGCCGCCCGCGCTGATCCCCACCATGGTGGAGCTCGGCGCCCGCTCCCAGGGCAACGTGGCGCGCATCGCCGTCGTCGTCGACGTCCGCGGCCGCCGGTTCTTCGACAACCTCCGCGACTCCCTGGCGGACCTGGAGGCGAAGAACGTCACCCGGAGGATCGTCTTCCTGGAGTCCTCAGACGAGGCCCTGGTGCGCCGCTTCGAGTCGGTCCGCCGCCCGCACCCCCTCCAGGGCGACGGCCGCATCGTCGACGGCATCGACGCCGAGCGCGAGCTGCTGCGCGAGCTGCGCGGCGACGCCGACCTGGTGATCGACACCTCCAGCCTGAACGTGCACGAGCTGCGCGCCAAGATGGACGCGCAGTTCGCCGGCGAGGAGGAGCCGGAGCTGCGGGCCACGGTGATGTCCTTCGGCTACAAGTACGGCCTGCCGGTCGACGCCGACCTCGTCGTCGACTGCCGCTTCCTGCCGAACCCGCACTGGGTGCCGGAGCTGCGCCCGTACACCGGTCTCAACGAGGAGGTCTCGGGCTACGTCTTCAACCAGCCCGGCGCCAAGGAGTTCCTCGACCGCTACACCGAGCTGCTCCAGCTCGTCGCCACCGGCTACCGCCGCGAGGGCAAGCGCTACGTGACCATCGCCGTGGGCTGCACGGGCGGCAAGCACCGCTCGGTCGCCATGTCGGAGAAGCTCGCCGCCCGCCTCGCTGCCGAGGGCGTGGAGACGGTGGTCGTCCACCGGGACATGGGACGCGAATGACACGACGCACTCCGCGGCTGATCCGGCTGCGCCGGGTGGTGCCCGAGGGTGACACCGGAGGAAAGGGCGGCCGGCCCGCCGAGGCCCGCGGCGGCAGAGCGCGCCGCCGCGGCACCCAGCCCAAGGTCGTCGCCCTGGGCGGCGGCATGGGCCTGTCCGCCTCGCTCGCCGCACTGCGCCGGATCACCGGCGACCTCACCGCCGTCGTCACCGTGGCCGACGACGGCGGCTCCAGCGGACGGCTGCGCGACGAGCTCGGCGTGCTGCCGCCCGGTGACCTGCGCAAGGCGCTGGCCGCGCTGTGCGGGGACGACGACTGGGGCCAGACCTGGGCCCGTGTCATCCAGCACCGCTTCCAGTCCCAGGGCGACCTGCACGAGCACGCGGTCGGCAACCTGCTGATCGTCGCCCTGTGGGAGCAGCTCGGCGACCACGTCCAGGCCCTGGACCTGGTCGGACGGCTCCTGGGCGCCCAGGGCCGCGTGCTGCCCATGTCCGCCGTCCCGCTGGAGCTGCAGGCCCTGGTCAGGGGCCACGACCCGGCACACCCGGACGCGGTCGGCACGGTCCGCGGCCAGGCCACCGTCGCCCTCACCCCGGGCGAGGTGCAGTCGGTGCACCTGGTGCCGGCGGACCCGCCCGCCGTGCCCGAGGCGGTCGAGGCCGTCCTGGACGCGGACTGGGTGGTGCTAGGCCCCGGCTCCTGGTTCTCCTCGGTCATCCCGCACCTGCTGGTGCCCGAGCTGCTGGACGCGCTCACACAGACCAAGGCCCGCCGGGTACTCTCCCTGAACCTCGCCCCGCAGCCCGGAGAAACCGAGGGCTTCTCCCCGCAGCGTCATTTGGAGGTTTTGGGACGACACGCCCCTAAACTCGCCCTGGACGTGGTGCTGGCCGACGAGGCCGCCGTGCCCGACCGGGACTCCCTGACCGATGCCGCCGCCAAGCGGTTCGGGGCCGCGGTCGAGCTGGCGCCGGTGGCCCGGCCCGACGGCACCCCGAGGCACGACCCGGAGCTGTTGGCCGCCGCGTACGACCGTATTTTTCGGATGCATGGAAGGATCGGCCCATGGCGATGACGGCAGCGGTGAAGGACGAGATCTCCCGGCTCCCCGTCACCCGGACCTGCTGCAGGAAGGCGGAGGTCTCCGCCATCCTGCGGTTCGCCGGCGGCCTTCACCTGGTGAGCGGTCGGATCGTGATCGAGGCGGAGCTGGACACGGCGATGGCGGCCCGCCGCCTCAAGCGGGACACCCTGGATATCTTCGGACATGGTTCGGAGCTGATCGTGATGGCCCCCGGCGGGCTGCGCCGCGGCTCGCGCTACGTGGTGCGGGTCGTCGCGGGCGGTGACCAGCTGGCCCGCCAGACCGGCCTGGTCGACGGGCGGGGCCGCCCGATCCGCGGTCTGCCGCCGCAGGTGGTCTCGGGGGCCACCTGCGACGCCGAGGCCGCCTGGCGCGGGGCGTTCCTGGCGCACGGCTCGCTCACCGAGCCCGGCCGCTCCTCCTCCCTGGAGGTGACCTGCCCGGGCCCCGAGGCGGCGCTCGCCCTGGTCGGCGCGGCCCGCCGGCTGTCGATCGCCGCGAAGGCCCGTGAGGTGCGCGGAGTGGACCGGGTCGTCGTCCGTGACGGTGACGCGATCGGCGCGCTGCTGACGCGTCTCGGCGCCCACGAGTCCGTACTGGCCTGGGAGGAGCGCCGGATGCGCCGCGAGGTGCGCGCCACGGCGAACCGGCTGGCCAACTTCGACGACGCCAACCTGCGCCGCTCGGCGCGCGCGGCCGTCGCCGCCGGGGCCCGGGTGCAGCGTGCCCTGGAGATCCTCGGCGAGGACGTGCCCGAGCACCTCGCCGCGGCCGGCCGGCTGCGCATGGAGCACAAGCAGGCCTCCCTGGAGGAGCTGGGCGCGCTGGCCGACCCGCCGCTGACCAAGGACGCGGTCGCCGGCCGCATCCGCCGGCTGCTGGCCATGGCCGACAAGCGCGCCTCCGACCTGGGCATTCCGGGCACGGAGGCCAACCTCAGCGACGAGCTCGCCGACAACCTCGTGGGCTGATCCGACAGGACGTCAAGAAGCCGGTGAGGACGCCCGCTCGGGTGATCGGCACCGGCTTCCGCGTGTCCTGATGCGCCCTTGACTCGATCATGGACTGTCATGAGCCTGGCATCTGTTCGCTGCTGTGGCGGACCCACGCTAGGGGGGTTCATGAGACGAAGAGCGAGATCGATCCTCGCTGTCGGCGCGCTCCTGATCGGCGGAGCGAGCATCGCACCCATCGCCCAGGCACAGCCGGGACGTTCCACCCCGATCGACCCGGACGAAGTCAAGGTCTTCCGCGCGGACGTCACTCAGAAGCAGGTACCCCTGCTGCTGGCGTCGGGTCAGGACGGCCACGAACTCAGTGAAAGGGTCCCCGAGAAGGGCACCGCCACCGTCGAGGTCTACCTGACCGAGCGGCAGGCGACGAAGCTGCGCAAGCAGGGCGTCGACCTCGCCGAGCACACCCTCTCCACCCGGGCCGACGCACGCGTCGAGGACGCCGCCGAGGGCGTGTTCCGGCCGTACAGCGGCAAGGGGGGCCTGAGGGAGGAGATCCTCAGGACCGCGCGGCAGAACCCGGACCTCACCAAGGTCGTCTCCATCGGCAGGACCGTCCAGGGCAAGGACATCCTCGCCCTCAAGCTCACCCGGAACGCCAAGAGGACGAAGGACGGCTCGAAGCCCGCCGTCCTCTACATGTCCAACCAGCACGCGCGCGAGTGGATCACGCCGGAGATGACCCGGCGCCTGATGCACCACTACCTGGACGGATACAAGAAGGACCGGCGCGTCAAGAAGATCGTCGACTCCACCGAACTGTGGTTCCTGATCTCGGCCAACCCCGACGGCTACGACTTCACCCACGCCGCCGACGCCAACCGCATGTGGCGCAAGAACCTGCGGGACGTCAACGGCGACGGCGCCATCACCACCGGCGACGGCGTCGACCTCAACCGCAACTTCGCCTACAAGTGGGGCTACGACGACGAGGGGTCCTCCCCCCACCCCACCAGCGAGACCTACCGCGGCGCGGGCCCCGGCTCCGAGCCGGAGACCAAGGCCCTGGACGCCTTCGAGAAGCGGATCGGCTTCACCTACGGCATCAACTACCACTCCGCCGCCGAACTGCTGCTCTACGGGGTCGGCTGGCAGGTCGCCACCTCCACTCCGGACGACGTCGCGTACGAGGCGCTCGCCGGGACGCCCGGGAACTCCGCGGTCCCGGGCTACCACCCGCAGATCTCCTCCGAGCTGTACACCACCAACGGCGAGGCGGACGGCCACGCGTCGAACGTCAACGGCATGGCGATGTTCACCCCGGAGATGTCGACCTGCCAGACCGCCTCCGGCCTGGACCCGGACGACGAGTGGAAGGCGTCCGACTGCCGTTCGGTCTTCACCTTCCCGGACGACGAGAAGCTGATCCAGCAGGAGTTCGCCAAGAACGTCCCGTTCGCGCTCTCCGTCGCCGAGTCCGCCGCGCACCCGGACCGGCCCGCCTCGTCCGTCGGGCTGAAGGCCGCCGACTTCACCCCGGCCGCGTTCCCGGTGTCGTACTCCCGCGGCGCCGACCAGGAGGTCTCCGGCGTCGCGCGCAAGGCGCTGCGCGACAAGGAGCTGAAGTACCGCGTCAACGGCGGCCGCACCGAGGACATGGCGCTCAAGGCCTGGAAGGGCGGCGAGACCTACGGCGGTGAGGACAACCTCCACTTCGACGAGTACCGGGCCGAGGTGCAGGACGGAGACCCCGGCGACAAGGTCGAGGTGTGGTTCACCGCGGAGACGAGGAGCGGCAGGAAGGTCTCCAGCGAGCGCTTCACCTACACCGTCGTCGAGCGGCCCCGCGGGGACACCCTCGTCGTCGCCGAGGAGGGCGCGACCGCCACGCAGGCCCAGACGTATGTGGACGCGCTCCGCGCCAACGGCCGCAAGGCGGTGGTCTGGGACGTCGCCCGGCGGGGCGCCCCCGACGCGCTGGGCGTGCTGAGCCACTTCGACACCGTCGTCCACTACACGGGCGTAAGCGTGCCCGGCAGCGCGACCCAGCTGCAGCTGCGCGCCTTCCTCAACGAGGGCGGCCGGCTGATCGAGGCCGGTGAGCAGGCCGGCGGCAGCGTCGACCTCGGCGGCGGCGCCCTGTCCGACGACTTCAGCCAGTACTACCTGGGCGCCTACAGCCGGACCTCGGCCGCCGGGGCCACCGGCTTCACCGGCTCCGGCGAGCTGAGCGGCTTCACGGGCCCGCTCGCGGCGGCGCCCGGCAACCCGCTGGACCGGGCGGGCCGCTACAGCGTGACCTCCGACGAACTGCCCGCCGACCGCTACCCCCGGTTCGCGAGCAAGGGCGCCGGACAGTTCGCCGGTGCGGTCAACCCCTACGGCCCGTACGCGGGGTCGTCCATGGCCGCCGCCGTCCACACCGACGACGGCTACAAGCGCCTCACCCGCACCGTGGACCTCTCCGGTGTCACCGCGGCCGAGCAGCCCGCCCTGCGCACCCGGCTGATGTGGGACACCGAGCGCGGCTACGACAACGTCCTGATCGAGGCCCACAGCGCGGGCGGCGACGACTGGACGACCCTGCCCGAGAAGGGCGGAGCCACCCGCGCCACCGTGCCCGCCGAGTGCGAAGCAGGCTTCTACGTCCGTGAGCACCCGTGGCTGCGGCACTACCTGACCCAGTCGGAGGACGGCTGCACCGCGAGCGGCAGCAGCGGCTCCTGGCACGCCCTCACCGGATCCTCCGGCGGCTGGCAGCAGGTGGAGTTCGACCTGAGCGCCTACGCCGGCAGGACGATCGAGATCTCGATCAGCTACGTCACCGACCCGGGCACCGGCGGGCACGGCGTCCTCGCCGACGAGGCCTCGCTCGTCGTCGGCGGCACGGCGAAGGAGACCGAGGGCTTCGAGACGTCCCTCGGCGCCTGGAAGGTCCCCGGACCGCCCGAGGGCAGCCCGGCCGCCCTCAAGGACTGGACCCGCACGGGTGCGCTGTTCCAGACCTACGGCGCCGTCACCACGGACGACACCGTGCTGCTGGGCTTCGGCCTGGAGCACGTCGCCACTGCACCCGACCGGGCGGCATTGCTGAGAAAGGCGCTGGCCTCCCTGGACGTGTGACGTCCCCCGAACGGGGAACTCCGCGGTCAACAGGCGCCACTCCGGGTAGCGAGATCGAGTGATCTCGCTCTCGGGGGCGGGCGGCCCGTACCCCTACTGGCCGGTACGGGCCGCCCTGCCGTGTACGGGGGCATCTGGATGTCACTCCCGGGCCTTCAGGGAGGTAGGGTCGGAGGCGGTCGGGGACATCCCAAACAGAGCTCGCCGGCACCGCATGGCCGGCGTACCAACGAGGAGATCGGTTCGTGACGATCCGCGTAGGCATCAACGGCTTCGGCCGCATCGGGCGTAACTACTTCCGCGCGCTCCTGGAGCAGGGTGCAGACATCGAGATCGTGGCTGTCAACGACCTGGGTGACACCGCGACCACCGCTCATCTGCTGAAGTACGACACCATCCTGGGCCGTCTCAAGCAGGAGGTCACGCACACCGCCGACACGATCACCGTGGACGGCAAGACCATCAAGGTGCTCGCCGAGCGC
The DNA here is from genome assembly GCF_042746715.1 of Streptomyces sp. NPDC058741. Taxonomy (NCBI): domain Bacteria; kingdom Bacillati; phylum Actinomycetota; class Actinomycetes; order Kitasatosporales; family Streptomycetaceae; genus Streptomyces; species Streptomyces sp. NPDC058741. The sequence goes on along the minus strand of NZ_JBHYQH010000031.1, from coordinate 18,413 downwards.
AACCCCGCCGACATCCCCTGGGGCGAGCTGGGCGTCGACGTCGTCATCGAGTCGACCGGCATCTTCACCAAGAAGGCCGACGCCGAGAAGCACATCGCGGGCGGCGCGAAGAAGGTCCTCATCTCGGCTCCGGCCAAGGACGAGGACGTCACCATCGTCATGGGCGTCAACCAGGACACGTACGACCCGGCGAACCACCACGTCATCTCCAACGCCTCCTGCACCACCAACTGCGTGGCGCCGATGGCCAAGGTCCTCGACGAGAACTTCGGCATCGTCAAGGGCCTGATGACGACGGTGCACGCGTACACCAACGACCAGCGCATCCTGGACTTCCCGCACAAGGACCTGCGCCGCGCGCGTGCCGCCGCCGAGAACATCATCCCGACCACCACGGGTGCGGCCAAGGCCACCGCCCTGGTCCTGCCGCAGCTCAAGGGCAAGCTGGACGGCATGGCCATGCGCGTCCCGGTCCCGACCGGCTCGGTCACCGACCTGGTCATCGAGCTGTCCCGCGAGGTCACCAAGGAAGAGGTCAACGCCGCCTTCCAGAAGGCCGCCGAGGGCGAGCTCAAGGGCATCCTCGAGTACACCGAGGACCCGATCGTCTCCTCGGACATCGTCAACGCCCCGGCGTCCTGCACCTTCGACTCCTCCCTGACCATGGTCCAGGAGGGCAAGAACGTGAAGGTCATCGGCTGGTACGACAACGAGTGGGGCTACTCCAACCGCCTCGTCGACCTCACGGTCTTCGTCGGCAGCCAGCTCTGATCGACCGAGCAGGCACGACCATGTGAGAGCAGGGCTCGGGCAGCGCGAGAACGCGCTGTCCGAGCCCTGACTCACGTACCGATCGGAGCTGTTCGATCACGAGCGCTTCCGAGCGATCACGAGCTCTTTCAGGAGTCCCCATGAAGACGATCGACGAACTCCTCGCCGGAGGAGTCGCGGGCCGGCGGGTCTTCGTCCGCGCCGACCTGAACGTGCCGCTGGACGGCACGACCATCACCGACGACGGCCGCATCCGTGCCGTGCTGCCCACCGTCGAGGCCCTCGCCGAGGCGGGCGCCCGGGTGGTCGTCGCCTCCCATCTGGGCCGCCCCAAGGGCACCCCGGACCCCGCCTTCTCCCTCGCCCCCGCCGCCGCCCGTCTCGGGGAACTCCTGGGCGCCGAGGTGGCCTTCGCGACCGACACGGTCGGCGACTCCGCACAGGCCGTCGTCGCCGGCCTCGCCGACGGCCAGGTCGCCGTCGTGGAGAACCTTCGCTTCAACGCCGGCGAGACGAGCAAGGACGACGCCGAGCGCGCCGCCTTCGCCGACCGGCTCGCCGCCCTCGCCGACGTCTACGTCGGCGACGGCTTCGGCGCGGTCCACCGCAAGCACGCCTCGGTCTTCGACCTCCCGGCCCGCCTGCCGCACTACGCCGGCCACCTCATCGCCACCGAGGTCGGTGTCCTCAAGAAGCTCACCGACGACGTCGAGCGGCCCTACGCCGTCGTCCTGGGCGGCGCCAAGGTGTCCGACAAGCTCGCCGTCATCGACCAGCTGCTCGGCAGGGCCGACCGCCTGCTCATCGGCGGCGGCATGGTCTTCACCTTCCTCAAGGCCAAGGGGTACGAGATCGGCTCGTCCCTGGTCCAGGAGGATCAGCTCCAGGCCGTCCAGGAGTACATCGCGCGCGCCGAGAAGAACGGCGTCGAGCTGGTGCTGCCCGCGGACGTCGTGGTCGCGCCGGAGTTCCCGGACCTCAAGACCAAGGCCCCGGCCCAGGCCACCACCGTCGCCGCGGACGCCATGCCCGCCGGCCGGATGGGCCTGGACATCGGTCCGCAGTCCCGCAAGCTGTACGCCTCGAAGATCGCCGACGCCGCCACCGTCTTCTGGAACGGCCCCATGGGAGTCTTCGAGCACCCCGAATTCGCCGAGGGCACCAAGGCGGTCGCCCAGGCTCTCCTCGACTCCCGGGCCTTCACGGTGGTCGGCGGTGGCGACTCCGCCGCGGCCGTCCGCATCCTGGGCTTCGACGAGAACGCATTCGGTCACATCTCGACCGGTGGCGGCGCCTCCCTCGAATACCTCGAGGGCAAGACGCTCCCCGGCCTCGCCGCACTGGAGGACTGACCCTTTATGAGCACGCGCACGCCGCTGATGGCGGGCAACTGGAAGATGAACCTCAACCACCTCGAGGCCATCGCCCACGTCCAGAAGCTCGCCTTCGCCCTCGCTGACAAGGACTACGAGGCCGTCGAGGTCGCCGTCCTGCCGCCCTTCACCGACCTGCGCTCCGTGCAGACCCTGGTCGACGGCGACAAGCTCAAGATCAAGTACGGCGCCCAGGACGTCTCGGCGCACGACGGCGGCGCCTACACCGGCGAGATCTCCGGCCCGATGCTGGCCAAGCTGAAGTGCACGTACGTGGCGATCGGCCACTCCGAGCGCCGCCAGTACCACGCCGAGACCGACGAGATCGTCAACGCCAAGGTCAAGGCCGCCTACAAGCACGGCCTGACCCCGATCCTGTGCGTCGGCGAGGAGCTGGAGGTCCGTGAGGCGGGCAACCACGTCTCCCACACCCTCTCCCAGGTCGAGGGCGGTCTGAAGGACCTCCCGGCCGAGCAGGCCGAGACCGTCGTGATCGCCTACGAGCCCGTCTGGGCCATCGGCACCGGCAAGGTCTGCGGCGCCGAGGACGCCCAGGAGGTCTGCGCCGCCATCCGCGGCAAGATCGCCGAGCTGTACTCGCAGGAGCTGGCCGACAAGGTCCGCATCCAGTACGGCGGCTCCGTGAAGTCGGGCAACGTCGCCGAGATCATGGCCCAGGCCGACATCGACGGCGCCCTGGTCGGCGGCGCCTCGCTGGACGCCGACGAGTTCGTCAAGATCGTGCGCTTCCGCGACCAGTGAGTATGCGCTAACGGCGATTCGTCGTACCCTTGCGGGGTCCGGCAGTGTGCCGGGCCCCGCGTCGTCCATCCGAATCCGAGGAAGTTGGTCCAGCCGTGGTTTTGGGGTTCTCGATCGCCCTGATCGTCTTCAGCCTGCTGCTGATGCTGCTGGTGCTGATGCACAAGGGGAAGGGCGGCGGCCTCTCCGACATGTTCGGCGGTGGCATGCAGTCCTCCGTCGGCGGCTCCTCGGTCGCCGAGCGCAACCTCGACCGGATCACCGTCGTGATCGGTCTGCTGTGGTTCGCCTGCATCGTCGTACTCGGCATCATGATGAAGGTGAACAACTGACCGAGCTGCAATCCGCACGGATCGGTACGTAAGGCCCCATGTTCGGTACGCGCAGCTGAGCGCGGCCTATCATGGGGCTTGCGTCTACGTGTGAGGGTTGTAACTCCAATCACTGGACGCGCGTTGGGCCTTACGTAGACTGAGGCGCTCGCAGCGAAGCGGAACGCCGACTCGCTTCGCGGCACCATCACGCAGGGAGTTACGACCGTGGCAAGTGGCAACGCGATCCGGGGAAGCCGGGTCGGGGCGGGGCCGATGGGCGAGGCCGAGCGCGGTGAGTCCGCGCCCCGGCTGCGCATCTCCTTCTGGTGCTCCAACGGACACGAGACCCAGCCGAGCTTCGCCAGCGACGCGCAGGTGCCCGATACCTGGGACTGTCCCCGCTGCGGCTTTCCGGCAGGCCAGGACCGGGACAACCCCCCGGACCCGCCACGCACCGAGCCCTACAAGACGCACCTCGCGTACGTGCGCGAGCGGCGCAGCGACGCCGACGGCGAGGCGATCCTCGCCGAGGCGCTCGCCAAACTGCGCGGCGAGATCTAGGACTTGAGACCGGCCGGACACCCACAGGTGCCCGGCCGGAGCCACCTCTCCGGCACGCGCCGCGGACCGACTGTCAGTGGTGCCCTCTACGGTTTGTGCGTCGGACGAACCATGAGGGGGAGCGGTGTCGGCGGTCGAGACGGGGAGCAGGCGCGTGCCCGCGTGGTGCGGGGACTTCGGGCGGTTGTGGAGCGCGGCCGTGCTGTCCAGCTTCGGTGACGCGCTGCGCACGGCCTCCCTGCCCCTGCTCGCCGTCACACTGACCCACGAGCCGCTGCTCATCGCCTCCGTCACGGCCTGCGCCCATCTGCCCTGGATCGTCTTCGGCCTGCTCGGCGGGGCCGTCGCCACCGCCTGGGGGCCCAGCACCCCGCCCCTGCTCACCGCCGTCTTCTTCGCCTTCGCCGTCCTCGCGCTGATACCCGTGCGCGCGGCGCAGGTATCCGTGGTCGAGCCGGACGACGGGGCCACGACAGCCGGCGTGGCGCTGATCAATTAGGTTGGGACCGGCAGCGGGGCAAGGTACGCAGGCAGGACAGGAAAGAAGGCTGAAGTCCGAGATGAACGCAGACGGCCGTACCAGGCTCAACCAGACGTCCGAGTGGGCGGCACTGGCCAAGCACCGCGAGCAGCTGGACGAGGTCCAGCTGCGTGAGCTGTTCGCCGCCGACCCCGGCCGCGGCACCGCGTACACCCTCCGGGTGGGGGACCTGTACGTCGACTACTCCAAGCACCTCGTCACCGAAGACACACTGCGGCTGTTGCGCGAACTGGCCGCCGCCACGGATGTGTTCGGGCTGCGGGACGCCATGTTCCGCGGCGAGAGGATCAACACCACCGAGAACCGGGCCGTGCTGCACACCGCGCTGCGGGCGCCCCGGGACGCCGTGATCGAGGTCGACGGCGAGAACGTCGTGCCGGCGGTGCACGCCGTGCTCGACCGGATGGCCGACTTCGCGGACCGGGTACGGTCCGGTGCGTGGACGGGGCACACCGGCAAGCGGATCCGCAATGTCGTCAACGTCGGCATCGGCGGCTCCGACCTCGGTCCCGCGATGGCCTACGAAGTGCTGCGCGCCTTCACCGACCGGTCGCTGACGGTGCGTTTCGTGTCCAACGTGGACGGTGCCGACCTGCACGAGGCGATCAGGGACCTGGACCCGGCGGAGACGCTGTTCGTCATCGCCTCCAAGACCTTCACGACCATCGAGACGGTCACCAACGCCACGTCCGCCCGCTCCTGGCTGCTGGCCGCCCTCGGTGACGAGGCCGCCGTCGCCCGGCATTTCGTCGCCCTGTCGACGAACGCGGAGAAGGTCGCCGAGTTCGGCATCGACACGGCGAACATGTTCGAGTTCTGGGACTGGGTCGGCGGGCGGTACTCCTACGACTCCGCGATCGGCCTGTCGCTGATGATCGCCATCGGCCCGGACCGGTTCCGGGAGATGCTCGACGGGTTCCGCATCGTCGACGAGCACTTCCGCACCGCCCCCGCCGAGGCCAACGTGCCGCTGCTGCTCGGCCTGCTGGGCGTCTGGTACGGCAACTTCCTCGACGCCCAGTCGCACGCGGTGCTGCCGTACAGCCACTACCTGTCCAAGTTCACCGCCTACCTCCAGCAGCTCGACATGGAGTCCAACGGCAAGTCGGTGGACCGCGACGGCCGCCCGGTGGAGTGGCAGACCGGGCCGGTGGTGTGGGGCACGCCGGGCACCAACGGGCAGCACGCCTACTACCAGCTGATCCACCAGGGCACCCAGCTCATCCCGGCGGACTTCATCGGCTTCGCCCGCCCGGTCGGCGAACTGAGCGACGGCCTGAAGGCGCAGCACGACCTGCTGATGGCGAACTTCTTCGCCCAGACGCAGGCCCTCGCCTTCGGCAGGACGCCCGAGGAGGTGCGGGCCGAGGGCGTGCCGGAGGAACTGGTGCCCCACAAGACGTTCCAGGGGAACCACCCGACGACCACGATCCTGGCCACCGAACTGACCCCGTCGGTCCTCGGCCAGCTGGTCGCCCTCTACGAGCACAAGGTGTTCGTGCAGGGGGCGCTGTGGAACATCGACTCCTTCGACCAGTGGGGCGTGGAGCTGGGCAAGGTCCTCGCCAAGCGCGTCGAACCGGCGCTGACCGAGGGCGCGGAGGTGGAGGGCCTGGACGCCTCCACGAAGGCGCTGGTCTCGACGTACCGGGAGCTGCGCGGCCGCCAGTGACCCGAGCCGGGCCGCGGGCGCGGACGGTGCGATGCCGTCCGCGTCCCGTGGACTCCCGGGCGATCATGACAGCGAGCGCTCGGCGGAGCGCAACGTGGCTTGCAGCCGCGGGAGTTGGACCGGCGGGACTCACACCGCGGTCCGTCCCGAAGCCCCGGGACACGGCCCGGGCGGTGTTCCACCCCGCGGGGTTACCGCAGCCGCTCGGTCCGTCGGCGGAGCGGCTCAAGAGGCTCCGGTTCGTCGCCGGTGCGGTCGCCTCCCCCGGGGCTATACCTTGATCGAGGGGGAATCCGTACGGCTCGACCTCAGGCCGGCGCGCTGAGCCGGGAGGTCCTCATGCCACCGCGCTGAGCGTGTCCGCCAGGCGCCGTCTGGCCGCCCGGGCCGCGGGGACGGCGGCCAGCGCGGCCGCGCAGAGCACCGCCGCCGCGCCCAGCAGCAGCACGAGCGGGGCCGGCGGGCTCTGGGCGAGCCCCGCGCCGATGCCGCTGCTCCTGCCCTGGGCGTCGATCAGCCAGTGGGCCAGCGGCAGACCGAGGGCGGTGGCGGCGAGGACGGCCGCCAGGGCCGTGAGGCCGGTGGCCGTGACCGTGATCGCGGTGATCTGCCGGGGCGACAGGCCGATGGCCTTCAGAGCGAGCAGGTCGCGCTCGCTCTCGCGGACGGTGCCGCCGATCGCGGTCAGCAGCTCGATCAGCCCGATGAGGGCGAGGACGGCCACCAGCCCGGCGACGACCGCGCGCAGCGGGGAGAGCCCGTCGGCGGGGTTCGCCACGGGGTGCACGTCCAGGTGGCCCCGCCCGGCCGTGGCGAGCCGCTCGGCGACCTCGCCCGGGTCGGCGCCCGGGACCAGGCGGAGCTCGTGGAGGGTCGGCCGGAGCCCGGGGTCGTTCGCGCGCAGGGTGTCGAGGGACGTGGAGATGACCCGGCCGGCGTTCTCCGGCTCGATGCTGCGGCCCACGATGTGCAGGATCTGCGGCTGGTCGCCGACGGTCATCCGGACCCAGTCGCCGACGCGCACGTCCAGCAGGTCGAGCAGCCCCTGGCCGGCCACCGCCTCGTCGGCGCCGCGGGCGGGACGGCCCTCGGCCAGGGTGTACGGGTAGGGGTCCTGGTCGGTTCCGAGACCGCGCAGGGCGATGGTGGCGGTCTGGCCGGGGACCAGGGCGGCCGTCTCGACGCCGGGGTAGGCGGCGGCGACCTCCGGGTCGCGTTCCAGCAGGGAGCGGGTCTGCCGCTCGCTCAGGCCCGCGTCGGCGCGGACGCTGAGCGTGGTGGGCAGTCCGATCTGCTCGGGCTCGCTGTGGAAGCGGTCGAGGGTGGTCCAGGCGCTCATCGCGACGACGATCAGCAGCAGCGGCAGCGTCAGCCGGGCGACGGTGGCCAGGGAGCGGGGGCGGCGGGTGAACGCCGTGTGCCAGCCCAGCACCAGCGCGGGAGGGATCCGCACGCCCAGGGCCCGGCGCGCCACACCGGACAGCCGACGGCCCGGGGGTGCGGCCGGCCTCGGCACCGGGACCGGCGGCACGCGTCCGGCCCGCCAGGCGGCGAGCCCCGTGGTCGCGCCGATGAACAGCACGGCGCCCACGGGGATGACGATCAGCGCCAGGGTGTGCCCGGGCAGGCCCTGCCACACCCCGACCGCGTCCCCGAGCCGCCCCGGTATCCGGCTGCCCAGACCCTCGGCGAGCGCGGCGGTGGCGACGGCGCCCAGCAGGGCGTAGGCGAGGTGCTGGAGCAGGAAGATCCGCACGACCTGGCCGGGCGTGAAGCCGATCGCCTTCAGCACGGACAGATCGCGCAGGTGCCCGCGGATACGGGTGCCGATCGCCCCGTGCACGGCGAGCCCCGCGGCCACCAGCGCGCCCAGCCCGAACAGGCCCAGCACCTGGCCGAGGAGCCGGTTGTCGCCCTGGGCCTCGGCACGGGCCTGCTGCCAGGTGGAGACCTCGCCGATCGCACCGGCCCCCAGCACGGTCACGGCGCGCTGGACGACGTAGGAGGTGTCGCTCGGGTCCGTCAGCCGCAGCCCGATCACCTGACCTCCGGGATCGGGTACGGCCGGCGGCAGGGCCCACACCAGGCCGGGCTGCTCCCCGGGCCGGTAGCGCGGCTCGGCGCTGTCGGCGAGGCCGACGACGGTCAGCTCACGGGCGGTGCCGGGCACGGTCAGGGTGTCGCCGGGCTGGACGAGGAGCGCACGGGCCAGCCGGCTCTCCAGGACGACACCGTTCGGCGTCGCGGGGTCGAGCCAGCCGCCCGCGACGATCGGCGGACGCCCGACGGAGGGGCGTCGCGGGGTGCCGCGCAGTTCGACGGAGGCACGGCTGCCGCGTGAGGAGACGGTGGTGGCGGCGGTCGGGTAGGGGCCGGCGACGGCCTCCACACCGTCCAGCTCGGCCAGCTTGCCGGTGTCCGCCGAGGCGTCGGTGTGCAGCCACACGTGCGCGCCGTGCGACTGCGTGAAGACGCGCTGCCAGGGGTTGGTGGCGTAGCCGAACAGGGCCGTGGCCAGCAGCAGGGAGGCGACGATGCCCGCGGTGGCGAGGACGAGGAACAGGGCCTCGCCGCGGTGTGTGCGCAGATCGGAGTGCGCCCAGCGCAGGGTGGCTCGCACGCGCCTCAGCCCCTCGGCCCGCGCCGGGCACGCCGGCCCGGGGAACCCTCGACGGCGTTCGGACCGGGCTCCCGGCTCGATTCCCGCGCGATCCGCTCGTCGTACCCGCGCATGTCAGTCCCTGAGCTCCAGCACGCCCGATATGCCGGACCGGCGGGGCGGGGTCGTGCCGCCGTCCAGTTCCGCGTCGTCGGCGATGCGGCCGTCGAAGAAGCTGATCACCCGGTCCGCAGCGCTCGCCAGCCGTGCGTCGTGCGTGACCAGCAGGATCGTCTGCCCGCGCTGGTGGAAGCGGGACAGCAGCCGCATCACCTCGCGGGTGCCCTTGCTGTCGAGGCTGCCGGCCGGTTCGTCGGCGAGCAGCAGCGGCGGATGGTTGACCAGGGCCCGGGCGAGGGCCACGCGCTGCTGCTCGCCGCCGGACAGCTCGCCCGGCATACCACGCTCCTTGCCCGTCAGGCCCAGCTCGGCCAGCAGCGCCTCCCGCTCGGTGCGCGCCTGCTTCGGCGAGGCCCCGGCGAGTAGGGCGGGCAGCTCCACGTTGTCCGCGACGGACAGGTTCGACACCAGGTTGAAGAACTGGAAGACGATCCCGATCCGCTTCCGGCGCTCCACCGCCCAGCGGGCCTCGCTGTAGCTGTCGGTGGACTCGCCGTCGAGCCATATCCTGCCCGCGTCCGGCCGCTGGAGCCCGCCGAGCAGATGCAGCAGCGTCGACTTGCCGGCGCCGGACGGGCCGGTGATCGCCACGAACTCGCCCTGCCGGACGCACAGGTCGACCCCGCGCACGGCGTGGGCGGGCGCGCCCTCGCCGTGGTGGGTCTTCACCAGCCCCTCGGCACGCAGCACAGGAGCGGGACGGTCGTCGCTCACTCCAGCTCCTCCAGCTCTTCCTGGCACCGTTCCAGCCAGTCGAGGTCGGCCTGCAGATGCAGCATCGCGCCCTCGATCAGCAGGTGGGCGATGCGGTTGTCGCGGTCTTCGGCGGCGGCCAGCCTGGACAGCTGCCGCATGGTGTTCAGGTACTGGCGCCGCTGCTGGTTGATCAGGGAGATCTGGCTGGCGAGACCGGTCTGCGGGGCGAGCGCCAGTTTCATGAAGAACTCGTCCCGCACCCGCGGCTCGTCCTCGGGCTCCTCGAACCAGGCGCGCAGCGCCTCCCGCCCGGCGTCGGTGAGGTGGTAGACCTTCTTGTTGGGCCGGCTGGACTGCGCGACGTCCTCACCCTCGATCAGCCCCGACTTCTCGAGGCGGCCGAGGGTCACATAGATCTGGCCGACGTTCGGCTGAGGGTACGCGGAGCCCAGCAGTTGCTCAAGGTCCTGCTTGAGCTCGTAGCCGTGGGCGGGTCCGCGGGCGAGGAGTGCCAGGAGGGGCAGGCGCACGCGTGCAGTCCTCCTGTCCGGTCCAATGTGCTCCAGGCCCTAGTATCGCCCATACCTAACGGGTATACATGGCCTCTGATTCCGGGTAAGGGTGCCCGTCGCCGGTGTTCAGGGAGGAACCTATGCGGTGGATCCATGCCGCGGGTAGGGGCCTCCTCGTTCTGGTCGTGGTCCTGACCGGCTACGTCGCCGCAGGAGCCCAGGCGGGCGAGCCCACTCGGGGCGGTCGCGGCCCCCTGACCCTGGCCACCGCCGGAGACCTCACCGGCTACCTCGGCCCCCTCCTCCAGGGCTGGAACCGCACCCACCCCGGCGAGAAGGTGACCCTCGTCGAGCTGCCCGACTCCGCCGACGAGACCCGGGCGCAGATGACCACGGACCTGCGCGACCGCGAACGCAGCCGGTTCGACGTGCTGAACATCGACGTCAACTGGACCTCGGAGTTCGCCGCGGCGGGCTGGATCCGGCCGCTGCCCCGCGACCGCTTCCCGCTGGACACGTTCCTCGCGCCGGTCGTGGACACGGCGACCTACGACGGGCAGCTCTACGCCGTCCCGTACGTCACCAACGCCGGCCTGCTCCTCTACCGCAAGGACGTCCTCGCTGAAGAGGGCGTCGACCCGCCGCGCACCTGGGCGGAGCTGGAGCGGTACGCGAAGACCCTCGCCCCGAAGTACGGCCTCGACGGGTACGCCGGGCAGTTCCTGCCGTACGAAGGGCTCACGGTCAACGCGGCAGAGGCCGTCTACTCGGCCGGCGGCTCGATCCTCGGCGACGAGGGCGAACGCGTCACCGTCGACTCGGCGGCGGCCCGCGAGGGCATCGGGTTCCTGGCGCGCGGCGTGCGCGAGGGCTGGATCCCGAGGGAGGCCCTGGCCTACAAGGAGGAGGAGTCCAAGCAGGCCTTCCAGGACGGCCGGCTGCTCTTCCTGCGGAACTGGCCCTACGCCTACGTCGGTTCCTCCGCGACCGGCTCGAAGGTCGCGGGCAAGGTCGGCGCCGTACCGCTGCCCGGACCCGACGGGCCGGGCACGAGCGTCCTCGGTGGCTCCAACCTGGCCGTCAGCACGCACGCCCGGCACCCCGACTCGGCCGCCCGGCTGATCGCGTACCTCACCGGTGAACCCGTCCAGCGCCAGGTCCTCACACGCGGCGCGCTGCCGCCGGTCCGGGCCGATCTCTACCGGGACCCCGAGCTGATCCGCCGGTTCCCCTACCTGCCGACGCTGCGCCAGAGCGTGCGCGCGGCCGCGCCGCGTCCCAAGAGCCCCCGATACGGCCAGGTCAGCCTCGTCGTGCAGGCGGTCGTGCACGACGCCATGGCAGGGCACCAGACGCCCGAGGCGGCGGTGCGCCGGCTGGCGCGCGAACTCGCGGCCGTCTCGCGCCGATAGCGCGGTCACGCCGGCCCACCGACGACCCTTCCTGCTTGCTTGTTAGGTAACGCGGGGGTCTCATCTTGCCTCGCAGCGTCCGGTAAGTGCAGGTTTACTCTCCCCAACCCGTCGGTAGCTTGCGCCATTTCGTTGACACCCTCTCGACACTGCTACCTAACATGCATGCATAACCGCTGTCCTCCTCAGAGACAGGTCGATGGGTTGAACAGGCACCACTGGTGGCGTGACGCAGTGATCTATCAGGTGTACGTCCGCAGCTTCCTCGACAGCACAGGCGACGGCATCGGCGACCTCGCCGGGGTCCGGGCCGGACTGCCGTACCTCAAGAAGCTCGGCGTCGACGGGATCTGGCTGAGCCCCTTCTATCCCTCGCCGCAGCACGACCACGGCTACGACGTGGCCGACTACTGCGACGTCGACCCGCTCTTCGGCGACCTCGCCGAATTCGACCTGCTGGTGGGCGCCGCGCGGCGGCTCGGCGTCAAGGTACTGCTCGACATCGTCCCCAACCACTGCTCCAGCGAGCACCCCTGGTTCCGCGAGGCGCTCGCCGCGGCGCCCGGCAGCCCGGCCCGGGACCGCTTCCACTTCGCCGACGGCCGCGGCCCGGACGGATCCGAGCCGCCCAACAACTGGCACTCCATGTTCGGCGGCCCCGCCTGGACCCGGATCACCGAGCCCGACGGCCGCCCCGGTCAGTGGTACCTGCACATGTTCGCCCCCGAGCAGCCCGACTGGAACTGGCGCAACCCCGGGATCGGCGCCGAGTTCGACCGCGTCCTGCGCTTCTGGCTGGACCGGGGCATCGACGGCTTCCGCATCGACGTCGCCGCCGGCCTCTTCAAGCACCCGGAGCTGCCCGACTCCGACGACCCGGAGGCCGACGCCCGCACCCGCGACTCGGTCAACCCGCTCGCCTGGAACCAGCCCGAGGTGCACGACGTGTGGCGCCGCTGGCGCTCCCTGTGCGAGGAGTACACCGGGCGTGACGGCCGCGAGCGCCTCCTCGTCGGCGAGGTCTCCGTCCCGACCGCCCGCGAGCACGCCCGGTACGTCCGCCCCGACGAGCTGCACCAGGCGTTCTTCTTCGACCTGCTCAGCGCCTCCTGGGACGCCGACGCCTTCCGCAAGGTCATCTCCGAGGCCATGCAGGACATCGCCGGCACCGGCTCCACGGTCACCTGGGTCCTCAACAACCACGACCAGGTCCGCACCGTCACCCGCTACGGCGAGCCCGCCACCGAGGGCAGCGGCCTCGGCGCCGCCCGGGCCCGGGCCGCCGCCCTGCTGATGCTGGCGCTGCCCGGCGCCGCCTACGTCTACCAGGGCGAGGAGCTCGGCCTGCCGGAGGTCGTGGACCTGCCCGACGACGTGCTCACCGACCCGATCTTCCGCCGCACCGGCAGCAGGGCCCGCATCCGCGACGGCTGCCGCGTGCCGCTGCCCTGGTCGGGCCAGGCGTCGCCGTTCGGCTTCACCTCCGCCCCGGACAGCGCCAAGCCCTGGCTGCCGCAGCCGGAGTACTTCGCCGAGTACGCCACCGACCGCGCCCTCGCCGACACCCGCTCCTTCTGGCACCTGTACCGCGACGGCCTCCAGCTGCGCGCCGCCCTGCCGCAGCTCGGCGAGGGCACGCTGCGCTGGCTGGACGCCCCGCCCGGCGTCCTGGCCTTCGAGCGCGGCGACGACCTGGTGTGCGCGGTCAACTTCGGTACCGCCCCCACCCCCGCGCCGGTCCCCGGCGCCCCCCTGCTCGCCAGCGGCCCCTGCCCGCCCCGAGTGCTCTCCGGCTCGACGGCCGCCTGGTGGATCCGTACCTGACCGCTCCGCTGGTCAACTTCCCGAAGGGACATCAACGATGATGCGACGACGCACCACCCTCCTCACCGGCTGCACCGCCCTCGTCCTGGCACTCGGCGCGACCGCCTGCGGCGGCGGCCCCGTCGCGGCAGGCGGCGGCGACAAGGCACTCGACGGCCAGACGATCACCGTGGCCGGCGTCTGGTCCGGCACCGAGCAGAAGAACTTCCAGAAGGTCCTGGACGCCTTCACCGCGAAGACCGGCGCCAAGACGCAGTTCGTGTCCACCGGCGACAACGTCTCCACCGTCGTCGGCAGCAAGATCGAGGGCGGCAACGCCCCCGACGTGGTGATGGTGCCGCAGGTCGGCGTGCTCAAGCAGTTCGCGCAGCAGGGCTGGCTCAAGCCGCTGTCGAAGAAGACCGAGCAGTCCGTCGACGCCGGCTACGCCCCCGTCTGGAAGGAGTACGGCAGCGTCGACGGCACGCTGTACGGCCTGTACTTCAAGGCCGCGCACAAGTCGACCGTCTGGTACAGCCCCGACGCCCTCGCCCAGGCCGGCGTGAAGCCCCCGAAGACCTACGACGAGATGCTGAAGGCCGGCAGGACCGTGTCCGACTCCGGTCTCGCCGCGTTCTCCGTCGCCGGGCAGGACGGCTGGACCCTCACCGACTGGTTCGAGAACATCTACCTCTCCCAGGCCGGACCGGAGAAGTACGACGCCCTCGCCGCGCACGAGCTGAAGTGGACCGACGCCTCCGTCGTCGACGCCCTCACCACGCTCGGCAAGCTCTTCAAGGACAAGCAGCTGATCGAGGGCGGCCAGAAGGGCGCCCTGAACACCGACTTCCCCGGCTCGGTGGAGAAGGTCTTCGGACCGGAGCCCGAGGCCGGCATGGTCTACGAGGGCGACTTCGTCGCCGGCGTCGCCAAGGACCAGTTCGGCAAGAAGGTCGGCGAGGACGCGAACTTCTTCCCGTTCCCCGCGGTCGGCGGCGGCGAGGCCCCGGTCGTCAGCGGCGGCGACGCGGCCGTCGTCCTCAAGGACGGCAAGAACCAGAAGGCCGCGCAGGCCCTCCTGGAGTTCCTGGCCACCCCCGAGGCCTCCGCGGTGTGGGCCCAGGCCGGCGGCTTCCTCTCCCCGAACAAGAAGCTCGACCTCTCCGAGTACGGCGACGACGTCACCCGCGCCACCGCCGAGTCCCTCGTCGAGGCCGGGGACTCGGTCCGCTTCGACATGTCCGACCAGGCGCCGGCCGCGTTCGGCGGCACGAAGGGCGCCGGCGAGTGGAAGCTCCTGCAGGACTTCCTGCGCGACCCGTCCGACCCGAAGGGCACCGCGGCGAAGCTGGAGGCCGCGGCGGCCAAGGCGTACCAGGACTGATACGCCATGACAGCGACTCTCGTGAAAGAGACGAGCCCTCCGACGCCGCCCGGCCCGGTCACCGACCGCACCCGGCGGCTGCGGCGCGGCAGGATCATCGCCCTGCTGTTCGTGTTCCCCGCGCTGCTGCTGCTCGGCGCGCTCGTCGTCTACCCCGTGCTGTTCAGCGTCGGCCGCAGCTTCTTCGACGCCTCCGGGACGACCTTCGTCGGCGGCGACAACTACACGGAGATGTTCCGCGACCCGGCGACCCTCAAGGCCGTCCGCAACACGGCGATCTGGGTCGTCGTGGCCCCGGCGCTGCTCACCGGACTCGGACTGATCCTGGCCGTCCTGGTGGAGAAGGTCCGCTGGGCCACCGCCTTCAAACTGCTCCTGTTCATGCCGATGGCGGTCTCCTTCCTCGCCGCCGGCATCATCTTCCGGCTCGCCTACGACGAGGACCCCGACAAGGGCGTGCTCAACGCGGCCGTGGTCTCCGTCCACGACGCCTTCCAGAGCGCGTCCTCCTACCCGACGGCCCGGGCGCGTGACGGTCAGGGCCTGACGAAGGAGAAGGACGGCTCGTACCGTACGACCACCCCCGTGTCTCCCGGGGACGCGGTGACGCTGGGCCTGGTCGGCGTGCAGCCCGCCGACCTGCCCGGCGACGCCCGGCCGGCCTCGGCGGCGGCGGGGCGGCAGGCCGGCGCCGACGAACTGCGCGGTGTCGTCTACCTGGACTTCACGCCCGGCGGGGGAGGGGAGCAGGGGAAGGTCGACGCCCGGGAGAGCGGACTGCCCGGCATGAAGGTGGAGGCCGTCCGCGACGGCGAGACGATCGCCACCACGACCACCGCCCCCGACGGCTCCTTCCGCTTCGAGGGACTCCAGGTGGGCTCCTACGCGGTGAATCTGCCGGCGTCCAACTTCGCCCCGCCCTACGAGGGCGTCTCCTGGCTCGGTCCGGCCCTGGTCACCCCCGCGATCATCGGGGCGTACCTGTGGATCTGGACCGGCTTCGCGATGGTGCTGATCGGCGCGGGCCTGTCGACGCTGCCGCGGGACGCGCTGGAGGCGG
Source organism: Streptomyces sp. NPDC058741 (assembly GCF_042746715.1). Lineage (NCBI taxonomy): Bacteria > Bacillati > Actinomycetota > Actinomycetes > Kitasatosporales > Streptomycetaceae > Streptomyces > Streptomyces sp. NPDC058741. Next base: position 2,773 of record NZ_JBHYQH010000031.1, on the reverse strand, counting down.
CGCGGATGGACGGCGCCAACGAGTGGCAGATCTTCCGCCGCATCACCGTCCCGCTGCTCGCCCCGGTGCTCACGGTCGTCTTCGTCACCCTCGTGATCAACGTGATGAAGGTCTTCGACCTCGTCTACATCATCGCGCCCGGGCCCGTGCAGGAGGACGCGACCGTGCTCGCGACGCAGATGTGGCTGGTGTCGTTCGGCGGCGGCAACAACCAGGGCCTCGGCAGCGCGCTGGGCGTGCTGCTCCTGCTGCTGGTCGTCCCGGCCATGGTCTTCAACGTCCGCCGCTTCACAAGGAGTCAGCGATGAACGCGGTACGGCGATCCCTGGGCAACGGCGTCGTCCAGGCCTTCCTCGTGCTGGTCGGCCTGGTGTGGATGACACCGCTTGCCGGACTGTTCCTGTCGTCCCTGCGGTCCGCCGAGGACACGGCGAAGGGCGGCTGGTGGACGGTGTTCGCCACCCCCGGGCAGCTGTCCTTCGACAACTACTCGGCGCTGCTGCGGAACGCGGGCATCACCCAGGCCTTCTGGAACACGGTGCTGATATCGGTGCCGACGACGGTGCTGGTCGTGGTCGTCGCGGCGCTCGCCGGATACGCCTTCGCGTGGCTGGACTTCCCCGGGCGGGACACGATCTTCCTCGTCGTGGTGGCGCTGCTGGTGGTGCCCGTGCAGATCGGCCTGCTGCCGGTGGCCAAACTCTTCGGCCAGCTGGGGCTGTTCGGCACGATCCCCGGCGTCGTCCTCTTCCACGTCGCCTACGGTCTGCCCTTCGCGGTGTTCCTGCTGCGGAACTACTTCGCCGAGATGCCGAAGGAGATGCTGGAGGCGGCCCGGATGGACGGCGGCAGCGAGTGGCGCATCTTCATCCGGCTCGTCCTGCCCGTCGGCCGGCCCGCGATCGCCTCCCTGGCCATCTTCCAGTTCCTGTGGGTGTGGAACGACATGCTGGTGGCGCTGCTCTTCGCCGACAGTTCCTCACAACCGCTGACCGTGGAACTGCAGTCCCAGATCCGCCAGTTCGGCAGCAACATCGACGTCCTGGCGCCCGGGGCGTTCGTCTCCCTGATCGTGCCGGTGGTCGTGTTCTTCGCGTTCCAGAAGCACTTCGTGCAGGGGGTGATGGCGGGTTCGGTGAAGTAGCCCGCCACCGCGGCCCGCTAGCCGCCCACCGCCGTCATCGCGTGCTCCAGGTGGGCGCGCAGACTGCGCGGTGGGCGGCCCGTGAGACGTTCGACCGTGTCCGTGACCCGGTCCTCGGCCCCCTCGGCGACGCTCCGGTCCAGGCCGGCGGGGACCGCGGCGAACTCCGGCGGCAGGATCCCTGCCAGCCGGTCGCGCAACTGCTCGTGGGCCATCCGCCGGTGGGTGACGGGGCGGCCCGTCACCTCGCTGATGATCGCGGCCGCCTCGTCGTAACTCAGGGCCTCCGGGCCGGTGAGGACCAGATCGCCTCCCGCGTCGCCGTCGGCGGTCAGCGCGTGCACGGCGACGGCGGCGATGTCGTCGCGTCCACGAAGGCCACCCGCCCCGCGCCGGTCGCGGTCAGGATGGTTCCGTGCTCGCGGATGCTCCGGGCGTGCGCGTGATCACCGGTGAAGGTCTGCATGAACCACGAGGGCCGCAGGACCGCCCACGCGTCGAACAGGCCGGGCAGGGCCTGCTGCACCTGCCCGACGGCCGGGCCGTCGGAGGCGATCGCCCAGGAGCCGAGCAGTACGGCCCGGCTCACGCGGCGGCGTTGTCGAAGCATGATCCGGTGCGTCCGCATACGCTCCGGGCCTGCCTGGAAGCACTGTCCGCGGCCAGTGCGCAGCGGCTCGTGAGCTGCCCCGGACGCACGGGCCCGTTCCAGGAACGGCAGCATGACGGTGGCGGGAACGGGGTCCCCGACCGGCGGGACCAGATGGACCCGGTCCACGCCCCGCAGCGCCTCCTCGAACGTCTCCGGGTCGTACCAGTCGAAGCGGACCGCCCCGGAACGCGCGACGGGGGACGCCCGCCGGCTCGCCGCCCGCACCCGCAGGCCCCGCCCGGCGCGCAGGCGGGCCACGCGCCCGCCGGCCCGGTGGCACCGACGACGAGAACGGCGGCGTTCACCGGTCGCTCCCCGTGAAGTCGGCCGTGCCGTCCCTGGCGGCGGCCGACCGGCTCTTCGCCACGTGCGCGAGCCCCGAGGACGTCACCATGGCCGACATCGCCGCGGCGGCCGGCGTCGGCAAGGGCACCCTCTTCCGCGGGTTCGGCGACCGCACCGGCCTGATCCGCGCGCTGTACGCGTCCCGGCTGGAGCCGATCCGCCACGTCGTCGCCGAGGGCCCCGGTCCGCTCGGGCCCGCGACGCCCCCCGCCGAACGCGTCCCGGCCCTGCTCGACGCCCTGCTGTGCCTCACACTCGACCAGCGGCACCTGTCCGTGGCGCTGGAGGGCCCGGTGAGCGACAGTCCGTACCGCGCCGCGCACTACGACTGGTGGCACGGCACGCTTCGGGACGCCCTGGAACGGCTGCCCGGCTCCACCGACGCGGGCTTCGCCGCCCACGCGCTGCTCGCCGCGGTCCGCGCGGACCTTCTCGACCACCTCACCGACCGGGAGCACGTGCCGCGGGAGCGGCTCAGGGCGGACCTGGCCGCCTTCGCCGCGCGGGTGCTGCGCGGCGGCTGAACGAGGAACGACCGAAGCGGCCGGACCTCCTGATCCCAGGGGGTGCCCCCCCGTGCGGGGGGAGGGGGGCGGGGGGTGGGGGGGGCGCCCGCGGGAAAACCCAAGCAC
>NZ_JBHYQH010000030.1:0-77218 GCF_042746715.1 Streptomyces sp. NPDC058741 | reverse complement strand
CCCTGCAGGCCTTCGACATCGCCTTCGACGGCCGACTCTCCGTCGGCCGCCGCTAACTCACACCACCCGAGTTACACCGTTGGCTGGACAGACCCACCAGGCACCGTAGGGTGGGTATGTTGGCGATGTCAACAGACTCACTCTCTAGAGTGACTTGTTGCCTAGTGCCTCTGCGGGGTGAAGTTGAGAGGGAGGCGGAACGCCGCCGGTGCCACCGAGCAGACAACTGGTACGAGGCATCACTTGGGCCGTCAAGGCAAGCCGGCCCGGTACCGGACGGCCCGATACAGCGGAGTGACTCCCGGGTGCTGTGATTCAGCAGGACGGGCAATTTACCGTCTTGGTGTGGCGTCAGCCGTAGGCTTGAGCACCTTGATTCTGGGGGGACGATGATCGACTATCGCAAGGCAACTAACGTTCCGGTCTGGACGCTGGCGACACGTGATGTCCAGGTGCCGGCCGTGTTCGGGGACGGGCCGATGACGGTTGAGCGGCTGGCTGAACTGCGAGGTGTGCTGGCTGCGTTGGCCGACCAGCCGATCGTCACGCTCGAGGCGCACCCGCTGCCCGACAAGCTCGACGGCAGCCGTGGTATCCCGCTCGATGCCGCCAGCCCGTTGGCGCAGCACCTGTCGCAGCTCATCACCGAGTCGGCGAAGGCTTCCGCCACGGTCGCCAAGGCGACGGCCTCCGGCGAGATCCTGTGCCGCGTGGTGGTCCCGGCGAAGGTCGCCGCCGAGTTCGGACAGGGGCTGGTCACCTGGATGGAGCCGAAGGGATCGACGGGCGGGTTCTACGGCGACCTCGTGTATGCGGCGACGGGCCAGATCGCCGCCAAAGCGACCATTGTGCCGGTCAGTGGGGCGGCGGCGGCGGGCACGGTCGGCGGCGCGGGTGCGACCGCCGGCGCCGCGGCCGCCGGTGGCGCGGTGCTCACCGTGGCCGCTCCGCTCGTGCTCATGGCGGTGGCCGTCGGGGTGAGCGCGCACGCCGACCGCAAGCGGCAGCAGGCCATCGCGCACATCACGGACCTGCTGGAGCAGCTTCAGGCCGACAAGCTCGACGACGAGCACAGCGCGCTCAACGGGTGCCGTCCCGCCATCGACAAGGCCACGGCCATCCTGCTCGACCAGGGCAAGCTCGGTGTCTCGCTGGGACTCGACTCAGCGGTGCACACCATCGACACGGCACTGAGCAGGGCCGACATCCGTCTGGCCCGCTGGCGGAGCGCGCTCGACAAGCTGCCCGCCGGCGAGCCCGTCGAGCTCGGCACGCTGACCGAGCCGTTCCCCGGCGTGGACGACCAGGGCGGCACGTTCCGCACCCACGTCGAACTGGCGCAGTTGGCCATGGCGTTGAAGCGGCGCGTCAACGTCCTCCAGGCGGTCGAGCGAGCCCAGAGCGAGCCTGACAACCTGTTCGAGAACTTCACCCGCGCCCTCAAGGACGACGAGCGGCGTCTCGACGAGCTGGAGTCGGGCATCGCCGGGGTGCTGGTGCGCCTGTCGACGCTGGAGCTGGCGCGCCCGAACAGCAAGCGCCCCGTCTTCACGACCGGTGAGGTCGACCGGCTCCTGCGCGCGACATACCAGATCCGCCGCCTGGGCGACGGTGTCGCACGCAACGGCCGCCCGACGGACGTGGCGATCGAGATCGCTCGGGAAAGGGACGGCTCGGTGGTCGTGTTCCCCGCGTTGCCTGCGGAAGCGTAGGCCTGATGGGAAAGGTGTTCGGCCCCGGTGCGGATGCGGCGAATGGCTGGGGAGGCCAGCTGAGATGACACTTTGCGGGATGCTTTTTCACCGTTCTGATGATTAATCAGGAGTGGCATGCATAGGGTCACGCCATGGTGGGGCTGCGAACATTGCGGGGATACCTTCTCGAAGAGGTCCTTGCCTGGCTGCTGAGGTCCAGTGGGTACCGTCTGCTGACGGAGCAGGACGACCCGGTCAGGCCACCGTGGAACGTGCTGGAGAAGCGCAAACACGGACTGGTGGTGCGGGGCCGCGGGGCCTGGCACCAGGCGGACAGTCTGGGCGAGTTTCCCTACGTTCCCCGTTCTCGCTCCCGATACGTTTGTTCGCCGAGGCGAAGTTCACCAGCCCCCCGGTCGGTCTCCCTGTCGTACGCAACGGGCATGGTGTCGTGCACGATCTGAATGAGAACCTCGTCACCACTCAGAGCAACGGCTCGGGCCCCCACCGACCGAGGACGCGCTATCGCTACAGTTACGCGATCTTCTCGACATCAGGGTTCACCCGGGATGCCCAGGAGTTCGCGCTCGCCCATCAGATCTCTCTCATCGACCGGTCGTTGCCCGACTTCCAGTCCCTGCGCAAGCTGGTGGAGGTGGCCGCCAAGGCGGTCTACGACGCCGCGATGTCGATGCCGCCGAGTCAGCGGCCCACCGTTTACGAGATGCGCAACTACTTGCGCCGGCATCTGCTGGACTTGTGGGAAGAACCCGTAGCGCGTTCTCCCTCAGTGACCCGTCCGCTCGACACGCTGGCGGCGGGTCTGCGCCGGTCGTCACTGGGACTCGTTCTGGCCTTTCCCGCCGCTCCTTTCGTCCTGGGGCTTGTCTCCAAAGATCTCCGGGCCTTTCTCAGATATGCCTTCGAACAGCCCACTCACGCCGTCCGCGTGCGCAGGAGCCACCGGGCGGTGGGGCATCCCCTGTGGTCCATCGCACCGCGCGAAGGCGCCGGCTACAGGCTGACCTTCAGCCTGCCGGAGCAGGTGGAGGCGTGGATTCTCGACCAGGAAGAGGGAATCAGGTCCCGCACTCATTGGACGGCGCGGAACCTGCTCTCCGCCATCACCCTGTACTGGGTCGACGGGAATCACACCCACACCTTCCGGCTGCACTACAGCCCGGACGAGTTCCGCGAGGGCAGCGGCAGGCTGAGACCTTCCGTCAGCGACTTCGACGAGACATCCAGTCTCTTCTGATCCGAAAGGCGTGGCCGTCTCTGCGACGACAGCACCCCCGTGCAGCTGAGTGCCGGGTGGGGAGTAGACGTGGCTGAGCACCTTGTGACGAGGGGCTTCCATGCCTGAAGTCCGCCGCGGCGTACGTCCGGCGGCGGAGATTGGTGCAAGATGATGTGGTGTCAAGTCTTCGCAGCGACCCCCGAACCGCTGCCGCTCTCCGCGGCAGCGGCTGGGTGAGCAACTCACCGCAGGCTGACCAGTTATTGACGCGTCTGGCGCCCGGTGAACGTGTTGAGCTGCTGTTTGTCACCGCCCGGTTCCATGGCGCGCTGACCGGTCGGCGTCTTCTCCTGTGGAAGGGCACCTTCAAGGTGGAACACATGGAACTGCGCCGCCCCCTCACTGTCCTGGAGAGCGGGAGTCGGTCCCGGTTTGTCGAGGCAGTCGTGCTGGAGGGGCCCGAAGGAGCGATAGAGCTCACGCTCCTCTCCGCGACTGCGGCACGCACCTTGGCCGACGCCGGCCGGTCCGCCGGTGAAAACATCCCACCTGCTCCTCCACATGTCGCGCAGGACTACGGCGGTGCCGTAGGCACACCTGAAGCGCACCGCTCGGCTGTCGGTCAGACATCAGAACCATGGCGAGTGGAGGGAAGCGCCGGCTCACGGGAGGCGGTGTACCGCGCGAGAGCCATTCGTACATGGCAGGACGCCGAGCTCGCCGCCGTCGACCATATGCGCGTTCTCGGCTTCACCGACGCACGAGTGACGGGTGCCGGCGCGGACGGGGGCATCGACGTGATCGCCCGGGACGCCGTGGCGCAGGTGAAGCACTACAGTCAGCCGATCGGTGTCGGCCCCGTTCGAGAACTGCGGGGAGTGGCGGAGGCGCACCAGCGTCTTCTGTTCTACGCCTCCGGTGGCTACACGGCCGCCGCCCGGCAGTTCGCCGACGACAGAGGTATCGCGCTTTTCTCCCTCCAGGAACTCGGTCACATCACCGCGCTGAACGAGGCAGCGGCTCGCCTGTCCGCTCGTCCGGCCCCCGCCTCGGCTGCCGGATGGAGCCGGACGGTGTCCAGCGGGAGCCGGGCGGCTGCGTGGGGCGGGCCGACGTCGAGCCTGCGGGCGAGTCAGCGTGCCGCAGAGCTGGAAGCCCAGCGGCAGACCGTGCTCCGTCTGATCGCTCGAGTCCGTGTGTACACAAGTGAGGTCCATGCGCTGCCGTCCAACCAGTACACCAAGGACCGCATCAAGGTATTGAAAGCGGCGCACAAGCTGACCGAGCGCGCGGAGTCCCTGCTGGCCAAGTCGCGGACGGAGTTCCAGACGCATGGCGGGCGGAAGCGGCTCATCGCCATGGCCGATGAGAAGGCCCGCGAAGCCGTCCTCAAGCTGGGGATGAGTGCCTGACGCAACAGACGCAGCTCGCGGGCGGAGCAGCCGCTCTCCTGCCGATGTGATCATGCCGTGGTGTCGAGCAGCTCGGCCCGGACGGTCTTGCCGCTGGGCGGGTAGGGGACGCAGTCCCAGTGGTCGGCGAGGGTGGTGACGAGGGTCAGGCCGCGTCCGGTGGTGCTGAGTGGGTCGGCTTCCGTGCCCGCGGGGAGGGGGAGCGGGCGGAGGTCTCCGCGGGCGTCGCTGACCTCGATGCGGAGGCGGCCGGCGGCCGGGTCGAGGACGAGGGTCAGCCGGAAGCAGTGGCCGGGCACGCGGCCGTGCAGGACGGCGTTGGCGGCCAGCTCCGCGACGACGAGTTCGGCACGCTCCGTGAGGTCGTGGGACGCCGTTCGGGAGCGCAGCTCGGTCACCGCGAGGAGCCGGGCGAGCCGGGCGCCGCGCCGCGTGGACGACAGCAGCTGGGTGAAGGTCGCGACAGGGGCGCCCACTTGGGGTGTTGCGTGGTTCATGGCGTCAGACTGGCGGCCGGATTTGGGTGAGGGCGAGTGCCGCGCCCCGTACGGAGGGTAGGCGTACGGACGGGTAAGGCGGGCGGTACGCCGGATTCGCGCGACGCCGTGTGAGGAACGCGGGAAGGCGGCAGAGTGTTCCCGTGCGGTGGGCGGGGCATCGCGGTCGGTTGAGCGTGGGCGCCGATCGAGGTGGCGGGGGACTGTCGGTGGCTGGTGGCAGGATCGCCGGCATGGTTTTCGTACGTACGACTCCGCCGCGGCCTGTTGAGGTGACCGCGGTCTTTCCCGAACTGGCTCCACTGGCGCGTCCCGCGATACGGCTGCACCCCCGTCCCGGGTCGCCTTCGGTCAGGGACAGCTCGGTCGGGGGGCCGTTGCTGTGGCCGGCCGAGGAGCCGTGGCCGCAGTGCGAAGCCTCACACCTGCACGGGGACAGCGGGTTCCGCCAGTCGCCGGCAGACGTACGGCTGACGAGGCGCAGGCTGGCCCGGCTGCACCGTGATCCCCACGGTCCCGAGTTCACGCCCGAGGAGGAGGAGCTCAAGGAGCGGAACGCCGCGCGGCTCGCGGAGCGATTCGACGCTGGCCCTCCCCGGCCCGCGGAGTGCCCGGTGCCCCTGTTGCCCGTGGCCCAGCTGTACCTGCGCGACGTACCCCTGTTGCGGCCGCCCGGAGAGGCCGATCTGCTCCAGGTCCTCTGGTGCCCCTACGACCACGAGCCGCACTGGAAGCCCGCGACCGCGGTGTTCTGGCGTTCCGCAGCCTCGGTCGTCGACGTCCTCGCCACGCCACCGGAACCGTACGAGGTCAACTACCCGGGCTACGTACCGGAGCCGTGTCTGCTGGCACCGGAAGCGATCAACGAGTACCCCAACAGCCTCGACCTGAGCCGAGAGTTGAGGCAGGTGGTGGGGGACTGGAGCAGATGGCAGGCAGCCGGCGTGGACGTGGACGGCTCGTACGCGGAGTATCCGGCGGATTTCTACGACGGCAACCTGGCGGACGCTCCCGGCTGGAAGGCCGGTGGCTGGCCGCCGTGGGGCCGCACCGACCCGTACCGCCGGCACTGCGCTGTCTGCGCAGCCCAGATGGTCCCGCTGCTGACCATCGCCTCCTTCGAATGGGACGGTGGTGAGCGACGCGGCTGGGCCCCCTACGAGGACCGGGCCGCCGCCTACGCCGCCGGTCACCGCGCCGGCTTGTCCCCCGCGCAGCCGACGAAGGTGGAAGTGGGCAGCGCGGACAACATGCAGCTCTACGTCTGCCCGGCCTCTCCCGAGCATCCGCACACTGACCTGATCCAGTGAACTGCCGGGCCTGTCGCACCTCCTGTGCGCCCACCGCCAGGCGGCCCCTCGACTCCCGGCTCGGCTCACTCACCGGAGCCGGAGCGCCCGCGCGGTACGGGAAGACCCAGGCCCCCGACTATGCGCACGGGCAGGACAGCTCGGGGGCCGCGCGGTTCGGGGAGCAGGTCACCACGGCCAGAGTGAGGTACGAGGGGCGTTCGAGGTAGCAGCCGTACGACACGTCGGCGCCCGAGCGCAGGCGTTCGGCGGCGGCGTCCACCAGCCGGGCCAGGCGTGCGGTGTCCCGGTCGCCCTCCGCCGCGAACCGGGGCGTGTACTCGGCCAGCCGCTCACCGAACCAGGCCGCCGCCTCCTTCGCCTCGTCCCAGGTGCCCCGGACCAGTGAGCGGGGCTTGACGAGCCAGTACGCCGTCTCCAGGGGCGGGAGGTCCGACGTGCGGCACTCCGCGGCGACTTGCCGGTAGCGCTCGATCAGTTCCGGCCTGCTCCCGGCCGGGGGCGGATCGGGGTGCGGGGGCCGCCGCAGGGCCTCGTCGTCGAAGCGTGCCTTCGGGCCGGTCCAGAGGTAGGCGTGGTGGTGCACGTACTGCTCCCGGAGTGCGGAGCGCCGGCCGGACGTGGGGAGGAACCCGGTCCGGCCGGCGACAGGGGAGGGGAGGGATGAGGGTCAGGCGCCGAGGCCGAAGCGGGCCGGGTCGATACCGGCGGCGTCCAGTTCCTCGGTGGTGAACCGCAGCGGCTCCGCGTCCGGCCGCTTGCTGTCTCCCAGCGCCCAGGCGTCCTCGCCGATCCGCGCCAGCGTCACGCACCCCTCGGTGCAGGGGCCGCCGCACGCCTTCGTGAACGAGGCCCCGCTGATGTCGAGCGCGTACAGGTTGGTTCCGTTCTGCATGACTGCACCTTCCAGCTCGTCCGACGCGGCCGGGTCCGGCCGCCGCCGCCCGTGGTGGGCGGGAGATCACGGGAGGGGAGGTGGCCAACCGGTTGTTTCCGCAGGTGAGCGGTGGACGCGGATGGCTTCTCCTGGCTCTCCGTGACCTCAGGGTGGCGGTCGGACGGGGGCGGGGACGAGTGTGGCAGCCCGTACGCTGAGTCATCGTACGGACACGAAGAGTGGACGGTACGTCGGATTTTCCGCCAGGCTGGAGGTGAACGCGGGGCGGCCTGAGGAGCCGTCGCGGTGCGGTGCGGAGAAGAGGAAAGGGGCGGCGGATGGACGTGGTCGGGGTCGAGGGGGAGGCGGCCGGGATCGCAGGCACGCGGGCGGTTCCGGTGGGGGAGTGGGAGCGGGAGCCGCATCCGTCGGACAGCCTGCGGACGTTCGGGGCCGTCGTCCAGGCGCTGCGTGAGCACGCGGGGCTGAGTCGGGTCGACCTGGGCGCCCGGGTCCAGTACTCCAAACACACGGTCGAGTCGGTGGAGTTGGGGCGCCGGATGCCGGACGAGGCGTTCGTGGAGCGGGCGGAGGAGGCCCTGGGCAATACGGGTGCCCTGCGGAAGGCCGCGCGGCATCTGACGCGGGGGGAGGCGGGGCTGGCGGCGTGGTTCCGGCGGTGGGCTCGGCTGGAGCGGGAGGCGGTGAGCCTGTGTACGTATGAGTGCCGGTTGGTTCCTGGGTTGTTGCAGTCGGAGGGCTATGCGCGGGCGGTGTTCGAGGGCACGATTCCGCTGCGGACGGACGAGGAGCTGGAGGTGCAGCTCGCCGCGCGGATGGAGCGGCAGGTGATGATGCGGGAGCGGCCGACGGTGCCGTTCAGCTTCATCGTCGAGGAGCATGTGTTCCGGCGGGGGTTCGGGGATGCGGAGGCGATGCGCGGGCTGGTGGACCATGTCCTTGAGCTCTCCGCCCCGCGTAACGTGACGCTTCAGGTGGTGCCGGTGGAGGCTCGGTTGCACGCGTGCCTGGATGGCCCTCTGCAGATCCTGGAGACCTCGGAGGGGCGACGGCTCGGGTACTCCGAGGGACAGCAGAACGGTCGGCTGATCTCCGACCCGAAAGAGATGATTCTGCTCTGCCAACGCTATGACACACTGCGCTCGCAGGCCCTCAACCCAACAGAATCCCGGGACCTGCTGGAGTGACTGCGAGGAGAGCTATGAGCAGCGGTACATCGGAACTCGCCTGGTTCAAGTCCAGTTACAGCGGCAGCCAGGGCGACAGCTGTGTGGAGATCGCGATCGCCGAACAGGCCGTCCACGTGCGGGACTCCAAGGACGTGGCCCGCCCGTCCTTCGCCGTCGGCCGCGAAGGCTGGGAGCAGTTCGTGCGGTTTGCGTCGGAGCGTTGAGCGACTTGAGGGCGTGCCGTTCGCTGGAGTGGCGGACGGCACGCCCTCACCGCGTTCGGGGACCCTTGGTCTCGTCCGTGGAGCCGTAGCCGAGAGCCGCGCGGTTGATGAAACGGTCACCGAGGTCGCGCACGGGCGCGGGCTTCGGCTGCGGAGTGACGCTCTTCGCTGCGGACTTCTTCGGGGCAGGCTTCTTGCCGCCCGCACGCTTGGCCGGGGTCGCCTTCGCCTGCTTGGCGTTTTTCGCGGCCGGCGTGTTGCGCGCCGCGTACCTCTTGCGTGCCGCTGAGAGTCTCTCGCGTTCTCGAACGGCCACGTTGGCGGGGACGGCGTTGGTCAGGGCGCGGGCCCGGCTGAGCGCGTAGAGCGCTGCGGTCCAGTTCTTTCGATGGCTAGGTTGGCCAGTCTGATGGCCTGCTGCAAGGCCCTGATCCTCGCGGGCTGCCGTTGGGGTATCGGGGTCTCGGCCCCGTTGCTCCGCTTCTGTCCAGCGGCACGGGTACCCAGTCCGTGCCCGAGGTCAGGACGACGACCGAACGGGGGTTGCTGCTCTGGCTCCGACGCACCACGTGCGTTGTTCCTTGGTTGAACGGTGGGATATGCCCTGGGGTGGCCACCGGGCGCGGCCACCCCAGGGGCAGGTCAGTCGTGGCGGGGACCCTGACCGGGAGGCGGGGTGAGGGTGGAGCGGTAGGTACCGGACTCGCCCTCGGTGAGCGGGTACTCCAGGGTCAGACCGGCGGCGGCCATGCGATCGTACTCGGCGAGGATCAAGTTCTTGGTGCGATATTCGCCGTACTTCTCCTCGTCTTTGCGCTTGATAATCGGGAAGGTGTCGAGGATGTACGACACGTCGGCGCGGTTGATTCCGTAGAGGTGGAAGAAGAGGGCGTCGAGTTCGGCGCGGATTACTGTGCGACGGTCATTTTCCCAGCGGAAGGGGGCGCCGGTGTCGCCGAGATCCAAAGCGAACGCGGTCATGTCGTAGGTGGTGTAAATGAGTTCCAGGATCCGGGGAGTCAGACTTCGGGCGTGCAAGGCCAGCTGCTCACGGCTGAGGAACGGGAGCTGCTCGAAATAGAAGAAATTCAAGTTGGTTCCGCCGAGCTTCTGCCTGAGGATGAAGTCCAACAGCAGGGCGGTGCTGTTGCTGTACAGCAAGCCGGATGGCGCTTCTTTGCTGGGCAGCAAAGCGGTTCCAGAGTTGCCGAGCCCTCCCTTCGGGGTTATGAACGTGATGCAAGTTCGCTCATCCGTTGCCCGACAGACCATACGGAACCCTAGGATCCAGTCTTTGTTCCACCCTTTGCTCGCGAGACGGGAGGTGACACCCGCTTCTTTTATCTCTTGACCGTTTTTGTTGAATTTCCCAGTGGGGAGGTCGCTCTCCGGAACCCAATAGCGTGGCAAGGGGGCGACGGTAGCAGCCTGCTTTTCAATGAGGCTGAGGTATCGAACAGATCCATCTTCTGTGTAGGTGGCCCAGCGGTGGTCATAGTGGTGCATCATTTTCGCTTCGTAAAGCGGGAGCAGGCGATCCTCGCCGCGTACCAAGATGTTGCCATCAAGGTGCCAGCCGTCCTTCAGGAGGTCATCGAACGTTTCGTCGTTCTGGACGTCGGGGCGGAAGAGGTGAGAGTCGTTCGACATGTCAAACATGCGCGTGAACGAGACGCCCCATGGGTTGCCGCCGGTACCCTTTGCCTCGTCGACGAGGACGGGCACGCGGCGGTATACACCGAGCGTGATCTCGGCATCCCGACGTGAGCGGAAGACCGGGCAGGTTCCGGTGTTTGGGTTGAGGAGCGTGATCTCTTCCGGCGTGAGTAGGAAAATCTTCTCGGGGTCGTTCAGATCGGCCGGATCGTGGAGGAAAAAGCCGAACCGGGCAGCGTGCGCAGGAAGGCTGGGGCCGGTCAACGAAAGGACGCAGAACTTGAATGACCTGTGTACGCCAGGGAAGATAGGCGCTGCGTTCTCGAAGTCGAAAAGCGCAGTCAGCGACTTGTGTTCGACCAGGTCCTTGAAGAAGAATTGGGTCGTTGCATCGGTCGCGATCCCGGTCGGGGCGATCACGCCAGTCCGCCCCCATGGTCCTGTCAGAACACGGTCCGTCTCTGCAAAGACCGCGTACGTATTGATGTCTCCGCGACCCGTCAGCGGGAAGCGGTTGCTGAGGCGGAGGAAGTGGCTCTCCCCTTCCGCGCGGCGTTTGGCGGCCTCGAACTCGGTGTATAGGCGGGCACCGTCGGGATCATTGCGCAGATCAGCGATGAGGCGTTTGCGGGCGGCGGCAGTCTTGGCCTCCGTGATTCGCGGGTCGCGTTGCGCAAAGAACTCCAACTCCTGGAGTTTGACTCGTTCCCACGGCGGATTCCCCACCACCCCATCGAATCCGCCGGTCCAACCTGTTTCCTGCTGAACGCCAATTCCCGACTCGGGGACAGAGAAGACCTCCGGGAACTCCAGGTGCCAGTGGAAGAAGTGGTACTGGTCTCGCAGCTTCAGGATCTCGGCGTGGGTGGTGTCCGGTACGGTGGACTGGTTGCGGCTGCGCAGCGTGCGGAACACCTGGTCGGTCGGGGCCTCGGGCGCTCCGTCATGCTTGGGCCAGACGAACGCGGCGCACCAGGCGTCGGCGGCGTGCAGGTCCTGGACGTACGTCGTGGACTTGACGTATGCGCGGTACGCGGACTCCTGTGCTCGTACCTGCTCCAAGGAGTCAGCCGGGGCGGCGGTGATCCGGGCGAGTTCGGCGGCGTACTGGTCGTTGCCAGGCAGCACCTCCGTGTCGAAGGTCAGCTCGTCCTGGCCGCCACGCTGAACCTTGTTCCGCTTGACCAGCCCGGCCGCGTACTTCTTGTCGTCGCCCTCGATGGGCTTGAAGGCGTCGTCCGGAACCCCCTCCGCCAGCAGCTTCGGCGTCGCACCGATCAGCCCGTTGCCATGCTTGACGTGGGCGTCGAGGAAGCCGAGCGGCTTACCCGGCTCCAGCGCCTCCAGCCACAGCGAGACCTTCGCCAGCTCTACGGCCATCGGGTTGAGGTCTACGCCGTAGATGCAGCGCGCGACGACCTCGTGCAGCGCATGCCGCACCGCGTCGACCGTAGGCTCCGGGTTGCGCTCACGCACCGACGCCACCCGCTTGGCGATACGCCGGGCCGAGGCGACGAGGAAGTGCCCGGAACCGCAAGCCGGGTCGCAGACCGTCAGGGAGAGCAGCTCGTCGACGATGTCGTCGGTCGGGTCGGGACGGCTCGCCGCCGTGGCCCGCTGCTCGCCGCGCTTGACGGCGTCGTCGATGACTGGGTCGAGCGTTGTGTCCAGCAGGCACTCGATGAGCGAGGACGGGGTGTAGTAACTGCCCGTGGTCTTACGACTGTTACCCGCGACCTCGATCAGCTCGAAGGACCGGTCCGTCGCCGAGTGCTTCGGCTCCAGCTCCAGCAGCGACTCGTAGACCGAGCCCAGCTCCTCCGCGTCCAGGTGCCGGTAGTCGACCGCACGCCACCGCCGCGCGCCCGGATCCCGCACCTGCGCAAGGTGCCGCACAGCAGCCAGCAAAGACTCGTTGGACAGCTTCAGCCCGTCCAGCGGCGCGTCGGCCTCCGTGTGCGTGAACAGGCCACCGAGACCGGGCAGCCCCAGCTCAGGCCGGCCCCCCTCGTTGCCCAGCGCGTCGAGAACGATCCGCAGCGCCTCGTACTGGTCACCATGAGCCGTCCCCTGCCGCCGACGGGCTCGCTCCCGCAGTCGCGCCGACGAGAAGTACCGCCCGTACGCCTCCCGCTGCCTCTCACCCGCGTTCGGGTCGAGCAGGGCGTCCCGGTCCTCGGCCACGAAGACGAACAACAGCCGGTACACCAGCCGTAGCAGTGCATCCCGCAGCGCCTTCGGGTCCACGTCCTCCCGCAGCCGGACGTTCTCCGGATGCCGCAGGAACCCGGTCCCGAGCACGGTCAGCGCGTTCTGCACCCCCAGCCGCAGCTGGTCCAGCGCCCGCGCCCCCGACGTGACGGCCTCCGCACGCCACTTCTCCAGCCAGCACCCAGCCGGCGCAGCCCCCTCCGGCACCGCGAACCGCGACGCGTGCAGCACGCAGTACAGCAGCACGAACTCGCTGAACAGCTCCCCGTCGAAGATCGCCTCAAGGTCGAACTCGACGTAGGCCGCCGTAGCGAAGGACGACGAGTCCCGCAGTAGCCGCAACCGGCGCCCGTTGGTGAGCACCGCCCACAGGTGGGCCTCGGTGCGGTTCAGGCAGTCCTGGAGCATCGACTGCGCCGGAACCTGACCGGCCGCCGGACGCTTGTCCAACTCCTGGTTCCACGGCACCAGATGCACCAGCGCCGGCCCATGCCGATGCGACACGGGGAACCGCTTCTCCGAATCGGAGTCGGCCCAAACACCCCCCGCCCCGACCTCCGTCAGCGCACCGAAGTCCAGCTTGCGGAACAACTGGGCAAGCCAGTCGGAGCCGGCGCGGCCCGTCGGGTCGGCGGAGGGCGCGCCCGTGATCGGGTCGGAGGGCAGCGCGGCGCGCAGGTCGCGCCACAGCGGCTTGAGGTACTCCCAGGCACGCTCGGCCTCGTCCCGGACGGGCACGGACGCGGGCAGGCCGTAGTCGGCGGGCTTGGTGCCCGGCAGGTTCCGCGCCTCGGCGATGCGCAGCAGCATGTCGGCGGGGAGGAGTCCGCCGACCGTGGTGACGGCGGTGAAGGCCAGGGCGGTGCGGGTGGCGGCGGCGGACATCAGGCTTCGGCTCCGGGGACGGTGGTGGCGAGCGCTGCGGGCTGCGGCGGCACGTAGACGTACACGCCGAGCACGTCGGCGGGTTCCTGCGGGACGACCTTCAGGCCGCGGACGATCTCCTCGTTGGCCTTGCGCACCCTGCGGTGCGAGGCGTCGAGTTCGGAGGCCAGGTGGGTGCCGTACTCGGTGAGGTGGTCGGCGAGGTCGGGCAGGCCGTCCAGCGCACGGGTGATGGCGTTGCGGGCGGCCAGCTCGTGGGTGTTGGCGGTGGCGCGGGCCCCCAGCAGCGCGGCGGCCGCGTCGTCGTCCAGCCAGCGGGCACGCTGCGGCAGACCCTCGTAGGCCAGCAGCCGCGCGTCCTCGGCGACCACCTGCCGCTCGCCCGTGCGGGACGGCAGGGTGAGGTGGAAGCGGTAGCGGACCAGCAGCAGCGTGGTGCGCACGCTCACCGCGTCCGTCGTCACCACACCGCAGCGGCGGGCCGGGCGCGGACCCAGCGCCTTCGCGTCGAGCGCCGAGTCCAGGACGTACGAGGCCACGGCCCCGATCGCCGGGTCGGTGCGGACGAGGGCGGCCTCGCCGCGCCCGATCGCCGGCGTCGTGCGGAACGGGATCTCGCGGTCCTCCTCGACCAGCCGGTTGCCCAGCGTGGCCGCGAGCGCGTCGCGCAGCCCCGCCGGGGTGCCGCCGACCTGCGCGGTGAAGTCACCCGTGCCGTCGCGCGGATCGCGGACCAGCGCGTCCAGGTCCCGCAGCGCCTCCAGCGCGAACTCGCGCACCTCCTCCGCACCGCCGAGCGCGGCCCGTACGGCGGCGACCTCGCGGGCGACCTCCTCCGGGTGGATGGCCCGCTGCGCGTACTTGGAGCGGGAGGTCTTCTCCCGCTCGGCGGCCGAGCTCCACTCCCGCTCGATGCGGTCGAAGGACTCCTGGTGACCGTCCATCTCGAACAGGCTCTCCTGGCTGCCCTGCCGCCCGTGCAGCAGCAGCCACTCCACCACGGCGTCCGTGACGCCGCTCGCGGTCTCGTCGGGTACGGAGACGGAGATGCCGAGGTCCTTCTTGATCTGGCGGTGCTTCTTGAACAGCACCTCCAGGACCTTGCCGTCGATGCCGTTGTCCTCGCCGTACATCGTGATGACGCGGACCTGGTCGCGCTTCTGGCCGTAGCGGTCGACGCGGCCCTCGCGCTGGTCGTGGCGGGTGGGGTTCCAGGCCAGGTCGTAGTGGACGACGGCGTCGAAGTGGTGCTGGAGGTTGACGCCCTCGGACAGGCAGTCGGTGGCGATCAGCACGCGGCGCACGGCCGGGTCGTCGCCCGCCTCGGCGGCCTCGGCGGCGAGCTGCTCGATCCGCTCCAGGCGCTGCTGCGGGGAGAGCGTGCCGGTCACGGCGGCGATCTTCGTCTTCTTGCCGAGCTTGCCGTCCAGCTGCTCGGCGAGGTAGTCGGCGGTGGGGATGTAGCGGCAGAAGACGATCGGGTGGTACCCCTCGGCGATCAGCCCCTTCAGGTGCCGGGTCAGCGCCTTCAGCTTCGCGTCCTCCGCCGGGCCCACCAACTGCTCAGCGCGCTGGGCGAGTTCGAGCAGGCGGGCGCCCGCGTCCTCCGACTCGGCGGCGCCGGGCGCGACGTCCATT
This sequence comes from Streptomyces sp. NPDC058741, assembly GCF_042746715.1. NCBI lineage: Bacteria > Bacillati > Actinomycetota > Actinomycetes > Kitasatosporales > Streptomycetaceae > Streptomyces > Streptomyces sp. NPDC058741. Next base: position 62,384 of record NZ_JBHYQH010000030.1, on the reverse strand, counting down.
CCCTCCAGGCGGTCGTTGTCGGCGGAGTCGGCGGCCACCGGGGCGCCCAGCACGTCCGCCTCCTGCGCGGTGCGGGCGGTGGCGGACTCGGAGCGCGTCTTCAGGGTCTGCGCGGCGGCGGCCGGGGAGGACACCATGGAACGCAGCAGCGCGATCACCGACCACCAGGCGATCCTGGCCTCCCGCTTGCCCTGCTCGCCGGCCGCCTCGACGCGGTCGCGGGCGTAGGCGATCGCGTCGTCCAGCAGCGCCCGGTAGGCCGGGGTCAGCTTGTAGGGCTCGTCCTTCGTCCAGCGGTCGGACGGGAACGCGGTCCGCTCCGCCAGCGAGTCGTCGGCGAGGCCGTCCTCCTTGGTGAGGTAGTCGCGCACGTCGGCGCGCTTGCGGGCCACGAAGTGCTCGGCAAGCCTTGCTCGCCCCACCGGCGTCTCCAGGTCCAGCGTCGCCAGCTCCGGCCGCACCAGGCCGAGCAGGTTGCGGAACGCGGACTCCTTGCCGGAGTGCGGGGTGGCGGTCAGCAGCAGCAGGTGGCGGTCGGCGTCGGCGGAGACCTTCCGCAGCAGTTCGTAGCGGAGCTGGTTCGTCGCGGAGGACGCGCCGCCCTGCGCGGGGTCGTCGGCGGCCACGCAGGTGTGCGCCTCGTCGACGATCACCAGGTCGGGGCAGTGCTTGACGAAGTCCTCACGGTGGCGGGTCGACTTGATGAAGTCCGTTGAGATGATCGTGAACGGGTGCCGGTCGAACAGCGACTGGCCCAGCTCCAGGTTCCGCTCCAGGCGCGACACCGTGGACGCCAGCACCAGCTCCGCGTCGATGCCGAACTTCTCCCGCAGCTCGCCCTGCCACTGCTCGGCCAGCGCCGGGGAGCACAGCACGGCCAGCCGGGTCGCCTCGCCCTGCGCCAGCAGCTCCTTGGCGATCAGGCCCGCCTCGACCGTCTTGCCGATGCCGACGTCGTCCGAGATCAGCAGCCGCACCGTGCGCTGCCGCAGCGCCATCAGCAGCGGCACAAGCTGGTAGGCGCGGGGCTCGACGGCGATCGACGCCAGCGAACGGAACGGGCCCGCGCCGGACCGGAACCCGATGCGCAGCGCCGTGCGCAGCAGACCGGCGGCGCGCTGGTCGCCCAGGTCGTCCGGGCTCGGCGCGGCGAACTCGGCGGGACGCACCTCCTCGAACGTGGGGAAGACGGCCGCGATGTCGTCCTCGCTCCCGCCCAGCGGGCGCAGCACCAGCATGTCGGGGGCGCTCTCGGGCAGCACCACCCATTCCCGGCCACGGGCGGCGACCAGCGAGCCGGCTGTGTACGTGGGGCTCATGAGATGTCTCAGTTCCTAGGAAGTCGGTATGTCGAGGAGTCGGGGGTGCGCGGGGCGGTCAGCGAAGCTGGAAGTAGCCGGCGTGGTGCTCGACGACGGCGTCCCAGTCCGCGTCCGCCGGGAAGCGCACGACGTCCCAGCCGGCCTCCTCCAGGCGGTAGCCGGCCTCCACGTCACGACTGGAGTCGGCCGGCCGGCCGGGGACGTCGACGAACACGGCGAGGCTGACGCCGTCCAGGCGGAAGACCAGGTCGGGGCGGGCCGCCGCCGTGCCGACGAGGACGTCGACCTCGTCCGGCAGCCGGTAGCCCTTCGCCCTCAGCCAGCCCAGCAGGTCGCCCCGCGCGACGAGGGCCGCCAGGTCCGTCTCCACCGGGGTCGGCGCGGACGCCGGAGCACCCCCGGGCGCGGCGCTCGCACCGCCGGCCGCCGCCGGGGCGAGCCTGCGGAACGCCTCGCTGCGGGACCCCCCGCGGTCCTCCCGCTCGGTGCGGGCGCCCGCCAGGCGCAGCAGCAGCGGGCGGGCGGTGTGCCGGCTCAGCTGACGGTGGTTCCCTTGGTTGGCGTACGTCAGCAGGCAGGTGTAGCAGCCGCGGGCGCACTTCTCGTGCTCCGTCGGCCCGCCCAGGTCCTCGCCCGTGTCCGGGTCGAAGTGGCAGATCTCCAGCGCCGTGCGGGCGGCTGTTGCGAGGGCGTCCCTGTCGTGCTGGATGCGGCGCAGCACACCCGCGCCGCCCTCCGCGGCCTCGGTGAACAGCAGGCGGCGGCGCGGGCCGTCGTCCGGGGGCAGCAGCTCCGCCGTCAGCTCGGAGTCCTCCAGCTCGAACGCCGCCTCGATACCCCGCTCCAGCGCGTACAGGAACGACAGGGCGACCGGCTCGGGCTGCGGCTCGTCCAGCGTCACCACGAGGATGTTGCGGCGGTCCTCCACGTACGGCAGGACCCGCTTCTTGCGGCGCTTCTCGTTGCCGTCCTCGTCGACCACCGGCATGCCGGTGCCCTCGATGGCGTCCGCGGCGGCCCGGTCGTTGAGCCAGCGGCCGTCGCCCAGGTCCAGCCAGTAGCCGTCCGGCTCGCCCTCCTTGTCGCGGACCCGGCCCAGGTTGGTGATGCGGACGGTCGCCGAGTCGCCGTAGTCCAGGTCCAGGACGGGCGCGCCGTCCGCGTCGCCGACGTGCGAGGTGAGGCGTCCTTTGCGGGCGCCGTGGTCCTGGAACGCGTACGACGTCTCCAGGCGGAAACCGGCCCGGCGGCGCTCCTCCTCGTCGGAGGAGATCCGCTCGCGCGGCGTGGTGTACACGGTGTGCAGGTGGAGCAGGCCGGTGCGCTTGCCGCGCAGCGGCTCGCCGCACATCGCGCACAGGTCGGAGCCGGCCTTGACGTCGTGGTGGTAGCCGCAGCCGTCGCAGCGCCGGGCCTCCGCCGTCGCCAGGTCGCCCGAGGCGTCCGGCGGCAGCTGGACCCGTGTGACCTGGTAGCGGGCGCCCTCGTGGTAGATGAGCGCGCCGGGGCCGAACTCGCGGATCGCGAGGAACCGGGGACGCTGGAGGTAGTCGCCGTCGGCGTTGCGGCGGTTGCCGGAGCGCGGGATGTACGCGGCCAGCGGCAGCCGCGGGAAGCTGTATCCGGGCAGGAACCCCTCGGACGCCAGGTAGCGGTACGGGTTGAAGTCGCTCATCACCGACTTGCTGTCGGTGGAGCGATTCAGCAGCAGGTTCGTCTGCGTCTCCGCCTCCCGGCGGCGGGTGCGCGCCCGGCTCTGCTCACCGGGGGAGAGGGTGTGGTCGACGACCCGCTTGTTCTGCTCGTACTGGTCGATGACGGCCGCCCGGAACAGGTCCCGCCACCGGTCGAAGGCGGCGTCGAACTTCTCCGGGGCCCGCTCGATCCGGTCCTCGATCCACTCGTCGTACCACCAGGTCGTCGCCTCGAAGTCCGCGATCAGCGGGGCGAGGACCGTGCGGGCGGCAGCGACCGCACGGCGGCGGGTCCCCTCGTCCAGGGACAGGTCGCGGACGTCGCCCAGCAGCGGCAGCGGCATGTGAGGATCGGGGCGGTCGCCGCCATCGGGGTCGTAGGCGACGTCGACGACGTCCGGGATCGCGGTGCCCAGCTTCATGCCGGTCTCCGCCAGCCAGATGCCCTGGATGTGCGAGCGGACCAGGTCCTCGTTGGCGAGGTCCAAACGCGGCGGGGCCACCTGCCCCGACACCATGTCCTGGGAACGCCGGAAGTAGTACTGGTCGTGGCTGTTGCCCGTCGCGCAGTAAGTGGTCACCAGCGCGGGCTGACCCGATCGGCCCGCCCGGCCCGAGCGCTGCGCGTAGTTCGCCGGGGTCGGCGGCACGTTGCGCATCATCACCGCGTTGAGCGAGGAGATGTCCACGCCCAGCTCCATCGTCGGCGAGCAGTACAGCAGGGGCAGTTCGGCGTCGCGGAACTGCCTCTCGCGCTCCAGCCGGTCCTCGGGCGTGACCTGCGCGGTGTGCTCCCGCGCGAACAGGCCGGCCAGCTCGGCCGCCGCCGTGCGGTACAGGTCTCGGAAGAACGGGTTGACGCGTGGTCCCTCTCCGCTGCTGTAGGTGCGCGCCAGCGGGTCGACGGCGCCCCGCTCGCCGTCACCGGCCCGCCAGACGAGGGCGGCGGCCGACACCCGGTAGCCGGTGCGCTTCTCCGACGCGCGGCGGCGGAAGGCCGGACCGGAGCGCTCGGGAACCGCCTCCACCTCGCGCACCAGCTCCGCGTCCCGCAGCACCTTCAGCAGGTCCTCGATGACGCCCTGGACGTCGTCCAGGGAAGCGGAGGCCTCGCGCAGTTCCGGCATGTTGCGCCGCAGGTACTTGCCGAACTTGCCGCGCGCCGAGAGGAACAGCGCGGAGCGCTCCATGCCCGGCCGCGAGCCGTACGGATAGGCGGTGCCGACGGAAGGCTGGTCGGAGTCGCCCAGCACCCACGGCCCGGTCAGCCGCTCCTCGCTCGCACGCTGCAGGGTGTCGAAGTCGTCGCGGAAGTACTGCACGTCGATGGCGAGTTCACGCCGCATGTAGTCGAGCAGCGTACGGCTGATCTCCTCACGCAGCGCCGGGTCGGCGTCGCGCAGCACGGCGTGCGAGGACTGCCAGCGGTCGGGCCGGGCGGCGATCCAGTCCAGGTCCTCGTAGTCGATCCGCAGCAGACCCGTCTGCTCCAGGTTCGGCATCGTAATGCGCCAGCCGCGCTCAAGGTCGCGGTAGAGGCGGTATCCGACGACGTCCCGGAAGACCTTCGCCGCCCGTCGCTCCATGGACGGCGGCAGGTTCGTGCCCGCCGCGTACTCATGGGGCCGGAGCCCCATCACCTCGGTGACGGCCTCGGCGAGGTCGTCGTGGTGCAGCCCTTCGTCACCCGCCCGCACCGCGGCCTGGTACAGCGCGCCGCGCAACTGGGTGACCTGGGCGAAGTCGTTGAAGTGTCCGGCCTGCAGCGAGGCGTCCTGCCGGTTGTCGACGAAGGTGAGGAGCTTGCGCGCCTCCTTGCCCAGGCTCTCCTCGGGCACCGCCCGCAGGGACTTCACGATGGACGCGGAGATCAGCGAGGTCGCCGAGGAGCGCCCCTCCTGGTCCAGGGTGGCCAGCTTGGCGAAGTCCCGGCCGCGCGTCTGCTCGTAAGAGACCTGGCAGTGCACGCAGAACAGGAACGGCGCCGGCACGAACGCCGCCACCAGGCCGCCCTCGCCCGACTCGTCACCGCGTGTGTCCACGACGACGCGCTTGGGCACGCGCGGCCTGTAGGACTTCTTGACGACCATCACGCCCTGCGCGTCCGGCTCCAGCCACGACTCCGGCAGCCGCCGGTCGTCCACGGCCTTCTGCGGGTCGGCAGGCCACTCGTAGTCCTGCCCGGGCATGCCCAGGTACAGGTAGCCCTCGCCCTCGCGGCCCCCGGAGGCGGAGGTGTCCCGGCGCGGCTCGTAACGGAACGCGCCGCCGTCCTCGGTACGCCAGACGGTCAGGTACTCCTGGCCGCACTCGCGGCAGAACGCCAGCGGGAACAGCGGCTTGCCGTCGCTGCCCGGCTGCTCCAGCTGGTAGGTGCGGGTCAACGGCCGGGTGAGTGGATCCTCCAGTGTCGTGTAGACGGTGTCGCCCTTGGAGAGGAACTGGTGCAGCCGGAACGCGAACAGAGGCCGCTCCGTCACCGGGTGCTTGGCCTGCGCGCCCGCCTCCAGGGTCGTCCGGATCGCCTCGCGCACGCTCTCCTCGGCCACCCCGGACGCGGCGGCCAGCTCGGCCGCCGCCTCCTCGACGGTGCCCGGGGCGCGGCGGCGCAGCCGCCCCGTGCCCTCCTCGCGCTCCAGCCCGAACCGCGACTCCACCCAGCGGGCGAGGGGATCCTTCGTCAGCGCCTCGTACGCGCGCGGCGCCGCCGGCACCCGCAGCCGCTCGGCGGGCACGCGCTCGGGGGCTTCCTCCGTCGCCCGGACCAGGGTCTCGCCGATGACCCGCTCCGGCAGCACCGTCGTGCCGAACAGACGCCCGGCGACCTTGGCGACCTCGCGCCGCTGGTCCTCCCAGGAGCCTTCGGTGGACATCGTCGCCGAGGTGCCGATGCACTGCAGGGACGCCGACGCCCGGCAGGCCTCACGGACCCGGCGGATCAGGAACGCCACGTCGGCGCCCTGCCGGCCCCGGTAGGTGTGCAGCTCGTCGAAGACGAGGAACTGCAGCCCCTCGGCCATGCGGATCAGGCTGGACCGGTCGTCCGGCCGGGTCAGCATCAGTTCCAGCATCACGTAGTTGGTCAGCAGGATGTCCGGGGGGTTCTTGCGCAGTTCACGGCGCTCCTCGGTGGACTCCTGGCCCGTGTAGCGGGCGAAGGTGACCGGTTCGCGGCCCTTCCCGAAGCCGTGACGCAGGTACTTCTCCAGCTCTCCGAGCTGCGAGTTGGCCAGCGCGTTCATCGGGTAGACGACGATCGCCCGCACTCGGCCGCCGGCGCCCGGGCCCGCGGCCTGACGCTCCTTCAGTACCCGGTCCACGATCGGCACGATGTACGACAGCGACTTGCCGGAACCGGTACCGGTGGTCAGGACGTAGGAGTCGCCCGCCTGCGCGGCCTCGATCGCCTGCCGCTGGTGGAGGTGGAAGGTCAGCGGCCGGCCGTCCGGGCGCGGCGAGGTCTCCTTCTTCCCCGCCTGGAAGATCTCCGCGCACCTGGGGTGCAGCACCGCGTCCCGCACGAGGTCGGTGACCTGGCCGCCGTCCGCGAAGAACGGGTTCAGCGACAGCCACGGGTCGGGCCACTGCGACTTCGCCTTCAGGTCGTCCGCGACGAAGCCCTCGATCCGGGCGTCCCGGATCACCGTCCCGCTCCTGGTGAAGCTCTCGTATTCGGCGATCAGGTCGGCGTGGATACCGAAGACGTCCATCGCCTCGGGCAGGCGCGGCTCCCGGCGTGGCACAGGCGCGGACGCGGCGGGGGTTCGCTCGGGGAGCAGGGCGCGCAACCGCGCTACCGGGTCCATCGCCTGCCAGTGCGGAGCCAGCAGGGCGGCCGTGGCGTCCGGCGCGAGCGCGAGGGGGACCAGCACCTCGCGGACCAGGGCGGCGTTCTCCGGCCGCAGTTCGGCGTCCTTCTCCAGGAGGCGCTCCACCAGCCGGACCAGCCCGGCGGGCAGGTCCGGGCGCACCAGGGTCAGCTGCGGCGGCCGCTCGTGCAGGTGCTGTTCGGAGAGCTCGTAGTGGGTGCGGGCGGAGAACGGCGGTCGGCCTATCAGCAGTTCGTACAGGATGCAGCCGAGCGCGTAGAGGTCGGCCGGGGCGGAGACCCGCTCGGCGCGGAACTGCTCGGGTGCCATGTAGCGGGCCGTGCCGAGGCTGACGCCCGTGCTGGTCAGCCGCGTCTGGTCGGGGTCCTCGACGATCGAGCCCATGCCGAAGTCGAGGATCTTGACGGTGCCGTCCCCGGTCAGCATCACGTTGGCCGGCTTCAGGTCGCGGTGGACGACCCCGGCGGTATGCGCGGCGGTGAGCCCGGCGGCGATCTGCGCCCCGATCGCGGCGGCCCAGGAGACCGGGAGCTGGGGCTCCTCGTCGATGAGGTCCGCGAGCGGATGACCGTCCAGCAGCTCCATGGCCAGGTAGGGCAGACCGCTGCCGCCCGGGGCGTCGTCCACGCCGCCGTCGATCAGCAGGGTGAGGTTCGGGTGGCCCTGGGAGAGCATCCGCATGATCCGCACCTCGCGGCGGAAGCGGTCGACCTCCTTGCCGGGCCCCGAGGTGTCGACCGCGATCCCGGTCCGGCCACGCAGCACCGTCTTGACGGCGACCTGGCGGTGCGGGGAGTCCGGGCCGGCCTCGAGGTCCTCGGCCCGGTGCACCTCCCCCATGTTCCCGCGCCCCAAGGCCCCCGTGATCCGGAACCGTCCGCCGACTGTCTCCAGCCCCACTTACCCCTCCCCGCTCCACCCGTCACAGACAAGGTGGGTACACCCGTAGGAAGCGTATACCGTCACCCGGTGACGAGCATCACACCTTCCTGTTGACGTTGTCAACGGATGGGTGGGGTGCCGGGGCAGGCGGACAGCGCGACGTCCCGCTCTCGGCGGCAGGGCATTTCCGCGATCCCGCACAGGTGCCGAGGTGATTGCCCAACCTCTTTGAGTCGATGGCGGGTCAGATATCCCGGAAGATCTCGATCTGCGCCCCGATGGAGTTCAGCCGCTCCGCCAGGTCCTCGTACCCCCGGTTGATGACGTACACGTTGCGCAGCACCGACGTGCCCTCCGCCGCCATCATCGCCAGCAGGACGACCACCGCGGGGCGCAGGGCCGGCGGGCACATCATCTCGGCGGCGCGCCAGCGGGTGGGGCCCTCGACCAGGACGCGGTGCGGGTCGAGGAGTTGGAGGCGGCCGCCGAGGCGGTTGAGGTCGGTCAGGTAGATCGCGCGGTTGTCGTAGACCCAGTCGTGGATGAGGGTCTGGCCCTGCGCGACCGCCGCGATGGCCGCGAAGAACGGGACGTTGTCGATGTTCAGGCCGGGGAACGGCATGGGGTGGATCTTGTCGATCGGCGCCTCCAGCTTGGAGGGCCGGACGGTGAGGTCCACCAGCCGGGTGCGGCCGTTGTCGGCGAAGTACTCCGGCGTGCGGTCGTGGTCGAGGCCCATCTCCTCCAGGACCGCCAGCTCGATCTCCAGGAACTCGATCGGGACGCGGCGGACCGTCAGCTGCGACTCCGTCACGACGGCGGCGGCCACCAGGCTCATCGCCTCGACCGGGTCCTCGGAGGGGGAGTAGTCCACGTCGGTGTCGATGGTGGGCACGCCGTGCACGGTGAGCGTGGTGGTGCCGATGCCGTCGACCTTGACGCCGAGGGCCTCCAGGAAGAAGCACAGGTCCTGGACCATGTAGTTGGAGGAGGCGTTGCGGATGACGGTGATGCCGTCGTGCCGGGCGGCGGCCAGCAGCGCGTTCTCGGTGACGGTGTCGCCGCGCTCGGTCAGGACGATCGGGCGGTCGGGGCTGGCCGAGCGGTCCACGCGGGCGTGGTACTGGCCCTCGGTGGCGGCGACGTCCAGGCCGAAGCGGCGCAGCGCGATCATGTGCGGCTCGATCGTGCGCGTGCCGAGGTCGCAGCCGCCGGCGTAGGGCAGCTTGAAGTGGTCCAGGCGGTGCAGCAGCGGGCCGAGGAACATGATGATCGAGCGCGTGCGGCGGGCCGCGTCCGCGTCGATCGACGCGAGGTCCAGCTCGGCCGGCGGCACGATCTCCAGGTCGACGCCGTCGTTGATCCACCGGGTGCGCACGCCGATGGAGCCCAGGACCTCCAGGAGGCGGTACACCTCCTCGATGCGGGCGACGCGGCGCAGCACTGTGCGCCCCTGGTTGAGCAGGGAGGCGCACAGCAGCGCCACGCACGCGTTCTTGCTCGTCTTGACGTCGATGGCACCGGACAGCCGGCGGCCGCCGACCACCCGCAGATGCATCGGACCGGCGTAGCCGAGGGAGACGATCTCGCTGTCGAGGGCTTCCCCGATGCGCGCGATCATCTCAAGGCTGATGTTCTGGTTGCCGCGCTCGATCCGGTTGACGGCGCTCTGGCTGGTGCCGAGCGCCTCGGCCAGCTGCGACTGGGTCCAGCCCCGGTGCTGCCGGGCGTCGCGGATGAGCTTGCCGATGCGTACGAGGTAGTCGTCTGCCATGCGCATGAGGTTATCTCACATATGAGATGACATCCGGTCGGGGGGGCCGGTCGGGTGACGTCCCGCCAAGCCCGCCCGGCCGCCTCAGTGCCGCTTGGCGTCGGTCGTGCGCCGCCATCCGAAGGGACCGGGCAGGTCCATCGACGTCGTACGGCGTCCCGTGCTGCTGCGGGTGTACCGCGGGCCGTTCTTCCCGCCGCCGGTGGTGATGGACCAGGAGCGCTTGTTGATGTTCAGTCGCACCCCCGGAAGGATCCGGAAACTCTTGCGGAATGTGAGCGGCATGCCCGTGTCCCCTCTCCGTTCGTGGCGTCGTTACGTGGTGCGGATGCCCCGGACAGAGGTGTACATGACCGCTTCGTGGACGCCGGGGCATGACCATCCGGCCCTGGTGTACTAGAGTTATCTCGACATCGAGATATCTACCGAGGAGCACCGCAGCCGCACGCCGTCATCGAGTCCGGCGGTAAGGGTTACCTAACTTAGCCTTACCTTAGCGGATCGGCCCAGATGCCGTGGCGGCAGGATCGTGGTGGTACGCGCACATCAATGAAGGAGACTGTCGTGTCGGCGAACAGCTTCGACGCCCGCAGCACGCTGCAGGTGGGCGACGAGTCGTACGAGATCTTCCGGCTGGACAAGGTGGAGGGCGCGGCCCGCCTTCCGTACAGCCTCAAGGTCCTGCTGGAGAACCTGCTCCGCACCGAGGACGGCGCGAACATCACCGCCGACCACATCCGTGCCCTCGGCGGGTGGGACTCGCAGGCCCAGCCCAGCCAGGAGATCCAGTTCACGCCGGCCCGCGTGATCATGCAGGACTTCACCGGCGTGCCCTGTGTCGTGGACCTCGCGACCATGCGTGAGGCCGTGAAGGAGCTGGGCGGCGACCCGGCCAAGATCAACCCGCTGGCCCCGGCCGAGCTGGTCATCGACCACTCCGTCATCGCCGACAAGTTCGGCACCAACGACGCCTTCAAGCAGAACGTCGACCTGGAGTACGGCCGCAACAAGGAGCGCTACCAGTTCCTGCGCTGGGGCCAGACCGCCTTCGACGAGTTCAAGGTCGTCCCGCCCGGCACCGGCATCGTCCACCAGGTGAACATCGAGCACCTGGCCCGTGTCGTGATGGTCCGCGACGGCAAGGCCTACCCGGACACCCTGGTCGGCACCGACTCGCACACCACCATGGTCAACGGCCTGGGCGTCCTCGGCTGGGGCGTCGGCGGCATCGAGGCCGAGGCCGCCATGCTCGGCCAGCCGGTCTCCATGCTGATCCCGCGCGTCGTCGGCTTCAAGCTGACCGGCGAGCTGCAGCCCGGCACCACCGCCACCGACCTGGTGCTCACCATCACCGAGATGCTGCGCGAGCACGGCGTCGTCGGCAAGTTCGTCGAGTTCTACGGCGAGGGCGTGGCCGCGACCTCCCTGGCCAACCGCGCCACCATCGGCAACATGTCGCCGGAGTTCGGCTCCACCGCCGCGATCTTCCCGATCGACGACGAGACCATCAGCTACATGCGGCTCACCGGCCGCAGCGAGCAGCAGCTCGCCCTGGTCGAGGCCTACGCCAAGGAGCAGGGCCTCTGGCTGGACCCGAAGGCCGAGCCGGACTTCTCCGAGAAGCTGGAGCTCGACCTGTCCACGGTCGTCCCCTCCATCGCCGGCCCGAAGCGCCCGCAGGACCGCATCGTCCTCGCCGAGGCCGCCCAGCAGTTCGCGAAGGACGTCCTCAACTACGTCGACGCGCACGTCGCCCAGCAGCCCGGCGCCGCCGCCTCCCCGGTGGACGAGGCGAGCGCCGAGTCCTTCCCGGCCTCCGACGCCCCGGCCTACGGCAGCCAGGAGAACGGCGCCGGCGCGCCGCAGCACGCCGACGGCACCGGTGCCGCCGTCCCGTCGAACCCGGTCACCGTCACCGCCCCCGACGGCTCGACCTACGAGATCGACCACGGCGCGGTGACGGTCGCGGCCATCACCTCCTGCACCAACACCTCCAACCCGTACGTCATGGTCGCCGCCGCCCTGGTGGCCAAGAAGGCGGTGGAGAAGGGCCTGACCCGCAAGCCGTGGGTCAAGACCACCCTCGCCCCGGGCTCCAAGGTCGTCACCGACTACTTCGACAAGGCGGGCCTGACCCCGTACCTCGACAAGGTCGGCTTCAACCTCGTCGGCTACGGCTGCACCACCTGCATCGGCAACTCCGGCCCGCTGCCGGAGGAGGTCTCCCAGGCCGTCAACGACCACGACCTCGCCGTCACCTCGGTCCTCTCCGGCAACCGGAACTTCGAGGGCCGGATCAACCCCGACGTCAAGATGAACTACCTGGCGTCCCCGCCGCTGGTCGTCGCCTACGCCCTCGCCGGGTCCATGAAGGTGGACATCACCAAGGACGCCCTGGGCACCGACCAGGACGGCAACCCGGTCTTCCTGAAGGACATCTGGCCCTCCGAGGCCGAGGTCAACGACGTCGTCGCCAACGCCATCGGCGAGGACATGTTCGCCAAGTCCTACAGCGACGTCTTCGCCGGTGACGCCCAGTGGCAGGCGCTGCCGATCCCGACCGGCAACACCTTCGAGTGGGACGCCGAGTCCACCTACGTGCGCAAGCCCCCGTACTTCGAGGGCATGACGATGGAGACCACCCCGGTCTCCGACATCTCCGGCGCGCGCGTGCTCGCCAAGCTGGGCGACTCGGTCACCACCGACCACATCTCCCCGGCCGGTGCCATCAAGGCCGACACCCCGGCCGGCCAGTACCTCACCGAGCACGGTGTGGAGCGTCGTGACTTCAACTCCTACGGCTCGCGCCGTGGCAACCACGAGGTCATGATCCGCGGCACGTTCGCCAACATCCGCCTGCGCAACCAGATCGCGCCGGGCACCGAGGGCGGCTACACCCGCGACTTCACCCAGGACGGCGGCCCCGTCTCCTTCATCTACGACGCCTCGCAGAACTACCAGGCCGCCGGCATCCCGCTGGTCGTCCTGGCCGGCAAGGAGTACGGCTCCGGCTCGTCCCGCGACTGGGCGGCCAAGGGCACCGCGCTCCTCGGCGTCAAGGCCGTCATCGCCGAGTCCTACGAGCGCATCCATCGCTCGAACCTCATCGGCATGGGCGTCCTCCCGCTGCAGTTCCCGGATGGCCAGTCGGCCGAGTCCCTCGGCCTGACCGGTGAGGAGACCTTCTCCATCTCGGGCGTCACCGAGCTGAACGACGGCACCACCCCGCGCACGGTGAAGGTCACCACCGGCACCGGCGTCGAGTTCGACGCGGTCGTCCGCATCGACACCCCGGGTGAGGCGGACTACTACCGCAACGGCGGCATCATGCAGTACGTGCTGCGCAGCCTGATCCGCAAGTAGGCGCAGCGGCAGGCAGGTTCGAGGGCCGCGTTCCCGGGCGACCGGGGGCGCGGCCCGCGCCGTTCGCCGGGGCGGTCCCCCTCACCCGCCCCGGTACTCGGCCGCTGCCGCCTGTGCCAGGTCCTGCGCCTTGTCCAGCGCCGTGTCCACCGACTGCTGCCCCGCGATGGCCGCGGCGATCTGCTCGGAGACCGCCGTGCCGAGGGCGGCGAACTCGGGGATGCCCAGGAAGCTGATGCCGGTGTAGGGGCGGGGGCCGACGCCGGGGTTCTTCGGGTCGGCGGAGTCCGTCGCCGCCGTGTACTCCTGCCGGTACCAGGCGCGGGCGGCCTGCTGGTACTCGGGGTTGGCGTACAGCGACCTGCGGTTGCCGGCGGGGGCCGACGTCCAGCCCAGCTCGCGGCCCACCTGCTCCTGGTACTCCTTGGAGGAGGCCCAGGAGATGAACTTCCAGGCGTCGTCCTTCCTGTCCGAGGCCTGCTGGACGCCCCACGCCCAGGTCCACAGCCAGCCGGCCTGCTCGGTGCGCTCGTGCGGGGCGGGGACGTAGCCCACCCTGCCCTTGACCGAGGAGCCGTCGGCCTCGACGGACGAGGCCAGTGACGTGGCGTCGTACATCATGGCGCACTTGCCCGCCACGAAGCTCTCCAGGATCTCCATCACGCCCATCCGGGCGGCGCCGGGCTGGCCGTGCGAGCGCAGCAGGTCGACGTAGAAGCGGACGGCCTCCTTGAACTCCGGTGACGTCAGGCGGGCGTTCCACTTCATGTCGTACCAGGAGCCGCCGAAGGTGTTGACGACGGTGTTGATCGGGGCGAGGTTCTGGCCCCAGCCGGGCAGGCCGCGCAGGCAGATGCCGCTCGCGCCGTCGATGCCGTCGGCCCGGGCGGCGAGGTCGGCGACCTGCTTCCAGGTCGGCTTGGCCGGCATGGTCAGGTGGCCCTTGCGGAACAGGTCCTTGCGGTACATCAGGAAGGAACCCTCGCCGTAGAAGGGCTCGGCGTAGAGCTTGCCGTCCTCGCCGGTCAGCGACTCCACGAGGTGGGGGAAGACGTCGTCCTGGTGGAAGTGCCCGTCCGCCTTCACATAGCGGTCCAGCGGGGCGAGCCAGCCCTTCTCCGAGTAGATGGGCGCCTCGTACGCGCTGATGCTCGCCACGTCGTAGTTCCCCGCCTGGGTCGCGAACTCGCTGTTCATGCGGTCGCGCGCCTCGTTCTCCGGAAGCAGCGTGTAGTCGACGGTGATGCCCGTCTGCGCGGTGAAGTGCTCCTTGGTGAGCTTCTTGAGCGTCTTCATCTGGGGCGCGTCCATGGCGAGCACCTTGAGATCGCCCCGCTCCTCACCGCGCGGCGCGTCGGTGCCGCCGCACCCGGCGACGGCGAGGCCCGCCGCGACCGTGACGGCCACGGCCGCCGTGCCGGGGCGGCTCCGTTTCATGGAGCCGTGCCGCGTACCCACCCTTGGCATTTTTTAGACATATCTGGTCAAACAATAAAATTCAAGTCCCTTCCCGTCGCGCGGCCGCCCGCCGTGAGAGCGCGTCCGCCGCCACGGCGGCCAGCAGCACCCCACCGGTGATCATGAACTGCACGGCGTCCTCCACTCCCAGCAGCCCCATGCCCGAGGCGATCGACTGGATGACCAGCACACCGAGCAGCACCGACCAGGGCGAGCCCCGCCCGCCGAACAGACTCGTCCCGCCGATGACGGCCGCGGCGATCGCGTTGATCAGCAGCATCCCGGACCCGGCGGCCCGGGCCGTCGTGGGGCTCGCCGAGGTCAGCCCCGACGCCACGAACAGCCCGCCGGCCGCGGCCATCGTCCCCGACACCATGAACATCGCGATCCGCACCCGCTCCACCCCGATGCCCGCGCGCCGTGCCGCCTCCACCCCGCCGCCGAGCGCGTACACCCGCCGCCCGTGGCGGGTGCGGCGCAGCACGTAGTCCGAGACGACCAGGACCACCAGGAAGATCAGCAGGGCCAGCGGCAGCCCCTGGAACCGGTTGAGGGTGCAGGCCGCGGCGAAGGCCACCACGGCGAGCAGTGCGGTGCGCAGCCAGATCACCGCGTCCGGCCGACGCGGCATCCCGGCGGCCCGGAGACGGCTCTGCCGGCGGCGGGCGGCCAGGAGGTACCCGGCCGTCCCCAGGGCCGCGACCGCGTACGCCGCCAGGTCGTCACCGAAGTGGCGGCTGGTCAGCGAGGCGACGAGCCCGTCCTCGTCGATGTTGAGCGTGCCGCTCGCGCCCAGCAGGTAGAGCGTCAGCCCGTTCCACACCAGCAGCCCGGCGAGCGTCACCACGAACGCCGGCACGCCGAGCCAGGCGAAGAAGGCCCCGTGGAAGGCGCCCACGGCCATCCCCACCGCCACCGCCACGATCACCGCGAGCCACTCCGTCATCCCCTGGTTGACGTTCAGCACGGCGAACGTGGCTCCCGCCAGGCCGCTGACGGAGCCGACCGACAGATCGATCTCCCGGATCAGCAGCACGAACACGATGCCCACGGCGACCAGACCGGTCCCCACGATGTCCACGCTGAGGTTGGACAGGTTGCGCGGCGAGAGGAACTTGTCGTCCAGCGCCTGGAAGACGATCCAGATCACGATCAGCCCGGCGACGACCAGCACCGGCCCGCGTCCCCCGTCGCGCACGGTCCCGCGGATCTCCCGCGCGTACGCGCGCAGGCTGTCCTGCCAGCCCCGGCCCTGCGGCTGCGCGGTGACCGGACCGGCCGGCCCGCCGTCCCGGTGCGGCCGGCCCCCGATCACGGCCACGCCTCCGCGTCGCCCTTCACGCGGTACGCCAGGGCGTTGTCCGCCGCCCCGGTGACGGCGGAGATGATCTGTTCCTGCGTCACGGTGCTCACGTCGAACAGCCCGTTGTTGCGGCCCAGCCGCAGCACGGCGACCCGGTCCGCGACGGCCTTGATGTCGCCCATGTTGTGACTGATGAGGATGACGGCCATGCCCCGGTCGCGCACCTCCTCGATCAGATCGAGCAGATGGCTGGTCTGCTCCACGCCGAGGGCGGCGGTGGGTTCGTCGAGCAGCAGGACCTTGGGCGCCGCCATCAGCGAGCGGGAGATCGCGACGGCCTGCCGCTGCCCTGCGGACAGCGCGGCGACCGGCATCCGCACGTCCGGGATACGGATGGACAGGGTCCGCATCAGTTCGCGGGCACGGCGCTCCATCTCCACCTCGTCGAGGATGCCGATCCGGTCGATCTCCCGGCCGAGGAAGAGATTGCCGACCACGTCGAGGTTGCCGCACATCGCGAGGTCCTGGTACACGGTCGCGATGCCCAGGGACTGGGCGTCGTGCGGGCGCTTGATGTGCACCGGCCGCCCCTCCCACTCGATGAGGCCGTGGTCGGCCGGACCGACCCCCGAGATCACTTTGATCAGCGTGGACTTGCCGGCGCCGTTGTCGCCCGCCAGGGCCACGACCTCACCGGCCCGGACCGTCAGGTCGACGTCCACGAGCGCCTGGACACCGCCGAACCGCTTGGTGATGCCGCGCAGCGCCAGCACGGGCGGACGGGCCACGGGGATCACCTCCTCACCCGGTGAGCCCGATCCGGTCGCAGTCCGGCCGGAGGTTCGGGGTGCAGATCTCGTCGGTGGTGTAGACGCCGTCCCGGACGAGCGTCCGGCCGATGTCGTCGCGCGTGACCGGGACCGGATCGAGCAGGATCGACGGGATGTCCTCGGTGGTGGGACTGTCCACGCTGGTGGTGGCCAGGGAGCCGACCTCGTGGCCGCGCGCCAGGGCCACGGCCATCTCGGCGGCCGCGTCGGTCTCCTGCCGGAAGGGCTTGTAGA
Organism: Streptomyces sp. NPDC058741; assembly: GCF_042746715.1. Classification (NCBI taxonomy): domain Bacteria; kingdom Bacillati; phylum Actinomycetota; class Actinomycetes; order Kitasatosporales; family Streptomycetaceae; genus Streptomyces; species Streptomyces sp. NPDC058741. Next base: position 45,694 of record NZ_JBHYQH010000030.1, on the reverse strand, counting down.
CGGTCATGTACTGCTCGCCCTCCACGATTCGCCGCACGGCGTCCAGGTCGGCGTCCTGGCCGGTGACCGGGGGCAGCGGCGCGACACGGGCGCTCTTGAGCGCCGAGATCACCCCGCCCGCGATCGCGTCGTTGGCCGCCAGCACCCCGTCGATCCGGTCCGGTCCGAGGGAGCCGATGGCGGCGGACATGTGGTCGTGCGCGTTCTCGGTGCGCCACCCCAGGGTGTCGTACGACCTGAGGACCCGCACCTGGTCGCCGAGCGCGGACCGGGCGGCGTTCTCGTACCAGGCCGCGTTGGGGCTGGACGGGTCGCCGTTCATCATGACGACGCCGCGGCCGTCGGCCCGCGCACGCATGCCCCGCAGGAGCGCCTCGCCCTGCAGCCTTCCGACCATGGCGCCGTCGAAGCTGACGAAACCCGAGATCGGTCCCTCGGCGAGCCGGTCGTAGGCGATCACCGGAATGCCCTCCCGCTCTGCGGCCCGCACCGAGGAGCGCAGCGCCTTGGGGTCGACGACGTCCAGGATCACGGCCGCGGCCCCTTTGGTGATCATGGTCTCCAGCTGCTGCCGCTGACTCACCGCGTCGTTCTCCGCGTTGGCGTACAGCACGGTGCAGTCGGAGCACAGCTCCGCCACCCGCTTCTCGATCATGGGTTTGTCGGACTGCTCCCAGCGGGGCAGCGCGCGGCTCGGCAGCAGCAGACCGACGGTCGTCCCCTCCCCGCTCTCCGGACCGTCGCCGCCGCACCCCGCCAGGGCTCCGGCCAGCACGGCCGCCATCGCCGCGACGGCCACCCGCCACATCCGTCCGTTCACCGCGGACCTCCCTCGCCGGAACGCCGCCGCCCCCGTCCGAAACCCCACCCGCGGGGCTGTGCGGGGTCGCGGGCGGGGGCGCGAGCGGAGAGGCGGGTGGGGGTGGCGCGGTTGAGGTCCTGGTCCGGGGGCTGGTCCGCCCTCTGGTCCGGGCTCTGGTCCGGGGGCTGGTCCGGGGTCTGTTCCTCTTCCTCGCGGTCCGCTATCCGGTCCCGGCCACGGCCCCGGTTGCGTCCCCCGCCCCAGCCGCGCGCCCGGGACCGGCCAGGGGCGCGCCCCCTCCGGAGCCCGGACCCGACCTCGGTCTCGGCTTCGTCGCTGGTCTCGGCTTCGTCCCCGGACTCCGTCCCGGCCATGGCTCCAGCGCCAGGCTCCATCCCGGCCCCGGCCCCGGCCCCGGCCCGGGCCCGAGGCGCCGGCTCCGTGTCCGCCTCCGCCCCTGCACGCACCCCCCGCTCCGGCTCCGTGTCCGCCGCCTCTCCACGCACCCCCCGCTCCGGCTCCGTGTCCGCCGCCTCTCCACGCACCCCCCGCTTCGCCTCCGCCCCTGCACCCGCCCTCGCCCCCGCTTCCTCCCGCGGCGGTGACACGACCATCTCGCTCCACACCTGCTTGCCGCCGCCGACCGGCACCGAGCCCCAGGCCGCCGACATCGCCTCGACGAGGAACAGGCCCCGGCCGCCCGTCGACTCCCAGTCGACGACCACCGGCTTGGCCGGCGTACGCGGAGAGGAGTCGCTCACCGTCACCCGCAGCCGGTCAGCCGCCAGGGTCAGATCCAGCCGGACGGCGCCCTGGGTGTGCACCAGCGCGTTGGTGACCAGCTCCGAGACCACCAGCAGGACGGCGTCCGCCTCGTCCACCAGGTCCCACGACCGCAGCGTGCGCGCGCTGAACCGGCGGGCGTGCATCACCGCGTCCGGCAGCCGCCACACCACCCAGCCCGCCCGTACCGGCCGGATCCGCATGCCGTCGTAGCGCAGCAGCAGCAACGCCACGTCGTCCTCACGCCGGCCGTCCTCGCCCAGCAGCCCGTCGGCCATCCGGCCCGTGTCGGAGGGGTCGGCCGCGGCGAGCGCCTCCCGCACCAGCCGCATGCCCTCGTCCAGATGCAGGTCCGCCGATTCCACCAGCCCGTCGGTCACCAGCGCCAGCACCGAGCCCGGCGCCAGCGCGAGTGCCGTGAGCGGGAACTCCGCGTCGGCGAGCACCCCGAGCGGCAGCCCGCCCTCGACCTCGACCTCCTCGGTGGAGCCGTCCGGATGCCGCACCATCGGAGCCAGATGCCCGGCCCGCACGAACAGCGCGTTGCCCTCCTCCATGTCCAGCTCGACGTAGCAGCACGTGGCGAAGAGGTCCGTCTCCATGCCTACGAGCAGCCGGTTGGCGTGCGCGACGACCACGTCCGGCGGATGCCCCTCGACGGCGTAGGCGCGCACGGCGGTACGCATCTGGCCCATGATCGTCGCGGCCCCGGCGCTGTGCCCCTGCACGTCCCCGATGACCAGGGCCACCTTGCTCTCCGACAGCGCGATCACGTCGTACCAGTCGCCGCCCACCTGCAGCCCGCGCCGGGCCGGCAGATAGCGGGCCACGGCGGTGCCCCCGGGCAGCCGGGGCAGGCGGCGCGGCAGCAGGCTCCGCTGGAGCATGGTCGCGAGTTCCTGCTCGGCGTCGTAGGCGTGCGCGCGCTTCAGGGCTTGGCCCACCAGCCCGGCGGTCGCCGTCAGCAGGGCACGCTCCTCGGGGGCGAAGGCGTGCGCAGCGTCCCAGCCGACCAGGCACACCCCGGCCACCCGGCGCTTCGCCGGCAGCGGCAGCACCGCGAGTCCGCCGGGGCCGATCCCCGCGAGGCCCGGTTCCAGCGTGGCACCCGCCGGCCACAGGCTCACCCGGCCGTCCCGCACGGCCGCCTGGAGCGTGGGCAGCGCGGTGACCGGCGCGTCGGGCCACTCAGAGCGCCACTCCGCACGCCACAGCTCCGGCCAGGAACCGGCCCCCGGCGGATCCAGCACCGTCACGGCCAGCCGGTCCTCCAGCAGTTCGGCCAGCGCGACCCGGTCGGCCCCCAGCGGCTCGCGCAGGGCGGCGACCACGACACGGCTGACCTCCCGCACGGTCGTCGCGTCGTCGAGCGCGGCCGTCAGCCACTGGATCCTGGCGACGTCACCGGCACCGCGGCGCAGCACGGGCGCCGCCGTGACCACGCCGAGCACCCGCCTGGGGCCGCTCTCGGGCCCCTTCAGCACGCGGCAGCTCAGGCGCAGCCAGCACAGTTCGCCGGTGGGCCGGCGGATACGGAACTCCAGCTCCCGGCGCCCCGGCGTCTGCGCGGACGGTTCGATGACCGACATCAGGGCGAGGACGTCCTCCGGGACGCTGTAGGAGAGCAGGGTGTCGGTCTTTCCGTCGAAACCGTCCTCGGGAACGCCGACCAGTTCGAGCAGGGCCGGGTCCGTCTCCACCAGCCCGGTGCCCGGGGTCAGCGCGAACGAGCCGACGCCCATCGCCCGCAGCCCGGAATCCAGCAGGGGCGACGGTGCGCACCGGTCGGCCTCGCCCCGCAGCCGCCCGGCGACGGCCTCGGCGTACCGCTCCAGGAACTCCCGCTGCTCGCCCCCGAAGCCCTCGCCCGCCTCACCCACCACGACCAGACACCCCAGCCACCCGCCCGCCGCCCCCAGCGGCAAAGCCCCGAGCGGGGAGGAGCAGCCCCTGCCCTCCCACGGGCCGACGGGCACGAAGCTCCCCAGCCACCTCGGCCGCCCCTGCCGGAAGGCCTCGGCGACAGCACCCCCGCCACCGGACGCCTCAGCACCCGAGCCCGAGCCGGAGCCGGAGCCGGAGCCGAAGTGGGGACCGGAGGGCGGCGAGCCCCCGCGACCGGACGCCTCAGCACCCGAGCCCGAGCCGGAGCCGGAGCCGAAGTGGGGACCGGAGGGCGGCGAGCCCCCGCCACCGGACGCCTCAGCACCCGAGCCCGAGCCCGAGCCGGAGCCGGAGCCGAAGTCGACATCGGGAGGCCGTGAGCCTCCACCACCCGACGCCTCACCACCCGACGCCTCACCACCCACACCGGAGCCCGAGCCGGTGCCGGAGCCCGAGCCGAAATCGGGACCGGAGGGCCGTGAGTCGGCCTGCGCCCCCGTCGTACTCGCGCCCGCACGCGCCACGGGCGAACCCCGATCGGCCGCCACGCCCGGGCCGCCGCCCCCGGTTCCCGGTACACGGAGGTGCCCCTGCGGCGACCCCGGTGACCCGGCCGCCACCGGCACGTGACGCGGCAGCCCCCACCGCTCCGGCTCGCCCCCGACCGATTCGACCACCCGGAGTTCCGTGCCGTCCTCGCTGCGGACGTACACCGCGGCAAGGGTCACCCCGGCGAAGGCCAGGACCCGCTCCCTGGCGGCTCGCTCCGGCGTGGGACGAGCCGGACCGGTGCCCCCGTTTCCGGGCGCTGCGGCACCGGGCGCTGCGGCCCGGTCGTCGCCGTCGTGGGACATGTCGCAGCCACCTCCCGTCCGTGCCGCGGCCACCGGCAGGTGGGAGTCCCGGAACTCAGGCGACGGCGACGCGGGCCCGGGGCCGGCGGCGCCGGGCCGCGCCGTCAAGGCGAGCCACGCCGCGCATGAGCGGCAGGGCACCCACACATCAGAATCGCACACCTTGACAAACCCGACATATGGCGCTGACGGCAGAGGCTTGGAGGGGTTCAGGGGAAACCAGGGGCGGAGGCGCACCCCCGCCCACCGCGGGGGAGGGGGGTGCGGCTCACCCTCCGCGGGCGCGGAGTGGGAGCTCCAGGAGGGCGGGTTCCGGTCCGCCGTCATGGGAGCGCTCCCACCCCGCGTGATGGGCAAGGTAGCGTCGTGCGGTGCGCTTGTAAACGCCCCGAGCCCCGGCAGGCCGACAACCGGAACGAGGACCCGTGGGCCGGGTGGTACGAGCCGCCGTCCGGCGTGTCCCGCGCGCCCCGGCCCACCGGATCCCGACGCGGCGGCGGATCAGGACAGCAGTTCGACCTCCGCCAGCGTCGCCTCGGCGTCGAGGACCAGGCGGTACCGCTCGTACGCACCCGGTGCGGCACCGAGAACGCGCGGGTCCGCCGGTCCCAGGCGAAGGACTCCCCGGAGCGCCGGCCCAGGGTCCGCAAGGTCTCACCGTCCGAGGAGCCCTGGAGCGTCCAGCCCGCCGGCGCCCTTCCGAGGTCCGGCGTCCCGGGGGCCGCCGACGGCATCACCCGGAAGGTCAGCCGGTCGCCCATCCAGGGGCTCGGCTCGTGGCTCGCGCTGAACGCCTGGATCGTCGGCAGGTTGTCCGCGTTGTTCGCCCGCGCGTAGTCGTACAGCCAGCTCAGCGAACCGGCGTTGGTCATGGGCGTCCAGAAGTTGAAGCCGTGCGGGACCGCCGTCGCCGGGAAGGTGTCGCCGCGGGAGATGCCGCCGCTGGAGTGGGTACCGCGGGTGGTCACCGCGTAGTCCGACAGGTGCGCCTTCGGCCGCCCCGGCGCGACGGACTCGATGCTCACGTCGTCCAGCCAGCCCCGGAACCTGGCCGGGCCCTCGGGGGAGTCGTAGGCCACCAGGATCCGGTCCACGGTCCTGCAGGCCGCGACCGAGCCGATCCGCGAGGCCACGTCGCTCCACTGGTTGACGTAGGGGACCTTGGAAGTGCCCTGCACCCGCGGGGTCAGCGGGAGGCCGTGCTGGTCGGTGGCGCGCAGGTCGCTCAGGAAGGTGCCGTCGGTGAAGGCCAGGTCGACGGAGACGTTCGTGGCGTCGTGGTCGAGGTCGCCGTCGGCCATCGACGGGAAGATCCGGTACGACAGCCGCGTGTTCCGGCCGACGGCCACGTTCACGTCGAGACGGGTGCGTCCCGGCTGGTCCGGGGCGGCGGAGAAGTCCCTGGGAATTGCCCGAACGGGTCGTAGTCCCCTTCGCTGGCGGTTGGGGCTTTCTCGCACCCAGTCGGCCGCGCGCCGCGGTTCCGACCCGTGCCACGGTGTCATGCGCGCGTGGAGAGCACGAACCTCGTCGCCGTTTCTGCGCAGCCGAAAGACCAGATGCTCCCAGGTGCGGTAGAGGGTGTCGACGCTCTCGCGGTCATCCTCTTCGTCACGCTGTGGTGCTGCAGTCGGTGAAGCCCCGCATGGCCAGCCGGTTTTGCCTCTCCGACCGTTCCGCAAGCATGTGCAGAAACGTGCGGGCGGAGGTGATCCGGTCGGGCTCCAGTTCGCTGATCAGGATCTGATCGCCGTCCGTTCCCGCGATGTCGATCAGGGTGCCGTCCGGGGCGTAGACAGCACTCGCACCTCCCGTTCGGCGGTCGGCTGGCCCGCCGACCGCATTGGCGAACACGCTGTAGACGGTGTTCTCCAGGGCACGGGCCGGCATGTAGACGGCGGCTCGGCGCTCGGCTCCGACGATGAACGCGCTCGCGCACACATAGGCGTGCGCACCGGAAAGAGCAGAGACTCCGGCGTGTGCGGCAAAGGACATGTCGTAGCAGATGGCTCCGCCGAGCCGCCAACCGTCAACCTCCCAGCGGCCGTCCCCGCCCGTGCCGGCAGTGAAGACTGCGGCTTCGTCCGAGTGCCAAAGATGCTGCTTCGTGTATCCGAGAGAGACCGAACCGGAGGGGTCGAACCCCAGGAGGCCGTTGACGAGCCGGCCGTCGGCACACCGGACCGCCGCCCCGGCCAGGACCAGTGTCCCCGTCCTCACCGCTTCTTCGGTCAGTGCGTCCAGGCGCACGTCGGTGATGGCGCCCGCTTCGTCGGCCGACACCTCACAGGCACCAGGATTGCCCACCAGCGTGGGAAGGTCGTAACCACACAGGTGGAGTTCCGGCAGGACGGCCACTCGCGCGCCCCGACGGGCGGCTTCGATGACCATCCGGGCCGCCCGCTCAGAGTTCCCGGTCACATCCGCCGGAGTTGCCTCCGCCTGGAGGACGGCGAGCTTGAGCGGGACGGTGGGGATGCCGCTTGGGGTGTGCACGGTCATCGGCCCTCCCCGATCCGAAGGAGATGGTTGTTGGATTTCATCGCCAATAGGGCCAGTTCGGGCATTTCGAGGACCTCTGTGCTGTTTCCCTGAGAACGTCCATGCCCTGGCGGTCGGCCACGAACGTGTCCGGCTCTCGCCAGGCAATGACCACCCGGGAAATACCCGCGTTCAGGATGAGTTGAGTACAACTCCAGGGCCGGGAGGCTCGCTCGGAGCAGGGCTCTAGGCTGCTGTAGAGAGTGGCGCTCTGCAGTCGTGCGTCACGCGGGTCGAGCTTGGCCGGTGCGGATTCCTCCGCGTGCACCACCGGATCGGACTCTCGACTATGGCCCCGGGACAATTCCCGCCCCGCAGCTTCGAAGATGACCGCTCCGACGCTGAAAGCAGTGTCCGACGAAGGACACAAACGTGCCAGGCGCGCTGCCTCGGCGAGCCGGAGCCTGTCCTTCTCCGTTATCGCATCCGTCATGCGGCAACTCCCTGGGGGTGTGGGGAAACGCGCGGAGCGCATTTCGTCCGCCAGGTCCTCTTCGAAGGACTGCGTGTGGATGCTGCCGCCTTCCTCGACCAGCAGACGGCCCACACCCCGCGCCACCAGGTCGTCCAGAACGGCACCGAGACGGAGGGGGACGCCCAGTTCCATGACCTCAGCCGTTCCCCGAAACGATCACTCATCCTGCCCGGGGCGGAGCCGGTGCAGAGGACGGCCTTCCGGCCGCCACAGTGCCAGAAGCGTAGGCCGGGGTCGAGGTCACCGCTCGCGCTGACCACTACCTTCAGTGGGTGCGCGGGAAGCCCTCGCTCCACTCGCGGTGTCCGGCGCTGCGCGGAGGCGACCAGCAGCCGCTGGTTGTCCTGGCGCAGAGTGCCGGAAACGATGAAGAGGGCATCGCGCTCTGCCCTTACCGCGTCGACACCGTTGAAGTCCTCCGCGCTTGACGACAGGCGACGCTCCGAAGACGTGTCGTCGATCACTCCGGGTCGGTGTCCGGGAGTAGCCGCGGCGACGACGAGATCCGGGCTCACACCGGGTCTCCCTCCGATTTCCGGTGTCCGGCTCCGGCGCTCGCCGCAAGTGGATCCTCAGAAGTGAGGGGCTTTTCGGCCATGACATCTCACCTTGTCCTTCGTGCATCGGAGCCGTGCTGCGTGTCGAGCCGGTTGATGCGGTACATGGTGCGCTCGAAGAGGGCGTCAGCGGTCAGTGTGGGAAAGCGCTGCGGCCTGTCCTGGGAGCCGGGAAACCGCAGGGGCGTCAGCACGGTCCACGGGGTCGGGTGACAGAACTGGACGATGGACAGCCGAGCGCCCTCCTGCTGAGGGTCGGCCACTACGCGATGGACCGCGGCGCGTGCCAGACCGTCGGTGAGCCGTTCCAGGACCATGCCGACGTTGACGATCGCGTAGCCCTCGGGGGCGTGCACCGGCAGCCACTCGCCGTCCAGCCCGAGCACCTGCAGGCCGGGGGAGGTCGCCCGGGGCAGTGCCGTGATGAGGTCGAAGTCCTTGTGCTCCACAGCCCAGGTGTGATCCTGCGAAGGCGCTCCCTCCATGGGGGGATACCAGGCGGCGCGGTTAACCACCGGCCCGTCCTGGAGCATCTCCTCGAAGTAGCCCGAGTGGACGTTCAGAGCCTCGCCGAGGACTTCGACGACCCGGACCTGGAACTCCTTCATGCGGGTGTGGAGTTCGGACATGGACTGCCCCATGCCCGGAACCAGATCGTCGGGCATGCAGGGGTCCGGATAGCGGGCGGGAAAGCGGGTGCGCAGTGGGTGGTCTGCGGGAAGCGGCGCTCCCCAGTGGAAGAGCTCTTTCCAGTCAGGGGTCCGGTTCGACTTCTCGGCTGTCTCCACCAGCGGCGGCGTGTACCCCGACTGCCCATTGGTGCCCGCAATCCGAGTGCCCAGCTTTGCCTCCATGGGAAGGGAGAAGAAGGTTTGCAGCAAGCTGTAGCACTCGTCGAGCAGGCCTTCCGGGACGGAGTTCCGGACCAGGAAGAAGCCGTCGCGGAGGGCGCTGCGCACCGTGACGGTGTCGGGCTTTCCACCGAGGCTTATTTCACGCAGCACGGGAGGTCCCTTCGCTCGAGAAGCACCGCCAGTCGGGCTCCCCGCCGGGAGGCGGCGGTTATCAGGCCGACTGCTCGCCGGGCGTTGCCAGTGACATCCGCAGGGGTCGCTTCGACCTGGAGGACTGCCAGCCGCAGCGGGGAGGAGGGCAACTTCAGCGCGGCGTCCTTCACGACGTCGCTTCCCGACGCAGCAGGCGTGCGAAGCCTGGCTTCGCCCCGTTGCGTTCCACCTTGATCCGCGCCCCGGCGAGCGGCGGAATGTCCTCGGGAAGCGGTAGATCAATCAGGAAGTCGCCGTAGTCGGCCGAGGGATGCTCCCCCAGGTCGACTTCGGCCCCGGTCGCGCTGAGCAGGCTCACCCGCCAGAGGTCGGCCCCTTGGGCCGCTGGGCCTGTGGCTGTCACCCGCAGTGTGCCATCCGGCAAGATCTGTGCGGCGGTGGCGACGGCAGTGCGCTGCACGCGTTCGCCGAGGGTGTGCATGGGACCGTGCTTGACCAGCGGCCTGCGGTCGATCTCGGAAACGTGCGCGGCCACGACCTCGCCCACGAACATGGTGTGGACAGGGAAGGGGACGGTGTCGCGCAGTACGCATTCCAGGGCGACCAGGCCGCCGTCGACCCACGGGGTGCCGGTGGCTTCAGGTGCACCGAACGCGATGAGCTCGCTGCCGGTCTTGTCGATCTCTGCGAGTGAGAAGCTGCCGGCGAAGTCGGCAAGTTCGGCCTGCTCCTCGGAGCACAACGTGAGACTGAACTCGCCGCTCAGCGGGAGGAGCTCCCGGGACCGCGCTCGAGGGCTGAGGACCACCGCGGCGTACAGCGGATCCTTGTTCACGAAATACGACCATTCCGCTGACATCACGTTGGCGCCGTCGTCGTGGCGTACGACCACGAGGCCGATTGTGCTCGTGGCCTTCTTCCACAGCTGGCCAGGGACTTCCAGGGACACGCGTACCGCCCTTATTTCCTGCGTCGATCCGGCTCGTGGAGCCGTTGGTGATTACTCACTTTAATCTCGCATCTGCGAGGCGACGGCGAATATTTTCAGCCATACTCCTTCCGGAATCAAGTGTTCCGCCGGGATACCCGAATCGGTCCCCAGATAAGCAGGCGACAGGCAGTGATGTACGTCACATCCCAACCGCTTGCCATCCCTGGATAATTCGTCATTCTATTGATCGACAGCAATGGAGACCGAATTCTGGAAGGGGGTGTTCTCGCATGAAGAAGCCGATCCGTCGCAACGTGTTTGCCAACAAGTGATCTAGGTGGTCACTTTCGCGGTCTGCAGTGCCGCGAATCCTTTAGTCCGGTCGACCACGATTATCGTGGTCGACCGGACTGCTGATCCGGCAAGAATCTTCACACAGAGATGCAGAAGGTTGCCTTGAAGCTCACAGACCGCGTCATGCGTATTCATTATGTCGAAGGACAGGGACTCCTCGCCTCGGACTCTTTCGGCCGTATCCACCTGCTTGACGGCGAACTGAAGGTGATCCGCTCCTCGCCCCGGGTGAGCGAGGGGCGGCCGCTGTATGGCCTCACCGTCGCCGGCGGTTGGGTGATCGGCAAGGACCGCATGGGTGCCGTCCTGCGCTGGTCTCTCGACACATTCGACCTGGTGAACCGCCTGGATCCGGCTACGATCTGCGATCCCTCGACGCTGATCGAGGGCGAGGAACCGTCCCCGGCGAGCTCCCGCGGCATCGGAGTGTGGGACGGCCGCGTCTTTGTCACCAGCGGCTACCATCACCAGATGCTGGTCATCGACCTGAACAGCTTCGACGTGCTGGAGATTCGGCCCAATGTATGCGGTACCAGTCCCATGGAATGGGCAAGTACCGACCACCCGACCCTGCATGCCATATCCGACAAGGAAGGCAACCTCCGCTTTGGCAGCTTCAAGGATCTGGAATTTCCAAATCATGTGAAGCTGGACGACGGAAACATCCACCGCGTCCGCTACGATCGTCGGCACGACCGTTTTTGGTGCACGCAGGATTTCGGCGAGGGCGAAAACGCTGACATTGCCAATGGTGTTGTCACTGTGTCACCGAGTGGCGTGAAGGAAAGCGAGTTCCTCTTCGCGCGCGACGATGTTGAATTCGTTGGGTTCTCGCCCGACTTCACGCGAGCTTACTCCGGCGGATTCGACGGCGAGCTCTACATCTTCGACAACACCACACGTGACCTGCGGGTCGAACGTGTAGTCAGCGGATTCTCGCACCAGCTCAGCGACATCACCGTAAGCCCATCCGGCGATGTATACGTTCTGTGCCAGGATGGGGAGATCACCCAACTCACTCAGGACGGCTCCTTCGTCCGGTCAATGGGCTTCCGGCGGCAGGCCGTCTGGGACATCCAGCCCTCGGCCGAGGACCCGACCGTCCTGTACTGCGCCACGGATTCCGGTGTCGCGGTCGTCGAGGTGCAGCAGGTGGCGAGCGGGCCGACCCTGCGCATCCTGGAAAATCACGAAACGGGCTTCGGCTTCACCCGCCGGATCGCTCCGGTCGACGGTGGCTGGGTGGGGATCAGCCGGGACCGGCGTGTCTTCCGGGCCCGACCCTGTGGGCAGATCCTCTGGAGCAAGCACCTACCTGAGGGGTTGCTCCACACTGTCGCGGCCTCCCCCGATCGTTCGCGCCTCCTGATCGCGAGCAACGCCGGCGCCGTGGAGCTTGATGCCGAGCGTGGCCAAGTGCTGGCGAGGCTCGGCGTGGACGGGCTGCCGGTGTGGGCCGCGACGTATCTGCCGGATGGTGAACGAGTACTGGCCACCCGCAATGGCGTCATTGCGGTCTTCGACAAGAGCGGCGACGAACCGACGTGGCGCCTGGACCAGGGGGAATACCCCAAGCGCATGTGGGCTCAGGACGGCTTCCTCTACGTCGTCGGAGACGGCGGAGTGAAGGAGATCGCCATCGGCCAAGGCGTCACACGCCGGTGGAAGGATCTACTCTCCAACACCGCCGAGAACGCCACGATCAGCGACGGTCTGGTGTGCGCCAGCTCGTACGGCATGCAAGTCGCCGCTTACACCTACGAGAGCAACGATTTCGTGGGTTTCATGGAAGACCTGCCGGACTACCCCAAGGCGCTGACCATCGTCCGCGACACCGACGGTCGACCCCACCTGCTCGTTGGCTGCCGCACGGGCCTGATGTCGCTGTACCGGATGGACAAGCCGGCGGAGGAAGGTACGTTCGCCAAGTTGGAGGACCGCTGGCTGCCGGGCCGGCCGGCACGGTTCACACTGACCCACGAAGACATCGCGGCAGACTGAGACAACGTACGAATGACCCAGCAAACTGTCCCGGAGCCCTCAACTGCCCCCTGGCGGAACCGCCGTTTCCTGGTTTTCGCCACCGGAAACTTCGTCAACAACCTCGGTGAGGCGGCCTACAAGGTGGGCCTTCCGCTGTTCGTGTACGAGCTGACCGGCTCCCTGGCGACGATGTCGCTGCTCGCGGCCCTAGCCCCCCTCACGCTGCTGCTCAGCCCATGGCTGGGAGCGGTGGCAGACCGCTGGGGACCCCGTGTCTTCGTCGTCCCCGGGCTGCTGATACAGCTTGCGAGCGCGGTGGCGCTGAACCTCACCGTGCTGACCGGGCGGTCCTCCACCGCGGTGCTGTTCTGCCTGGCCGCGTTCGTGCAGCTGGGTGGCGAAATGTATCGGACGGGCTGGATCACCGGTGTGCCGACCATGTTCCCGAACAACGCCGCCCGATCCCGGGCCGTCCTCAGCAGTTTGTTCGTGACATCCAACATCGTCGGCCCGTTGCTCGTCGCGGTGGGCGTCGGGCTCATCGGATACCTCGGACTGCTGTGGTTCAACACCGCCACCTTCCTCGCCCCGATCATCGTCTGGCTGCTCGGTATCCACCCGCCAGCGAAGGAGCACGTACGACGAGACGGCGAGGCCGGGCGCCGGCCGAGCCTAGGCCGCGACATCCTGGACGGCTGGCGCATCGTACGAGCCGAGAAGCGAGTGCTGTACGTACAGCTGACATCGCTGCCGCTGCATTTCGCCAGCGGGATCGGCGTGCTGTCCTTCATGGTGTGGTACCTGCGCGACCACTGGCACATGCCCGCAAGTGGGGTCAGCGCCGCCCAGGCTGTCGCGAACGTCGGCGCGCTGGCTGGAAGCATCTACATCGCGGCTCGGGCCCGCACCCGACCTCGCATCGTCCTGGCCTTCTCGGCGATCATCATGACGACCGCCCTGTTTGCCATGGCGCTTCCCTCCGCCGGGGCTTTCGTGTTCTGCATGGTGGCCTTCTTCACCATGCGATCGGCCATGACCGCCGTCACAGCGATGATCGTCGTCAAGTATCTGCCATCAGACGTCGTCGGCAGGGCCGAAGGCTTGTTCAACCTCATGAGTGGCATACCGATCCTTCTCGCTCCCCTCCTGATCCCCCTGGTGCAGCAGACGTGGGGCAGCACCGCCGTCCTGGTTCTCCTGGGCCTGGCCGCGGGGCTGTCACTGATCTGCCTGGCCCGCTTCTGGTCTTCCTGGAGCGATGCGGACGCCGACCCGAGCAGCGCCGTGCTCGGCAACCCGCCCGTCAAGTAGCCGAACAGCGAGGACTGCAATATGCGCACAATCAACTTGCTTCCCAACCCCACCGGACACGCCGCCCCCGTCACTCATGTCGCCCTGCGCGCCGACGGGAAGCGGCTGACCAGCTGTTCCTATGACGGGACCGTTCTGATTTGGGACACCACCGAGCCCGCAACGCCTCGGATACTGCACCGGCTGCGACACCGGCGCCTGGTCAACGCCTCCGCATGGAACCCCGTCGCCCCAGGTCTGCTGGCGACCGCGTCGGCAGACAAGACCGTCGCCGTGTGGCGAATACCGAGCGAGGGTGGGCCGGCCGAGTTGATCAACGTCCTGGCCCGGCACACCGACGACATCAACTCCGTGGACTGGATGCCCGACGGCGAACGCCTCGTGTGCGTGTCCGAGGACGGCCGGGCCACCATGTGGGATGCGCTGAGCGGCGCCTTTCTCTCCGAGGCCGGCTCTCACACTGCGCACTGCATGGCGGTGGCGGTCAGTCCAGAAGGACTGGTCGCCACGGTTGGAGAGGACGGCATGGTGGCCGTGCGCCGGCCCGGCACAGAAGCCGACTCCGCCGTCCGACACTACGACTCCTCCATCGAGGGCTGCGCTTGGTCCCACTCCGGCAAGATCCTCGCAGTGGCCCGCGACGACGGCTCAGTCGACCTGCTGACCGGCAGGCTGGAACACCTGCGCACGCTGGGAGTCTCCGACTCCGCGGCTCGCACGGTCGGTTGGTCCGAGGACGACTCGTCCCTCGTCGTCGGGGCGTATGACGGCTCACTGCACTTCTTCGACGTCGACGGCGACAGGACGCACCAGGTGTACGACGCCCGGGTGTGGCCGCGCTCGGTGTCGGTGGCCGCAGGCGTGGTGGCAGTCGGCAGCTTCTGGAACGGCCCGCACCTCTACAGCCTCACTGACGCCACCGAGGTCGCGGTCCCGGATGCCCCGAATCACGGGCCCAACGCGATGGCTGCCCATGGCAGCGAGCTCTTCATTGGCTGTGACTCGGGTGTGGTTTTCACCGTAGACGTGGGTGAGACAGCGAACGCATCCGGGTCCCCGGCGGTCCGTGCGCTGCAGCTGTCCGAGGGGCCGGTCCTCTCTCTCGCCGCCCGCGACGGCGCCATCTACGCGGGTACTTACGCCGGCCATGTGATCGGACTGCGGGACGGCCGCCGGATCGTCAGCGAGCAGCTTGGCGCTCCTCTGCCTTCCCTCTGCTTCGACGGCGACTCCCTGGTGGCCGGTACTTACAACGGTGAGCTTGTCGTGCTCGATACGCTGACGCTCACCGTGACGGCCCGCCGGCGGGCTCACGACGGATCGGTGAAGTCACTCACCGCTCTGCACGGCGGCTTCCTGTCTGGGGCCACCGACCGCACCGTCTCCGCAGGAACCGTGCACGAGCGGAGCACTCTGTGGGAGCACGGCAACCTGGTGAACGCTGTGGCGGTGCTCGGTGACCGCGTAGCCGCCAGCGCCTCCCGCGACCACACGGTCAAAGTCGGCAGGATCGCTGCGTCCGGCAACGCCACATGGCGAGCGGAGGAGGTCCAGACCCTGCTCGGGCCAGACGAGTCGGTCAAGTGCATCGGCCTGCTCGGAGACCGCGACAACCCGGTGGTACTGGCCGGGTCCTACGACTTCGGCCTGTACGCGTGGCAGGTGGAATGGGGGACCACGGCGCAGACCCTGACCTCGGGCCGACTACTGACGGAATTCGCCCAGGGAATTTCCTGCATGACCCCGCTGGACGGTCAAAGCGTCGTGGTTGCAGGCTGGGACGGACGCATCCTCGTCGTTGGCATCGGCGCGGACGGTGAGACGAGCATTCGCCAGAACTGGCGCATCGACGATCTGGCTGGCCAGGCCGACATCCGCGAGGAGGCTACGACAGCATGAATGCCCCCGCCCCCCGGACTCCAGCAGTGCTCAACCCACCAGCGGCTGTACGCGCACGTGTGGGCGTCACCCTCCACCGGGCCGACGGCCAGCGGGCCGAGCTGGTCACTTTCACCGGCCTTCCAGACGCAGAAGAGCACATCGCCATGATCGTGGCGAAACCTTCGCGTGGCGTTCCCGTCGTACGCGTGCACAGTGAATGCCTCACCGGGGATGTCCTCGGCTCTGCTCGCTGCGACTGCGGACCGCAACTCGACGAGTCCCTAAGGCGTATCGCAACCGAGGGGGGAGCTGTGCTCTACCTCCGTCAGGAAGGACGGGGCATCGGCCTCTACAACAAGCTCGACGCTTACCTCCTCCAGGACCAAGGAGCGGACACCTTCGAGGCGAACGAGCTCATCGGCCGGGACGCGGACGAGCGCGACTACCCGGTCGCGGCCACGATGCTCCATGTCCTGGGCATGGATCGGATCCGGCTGCTCACCAACAACCCTGACAAGGTGGCACAGCTGCGGGAGCACGGCATCGATGTCGTGTCCGCCGTCCCCACCGAGGTGCACCTCACCGCGGAGAACACCCGCTATCTGGAAACCAAGGCACTTCGGGGCAGCCACACCATCTCGGTAGGAGATGCATCGTGAAACTGACGGACGTGGCGGATTCCCCGCACTTTAAGGAGCACGCAGCCCTGGCCCGGCGGTCCGACGTGCGGCCACCGGCCAAGGCGGCCCAGACCCTGGCAGCGCTCGGGCCCGAACAGCTGGCCTCCCATGTGGAGAACCCGGACGCCCCGCTGCCGGACAGACTCGCCGCCGGCGGAATTCTGGCGCTGATCGGCGACCCTCGTATCCGCAGCGGCAGTCCGGCGACGTGCTTCGTCTCGGGCGGAACCGTGGAGATCGGCCTCGATCCCGACTCTGTCGACACAGTCGTCTCCGACTGGGAGCACGTCGGTGTCGTCCGGTCCTGGATTGACAAGGAGACCCCTGCCCACACGGTAGTTCTGCAGGACTTCTGGATCGGCCGCTATCCCGTCACCAATGAGGAGTACCGGGACTTCCTCGACGACACCGGTCACGAGAGGCGCCCGAGTACCTGGTATCTCGGTGCCTATCCCTATGACCGCAGCAACCACCCCGTGGCGGGGGTGCAGCCCGAGGACGCAGATGCCTACGCGGCCTGGCTGAGTGGCCTATCCGACCATCCGTGGCGCCTTCCCACCGAGGCCGAATGGGAACACTCTGCCAAGGGGAGGGAGAACAGAGAGTTCCCTTGGGGAAATATGTTCGAGTCGCATGCCGCCAACACGCGGGAGACGGGGATACACACGACCTCTCCCGTCGGTGCCTTTCCTGCCGGGCGCTCTCCGTACGGCGCGTACGACATGGGAGGGAACGTCGAAGAGTATGTGGCGGACATGTACACCCCCTACCCCGGCGGTCCCTATGTGGCAGACCACCTGGTGGAGACGACGGGCGCCTACCGGGTCGCACGGGGCGGAAGCTTCTCCCGCTTCGGGGATCTCACCCGCACTCGGCGCAGACACGGAGCCTTCCCCGGCCCGCTTTACCCTGTGGGCTTCCGCCTGGCCACGAGTGAATGCCCTCCGGCATGACCGCAGGGTATGTGAGAAGTGATCTTGTGTCGGGGTTCGTCAGGTCAGTCCGAGGGCGGTGAAGGGCCCCCGGTGGTTGCGGGTGGTGCGGCGGAGGGGGGCGGCGATGTTGGTGTGGTCGTCCTGGCGATGGACGCCGATGGCGAGATGCGTGGGCCGGCCCTGAGGCGGTGGGGCAGGTGCCAGGTGCGGATCTTGGAGGCGTCCTCGTGGAAGGGGCGGTCGCCGGACGTGGTGGAGTTTGGTCTCGATGAGCCACTGGCGGCGGATCCAGGCGACGAGTCCGCTGCCGGTGGCGGCGCAAGGTGGCAGGCTCGTGAACAGGTAGATCCGTTCGATCGTCAGCTTGCTGTGCCCGGATCGTGCCTCCAGCGCACGGCTTGGAGGGCCTGGCGGGCGTGCGGGGGAGGGGGGAGAAAGGGGCGAAGGCGTCGATCTTCGGTCGGCAGATCTCCTCGCGGTGGTGAGCCCAGGTGCGTTCGATCCGGTCCAGACAGATGTCGTACCGGCTCCCGCTGACACTGCCCACCCGGTCGCCGTCGGGCCGCCCGTGGACAGCTGGAGGTCGGCGAGCTGCAGGATGCCGCCGCCGTTGTTCCGGGTGACCTCCAGCCGGACGTGCCGGTACTCGGCGGGCTCGGCCAGGTCGTACGTCTTCGTCTGGAACCGCTCCTGGAAGGACTCCCCGGAGCGGGTGTCGAGCGTCGTCCACTCCTTGCCGTCGGCCGGCCCCTTCAGGGGCCAGTCCCGGGGGTCGCGCTCGTCGGCGTCGTTGGCGGACGTCGGCGCGTAACACGCCAGTCTGACCTGTTCGTCCAGGTCCATCTCCACCCAGCCCGTGGGCACGGAGGTGAGCCGCTTGGTGCTCGGTTCGCCGTCGACGAGGTTCTCCTCCACCTCCCCGCCGCCCGCGTTCTCGGAACTGGCGCGGACATCGGTGACCCGGTCGGTCACGTTGCCCGGTATGCCGCTGCTGTACCCGCCGTCGACGCCCGAGGCGCGTTCGCCGCCGTCGGCACCGGTGCCGACGGTGTTCAGCCTGTCCGGAGACGGGCCGTCCGCCTCGAAGGAGGACGTGCCCCCCCGATCGGGTTTCCAGGGGGCCTGGGGCAGTGCGACCGCAACGCCCTGCGAACTCAGGGCCAAGCGAAGGCGGTCGCCGACACGACCGCCGACCCCCATCTGCGCCGAGCTTTCCGCTGCATCAACAGGTACCCTCCCTCCGCAGCGGACAACGTTGTCACCATCTCTGTGCAAGGACCAGTAGTTGCTCAAGTGTCATGCGGTGTCAAGGGTGTTGCCTGTGGTGTTCGAGCGCGACCGCAAGCATTCTTTCTGCGTGCGACCTGCGAGCCGCTCATCCTTCCGCGAGGTCTCAACTCGGATAAGACCCACGGCCAACCTTGCGTTCGATCTTGATCCGCTGGCGGGAAGTGGACTATACCTGTCGGGCGATTCGCACGACGCACACGTCACCACCCGCACTTTCCTGCACGACCCAGCTTGACCCGATCGCGGTGCCGGGAAGGATCCGGTTCACCGCCTGAGTCCTGGAGAAGGCGAGGACTTGAGCATGGGATCCACTTCCGCCGAGAACCACGGCACCGAGGGTGTCGGCCGCCGTGATCTGATCAGAAGGTCCGCCGCGCTCGGGCTGATCTCCGTCCCCACCATGAGCTTCCTGTCCGCCTGCGCGAGCAGCGGCGGCGGCGACAGCGGCGACAAGGCCAAGGCCGGCAAGAAGACCGCGAAGAACCCGCTCGCCGTCAACGACACCGCGGGCATGGAGTTCGTCCTCTTCGACGGCGGCTTCGGCAAGGAGTACGCCGAGGACGCGGTGAAGATCTACGAGAAGAACTTCCCCACGGCCCAGGTGAAGTTCTCCGCCACCCAGAAGATCCAGTCCACCCTGCAGCCCCGCTTCAACCAGGGCACCCCGCCGGACCTCATCGACAACTCCGGCGCCGAGCAGATGGACATGGGCGTCCTCGTCGGCAAGAACCAGCTCAGCGACCTCACCCCGCTGCTGGACGCGCCCTCCTACGACGACCCGGCCAAGAAGGTCCGCGACACCCTGCGTCCCGGCATCGTCGAGATGGGCCAGTTCGACGGCGAGAAGGCCTGGATCCTCTACTACGCCTACACCGTGTACGGCGTCTGGTACTCGCAGAAGGCCCTGGACTCGCTCGACGAGCAGTACCCCGAGACCTGGGACCAGATGCTCGCGGTCTGCGCGAAGGCCAAGAAGAAGGGCATGGCGGGCTGGACGTACGCGGGCAAGTACCCGTACTACATCCCCTTCTCGCTCTACCCGATGATCGGCAAGGTCGGCGGCCGCGAGGTCCTCGACGCCATCGACAACCTGGAGCCGAACGCCTGGAAGCACCCGGCCGTCAAGGCCTGCTTCGAGGCGTACTACGAGCTCTACAAGAAGGGCTACGTCCTCAAGGGCACTCCGGGCCTGGACCACATCCAGTCGCAGACCGCGTGGGCCGAGGGCAAGGCGCTGTTCCTCCCCAACGGCTCCTGGGTGGAGAACGAGTCGGCGAACGTCATCCCGAAGGACTTCGACCTGGCCGTCTCCGCGCCCACCGGCCTCGACTCCTCCGACAAGATGCCGTTCGGCACCATCTGGGCCTCCGGCGGCGAGCCCTTCATCGTCCCGGCCAAGGCGAAGAACGCCGCGGGCGGCATGGAGCAGCTGCGCATCATGCTCAGCGAGGCCTCGTCGAAGAACTTCACCAGCAAGGTGAAGTCGCTGACCGCGTACAACGGCGGCACCGACGGCATCGCCCTCACCCCCGGCCTGAAGTCGGGCGTCGCGGCGCTGGACAAGGCCGGCGAGAACGTGGTGAACCCCCGTCTGCAGGACTGGTACGTCCAGTTGCAGAAGGAGAAGATCGGTGTGTCCGGCCTGGGTGAGATGATGGCCGGCCGCCTCACCCCGGCCGAGGCCATCAAGAGGATCCAGGGCTTCGCCGACGAGGCGGCCAAGGACGACTCCATCAAGCACTACAAGCACCAGTAACGGCACCGGACTTTCATGTCCGCAACGGCACCGGAGTGGCGATGCAGCACGGCAAGTACCGGTTCATCGTGGGTTTCCTCGCGCTGCCCCTGGGGCTGTACGCGCTCTTCGTGGTCTGGCCGTTCCTCCAGTCCATCTACTACTCGTTCACGGACTGGACCGGCCTGAGCCCCGAATTCGAGATGGTCGGTTTCGGCAATTACAGCCGGATGCTCGACGACGAGATCTTCTGGAAGTCGTTGCAGCACAGCCTGCTGTTCGCCCTCCTGCTGCCGGTGGTGACGATCGGCCTCGCGCTGTTCTTCGCCTTCATGATCAACGTGGGCGGCAGGAAGAGGAAGAACGGCCCGGTGGTCACCGGTGTCCGTGGCTCCTCCTTCTACAAGATCGTCTACTTCTTCCCGCAGGTCCTCTCGATCGCCATCGTCGCGCTGCTGTTCGCGTTCGCGTACAACCCGGACAGCGGCGCGATCAACTCGCTCCTGCGCGGGATCGGCCTCGACGGCGTCCAGCCGCTGTGGCTCGGCGATCCCGGCCTCGCGCTGTGGGCCGTGACGGCGGTCCTCGTCTGGTCCACGGTCGGCTTCTTCGTGGTCCTCTTCTCCGCCGGTATGGCCTCCATCCCGGGGGAGATGTACGAGGCGGCCCTGCTGGACGGCGCGAACCGCGTCACCACGTTCTTCCGCATCACCCTGCCCCTGCTGTGGGACACCGTGCAGTCCGGCTGGGTCTACATGGGCATCCTCGCCCTGGGCGCCGAGTCGTTCGCGGTCGTGCAGATCATGACGACCGGGCCGGGCGGCCCCGACTACTCGACCACCGTCATGGTCCTGTACGTGTACCAGAAGGCGTTCCGGGACGGGCAGGCCGCCTACGCCACCACCATCGGTGTCGCCCTGCTCGTCGTCACGCTGGCCTTCGCCGCCGTGGTGATGCGGCTGGGCCGCCGCGAGCGGCTGGAGTACTGATGAAGACGACCGGAACCCCCGCTCCGCTCCCGGCCGAGTCCGGTGCCGTCCTGGCCAAGGAGGACCTCCCGCCGGCCCCGCCGACCCGGGAGAAGAAGGAGGGCACGGTCCTCAACGTCTTCTCCCACGGCGTCCTCGTCCTCTGGGCCTTCATGGTGGTCCTGCCGCTGCTCTGGGCGGTCATGACGTCCTTCAAGGACGACCGCTCCATCTTCAGCTCCCCCTGGTCCCTGCCGGACTCCCTGCACTTCGACAACTGGTCGCGGGCGTGGACCCAGGCCAACATGAGCGACTACTTCCTCAACACCGTGCTGGTGGTGGGCGGTTCGCTCGTCGGCACGCTCGTCCTCGGCTCCATGGCCGCCTACGTGCTGGCCCGCTTCGACTTCCCGGGCAACCGCTTCATCTACTACCTGTTCATCGGTGGTATGAGCTTCCCGATCATGCTCGCGCTGGTCCCGCTGTTCTACGTCGTGAACAACATGGGCCTGCTGAACACCCTCCACGGCCTGATCCTGGTCTACATCGCCTACTCGCTGCCGTTCACGGTCTTCTTCCTCACGGCGTTCTTCCGCACCCTGCCGACCTCGGTGGCGGAGGCGGCGTTCGTGGACGGGGCGTCCCACAGCCGCACGTTCTTCCAGATCATGCTGCCCATGGCCAAGCCCGGCCTGATCAGCGTCGGCATCTTCAACTTCCTGGGGCAGTGGAACCAGTACATGCTCCCGACGGTGCTCAACACCGACCCGGACAAGCGCGTCCTCACCCAGGGGCTGGTGCAGCTGGCGGTGAGCCAGGGCTACAAGGGCGACTGGTCGGGGCTGTTCGCGGGCCTGGTGATGGCGATGCTGCCCGTCCTCGCCGCGTACGTGATCTTCCAGCGGCAGGTGGTGCAGGGGCTGACGGCGGGGGCGCTGAAGTAGCCCGGGGCGCCGCCGGGGCGGTAATGCGGCGCGCACCCACCGGGGCGGGCGACCGCCCGGCTCATCCGGACGGAGCCGCGGAGGCGCCCGTACGGGTCATCTGCGCGGGTCTCGCGCGGCACCCCGCACAGGCTGCGGGTGAGGGCGCGTGCCCGAGAGCCGGAGACCCGGAAGGATCACCCGTGCCAGCTCCCCGACAGGGCCCGAGGTGGAAGGGCGTCGCCGTCGCGGCGGCCGTGGCCTGCGCCCTGTCCGCTGCCACCCCGGCCGCGGCCGAGGCGCCCGGCGGCCGGACCGCGCCGGCCCCCGTCCCCACGCCGGCCTGCGCGCCTGCCCGTACGCACCGGGCTACTCCTGCGCGGCCGTCGAGGTCCCGCTCGACCACCTGCGTCCCGGCGGGCGCCGGATCGGACTGGCCGTCGTCAAGCGGCCGGCGACCGCCCCTGACCGCCGGGGCGGTTCGCTGTTCTTCGACCCCGGCGGCCCTGCCCGGGGCGTACGAGCTGCTGCCCCGCGAGCTGCGTGAGCGGTTCGACGTCGTCAGCGGGGACCCCCGTGGTGTCCGGCGCTCGACGGCCGTCAGGTGCTACCGCTCCGCGGACGAGTTCACCGCCCGGGCCGCGCGGGTGCCGGACGGCTTCCCCGTCGGCAGCCGGGAACGCGAGGACTGGATCTCCGCCTTCGCCGAGCTGGGCCGGCTCTGCGAGCAGCGCGTCCCGGGCCGGCTGGGGCACGCCTCCACCGCCGACACCGCCCGCGACCTGGATCTGCTGCGCCGGGCGGGGGGCGACCGGAAGCCCACCTACCTCGGCGTGTCCCACGGGACGTTCCTCGGCGCCACCTACGCCGACCTCTTCCCGCACCGGGTCCGGGCGATGGTCCTGCACGGCAACGTCGATCCGGTCCGGTGGGTGCGGACGCGCCCTCGGCTGCCCACCGAGCTGCGGCAGGGAGCCGACGTCGGGTCGGCCCGGACCCTGTCCCGCTTCCTCGCCCTGCGCGGCGGCACGACGGCCGACCGCCGCGCCTCCTCGGCCGGCACCCCGCGGGCCACCCGGGACAAGTACCAGCCGGCTGCGGCGCCTGCGTGAGCGTCCCCGGGGGGAGTGGACCTGTGCGGCCACCGCCGCTGCGGTCGTCAACGGCCTCTACGTCGTCGACCCCGGCTGGACCGAACGCGCCCAGGCCCTCCAGGCGCTGTGGGAAGGCCGCACGCCTTCGCTCGCGGGGCCCAGCGGCACCGTCGGGACTCCCCGGCCCCCGGTGCCCGCGGAGGGGGACGAGGAGCCGGTGTACCCGGAGGTGGAGCCGCCCTACGCCGTGGAGTGCTCGGAGAGCCCCAACCCGCGCCACCCACGGCGCTACCCCGCCCACGGGTGGTACGCCCGGGCCCGCTCCGGCGAGGTCGGGCGGTACTGGGCCTGGCCGCCCGAACCGTGCGCCACCTGGCCCGCGCGGGCGGCCCACCGCTACACGGGACCCTGGAGCCGTTCCACCGTCCCCGTCCTCACGCAGGACGAGGAGCAGCTCGTTCAGCAGGACCTGTACCGGGACGAGCAGATGGCCGCCAGTCTCACCTGGTGGCACCGGTTCAGAGGCGACCGGATCCTGCTCGCCGCGCACGACGGCCATGGCGCGCTGGTCAGCGACAGCCCCGAGTACCCCCGCCCGCAGGGCGCCTTCCTCCGCGACCGCTTCGGCGGCGGCTACGTCAGCCTGCGCACCGGCTTCGGCCGTGGCTCCTTCGTGGCCTACGGCCCCGACACCACCCTGGGGACCTTCACGGCCGGTCCCCCCGGCCCCGGCAGCAACGAGCACAGGCTGGAGCGGGTGCCCTTCCGGGACTGCCTGCTGGATCTGCGCACCGTCCCGGAACCCGCCCGCCGGTGGCTGAGCGTGCCACGCCCCACCAGGGAGATCGGCACCGTGTGGCCCGTCCCGCCGGCCCCCACGGCGCTGCGGCCCAGTTCGGACCCGCTGGTGCACCTGCACCGGGTGGAGGCGGCCCGGCTGCTGCCGGAATGACGGCCGGAGCGCCCCGAGCCTCCTTCCGTAGCGGTCCGCGACGACATGCGCACACCCCGGAATCGGCTCAACCTCTTGACGGGAGGCAACCCGAACGGCTCAGCTTAGAGTTCACTAGTTGGACATGGACGGGGTCTCATCGATGCGGCCCCGCGCGCAGGAGGTCGTCGTGGAGACTCCGGGGTCGCAGTCATCGCTGCACCGAGCCAACCTGGAACGGGTCGTACGTGCCGTGCGCCTGGCGGGCTCCCTCACCCAGGCCGAGATCGCCCGTACCACGGGCCTGTCCGCGGCGACGGTCTCCAATATCGTGCGGGAGTTGAAAGAGAACGGCACCGTCGAGGTCACCCCGACCTCGTCCGGCGGCCGCAGGGCCCGCAGCGTCTCCCTCAGCGGGGACGCCGGCATCGTCATCGGCGTCGACTTCGGTCACACCCACCTGCGCGTCGCCATCGGCAACCTGGCCCACCAGGTCCTCGCCGAGGAGTCCGAGCCCCTCGACGTCGACGCCTCGTCGACCCAGGGCTTCGACCGCGCGGAACAGCTGGTCAGCCGCCTGATCGAGGCCACGGGCGTGGACCGCTCCAAGATCGCCGGCGTGGGCCTGGGCGTCCCCGGCCCCATCGACGTCGAGTCCGGCACCCTCGGCTCGACGGCCATCCTCCCGGGCTGGACCGGCACCAGGCCCGCCGAGGAGCTCCGCGGCCGTCTCGGCGTCCCCGTGCACGTGGACAACGACGCCAACCTCGGCGCCTTGGGCGAGATGGTCTGGGGCAGCGGCAGGGGCAAGCGCGACCTGGCGTACATCAAGGTCGCGAGCGGAGTCGGCGCCGGCCTGGTGATCAACGGCAGAATCTACCGGGGCCCCGGGGGCACCGCTGGAGAAATAGGGCATATTACACTCGACGAATCCGGCCCGGTCTGCCGCTGCGGCAACCGCGGCTGCCTGGAGACCTTCACGGCCGCGCGCTACGTGCTGCCGCTCCTGCAGTCCAGTCACGGCACCGATCTGACCATGGAGGGCGTCGTGCGGCTCGCACGGGACGGAGACCCGGGCTGCCGTCGGGTGATCGCCGACGTCGGCCGCCACATCGGCAGTGGGGTGGCCAACCTCTGCAACCTGCTGAACCCGAGCCGTGTCGTGCTCGGCGGTGATCTCGCCGAGGCCGGCGAGCTGGTGCTCGGGCCCATCCGGGAGTCCGTCTCGCGCTACGCGATCCCCAGCGCGGCACGGCAGTTGTCCGTGCTCCCCGGGGCTCTCGGCGGCCGCGCCGAGGTGCTCGGGGCGCTCGCCCTGGCCCTCAGCGAGATGGGCGATTCGACGCTTTTGGACGGGACTGCGGCCGGGGCGCTGCAGGCGGCCACGCCTGCCTTCACTTAGAGAACGGATGGCACCGTTGCCATCTCGTTAAGGATTTACTTCTTGACGTCGCACGTATGGCCGAGTTGACTTCCAGCCACCTCGGCCGCAATGTCGCGGCCTCGTCAGGGAGGTTTCTAGAAGTGAACACGCGTATGCGCCGTGCCGCCTTTGCCGTTGCCGCCACCGCCATGGCCGTTTCCCTCGCCGCCTGTGGCAGCGCCAAGGAGGCCGACGGCGGAAGCGACTCCTCGAAGGACGCGGCCGCCAAGAAGGGCGACAACATCAAGGTCGGTCTCCTGCTCCCGGAGAACCAGACCGCGCGTTACGAGAAGTTCGACCGGGTCCTGATCGAGAAGCAGATCAAGGAGCTGACGAACAACAAGGGCGAGGTCGTCTACGCCAACGCCAAGCAGGACGCCACGGTCCAGAACCAGCAGGTCGAGACCATGATCACCAACAAGGTGGACGTGCTCGTCCTGGACGCGGTGGACGCCAAGGCGATCGCCAACTCGGTGAAGAAGGCCAAGGACGCCGGCATCCCCGTCGTCGCCTACGACCGCCTGGCCGAGGGCCCGATCGACGCCTACACCTCGTTCGACAACGAGCAGGTCGGCAAGACCCAGGGCGAGGCCCTGCTGAAGGCCCTGGGCGACAAGGCCAAGGACGGGCAGATCGTCATGATGAACGGGTCGATCACCGACCCGAACGCCGCCCTGTTCAAGAAGGGCGCCCACTCCGTGCTCGACGGCAAGGTGAAGATCGGCAAGGAGTACGACACCAAGGAGTGGAAGCCGGAGAACGCCAACAAGAACATGGAGGGCGCCATCTCCGCCCTCGGCAAGGACAAGATCGTCGGCGTCTACTCCGCCAACGACGGCATGGCGGGCGGCATCATCACGGCCCTGAAGGCCGGCGGCTTCGACAAGCTGCCGCCCGTCACCGGCCAGGACGCCGAACTCGCCGGTGTGCAGCGCATCGTCGCCGGTGAGCAGTACATGAGCGTCTACAAGCCGTACGCCCCCGAGGCCGAGGCCGCCGCGAAGATGGCCGTCGCGCTCGCCCGCGGCGAGTCCCTCGACTCCGTCGCCAAGGACAAGGTCGACAGCCCCACCACCAAGGGCGTCCCGTCCGTCCTCGTGCCGGTCGTCTCGCTGACCCAGGAGAACATCAAGGACACCGTCATCAAGGACGGTGTCTACACGGTCGACGAGATCTGCACCGCCAAGTTCAAGGCGGCCTGCGACAAGCTCGGCCTCAAGTAAGCGGTCCCGCGACTCCCGCCGGCCGCACGGCCCGCGGGACAGCCGCGCACAGCTCCTCCGGCGCCCCGCAACACCAGCCCCGCAAGCTAGGCGGGGCGCCGGACGGAACCCCCCTCCCACTCTTCTGCACAACCTCCCGCCGGGTCAGGCGGCGAAGGAGATGGTTCACGTGTCCGCTACGCCCGTGCTGGCGTTGCGCGGGGTCTCCAAGCGATTCGGTGCCGTCCAGGCGCTCACCGACGTAGAGCTTGAGGTCCACGCCGGTGAGGTGGTCGCCCTGGTCGGCGACAACGGCGCCGGAAAGTCCACGCTGGTCAAGACGATCGCCGGCGTGCACCCCATCGATGAGGGCGTCATCGAATGGGACGGCAGGGCCGTCCAGATCAACAAGCCGCACGACGCCCAGCACCTGGGCATCGCGACCGTCTACCAGGACCTCGCGCTGTGCGACAACATCGACGTCGTCGGCAACCTCTACCTCGGCCGGGAGATCCGCAAGCGCGGTGTCCTCGACGAGGTCGAGATGGAGCGCCGCTCCCGTGAGCTGCTCCAGACGCTGTCGATCCGCATCCCCAGCGTCCGCATCCCGATCGCCTCGCTCTCCGGCGGTCAGCGCCAGACCGTGGCCATCGCCCGTTCCATGCTCGGCGAGCCCAAGCTGGTCATCCTCGACGAGCCCACCGCCGCCCTCGGCGTCGAGCAGACCGCGCAGGTCCTCGACCTCGTGGAGCGGCTGCGCGAGCGCGGCCACGCCGTGATCCTCATCAGCCACAACATGGCCGACGTCAAGGCCGTCGCGGACAAGGTCGCCGTCCTGCGCCTCGGCCGCAACAACGGCGTCTTCGAGGTCAAGTCGACCTCGCAGGAAGAGATCATCTCCGCCATCACCGGTGCCACGGACAACGCCGTGACCCGCCGTGCGGCGCGCAGCAACGGGGAGGCTCAGAAGTGAGCATCGACAAGACCTCCACGCCCACCGGCGAGGTCATCATGGAGAACCCCGAGGCGGCCGCCGGTTCCGACACCGCCGTCGACCCCCGGCTGCTCGTCCGGGAGCAGGGCCTCGCGGGCTACCTCAGCGAGTTCAAGCGCAAGATCCGCGGCGGTGACCTGGGGTCGATCCCCGTCGTCGTCGGCCTGGTCGTCATCTGCGTCATCTTCCAGAGCCTGAACTCGGCCTTCCTGTCCGCGAAGAACCTCAACGACATCTCCGTCGCCATGGTCGCCACCGGCATGATGTCCGTCGGCATCATCTTCGTGCTGCTGCTCGGGGAGATCGACCTGTCGGTCGGCTCGGTCAGCGGTGTCTCCGGCGCCGTCTTCGCCGTGCTCTCCATCACGCACGGCGTCAACGAATGGCTCGCCCTGCTGATCGCCGTCGTCGGCGGAGCGCTGATCGGCGCGCTGCACGGCTTCTTCTTCGCGAAGATCGGGGCACCGGCCTTCGCGGTCACCCTGGCGGGGTTGCTGTTCTGGAACGGCTTCATGCTCCAACTGCTGGGCGAGAACGGCACGATCAACATCGACAGCGACGGCGTGGTCGGACAGCTGACCACGCACTACTTCTCCGACGTCGCCGCCGCGTACGGCCTCGCGGCGCTCGCGGTCGTGGGCTACTTCGCCGCCGCCTTCCTCGACAGCCGCCGCCGCGAGGCCGCCGGCGTCCCGTCCCGGCCGCTGAGCGACATCCTGCTGCGCACCGGTCTGCTGGCCGTCGTCGCCTTCGCCGCAGCGGTCATGTTCAACCAGTACAAGGGCCTGCCCCTGGCGCTGCTGCTGTTCATCGTCGTGCTGGTCGCCATGGACTTCCTGGTCCGCCGCACCGCGTACGGCCGCAAGGTGTTCGCGCTCGGCGGCAGCGTCGAGGCGTCCCGCCGCGCGGGCATCAACGTGGTCGCGGTCCGGGTCTCGGTCTTCGCCATAGCGGGCCTGTTCGCCGCGGTCGGCGGCCTGTTCTGGGCCTCCAAGATCGCCGCCGCCAACCAGAGCGCCGGCGCCGGCGACCTGCTGATGAACGTCATCGCGGCGGCCGTCATCGGCGGCACCAGCCTCTTCGGCGGCCGCGGCCGCATCTGGAACGCCCTGCTCGGTGTCATGGTGATCACCTCGATCCAGTACGGCCTGGCCCTCCAGGGCACCGGCGCGCCGGTCCAGTACATGATCACCGGTGGCGTGCTGCTGGCGACCGTGGTCATCGACTCGGTCACCCGCAGGACGCAGCGGACGGCGGGCCGCGCCTGACGGCATCGGCGCCCGTCCCCGGACCTGTGCCCGGCACCCATGGCGGTGCCGGGCACAGCCGTGTCGTGGAACGCGCCGCGCCGGGTACGGCTATCGGGTGATGTACGACCCACCGCCCGGCCACCGTCCGCCATGGCGGAAGATTAGACTCGACACGCCCGGCAACAGCTCTACTGCAAGGAGGCACGGGTGCCGCTGCTGACCCGAATCAGGGGACCGCGCGATCTGGACCGGCTCAGCCTGGAAGAGCTGAACCGGCTGGCGGAGGAGATCCGGACCTTCCTTGTCGAAGCGGTCTCCAAGACCGGCGGTCACCTCGGCCCCAACCTCGGCGTGGTGGAGCTCACCATCGCCCTGCACCGGGTCTTCGAATCGCCCAAGGACAAGGTGCTCTGGGACACCGGCCACCAGTCCTACGTCCACAAGCTCCTCACCGGCCGCCAGGACTTCTCGAGGCTCAAGATGAAGGGCGGCCTGTCCGGCTACCCCTCGCAGGCCGAGTCCGAGCACGACGTCATCGAGAACTCGCACGCCTCGACCGTCCTCGGCTGGGCCGACGGCATCGCCAAGGCCAACCAGCTGATGAAGCGCGACGACCACGTCGTGGCCGTCATCGGCGACGGCGCCCTGACCGGCGGCATGGCCTGGGAGGCGCTGAACAACATCGCCGACGCCAAGGACCGCCCGCTCGTCATCGTCGTCAACGACAACGAGCGGTCCTACGCGCCGACCATCGGCGGCCTCGCCAACCACCTGGCGACCCTGCGCACCACCGACGGCTACGAGCGCTTCCTCGCCCGCACCAAGGAGGTCCTGGAGCGCACCCCGGTCGTCGGCCGGCCGCTGTACGACACCCTGCACGGCGCGAAGAAGGGCCTGAAGGACTTCATCGCCCCGCAGGGCATGTTCGAGGACCTCGGCCTGAAGTACGTCGGGCCGATCGACGGGCACGACCTGGAGGCCCTGGAGTCCGCCCTGGCGCGGGCCAAGCGGTTCGGCGGCCCCGTCATCGTGCACTGCCTCACCGAGAAGGGCCGCGGCTACCAGCCCGCCCTCCAGGACGAGGCCGACCGCTTCCACGCCGTCGGCAAGATCCACCCCGACACGGGCCTGCCCATCGCCTCCTCCGGCGCCGACTGGACCTCTGTGTTCGGCGAGGAGATGGTCAGGCTCGGCGAGGAGCGCGAGGACATCGTCGCCATCACGGCCGCCATGCTGCAGCCGGTCGGCCTCGACAGGTTCGCCAAGCGCTTCCCGGAGCGGGTCTACGACGTCGGCATCGCCGAGCAGCACGGCGCCGTCTCCGCGGCCGGCCTCGCGACCGGCGGGGTGCACCCGGTGTTCGCGGTGTACGCGACCTTCCTCAACCGCGCCTTCGACCAGGTGCTGATGGACGTCGCCCTGCACAAGTGCGGCGTCACCTTCGTCCTGGACCGGGCCGGGATCACCGGCACCGACGGGGCCTCCCACAACGGCATGTGGGACATGTCGATCCTCCAGGTCGTGCCGGGGCTGCGGCTGGCCGCGCCGCGCGACGCCGACCAGGTCCGCGCCCAGCTGCGCGAGGCCGTCGCCGTCGACGACGCGCCGACCGTGGTCCGCTTCTCCAAGGGCGCCGTCGGCCCCGCCGTACCCGCCGTGCGCCGCGTCGGCGGCATGGACGTGCTGCGCGAGCCCGGCACCGACCGCCCGGACGTGCTGCTGGTCTCCGTGGGCGCCCTCGCGCCGATGTGCCTGGAGATCGCCGGTCTGCTCGACAAGCAGGGCATCTCCACGACCGTCGTCGACCCGCGCTGGGTCAAGCCCGTCGACGAGGCCATGGCGCCGCTCGCCGAGGGACACCGCGTGGTCGTCACCGTCGAGGACAACAGCCGCGTCGGCGGCGTCGGCTCGGCGATCGCGCAGGCGCTGCGCGACGCGGGCGTCGACGTGCCGCTGCGCGACTTCGGCATCCCGCCGCGCTTCCTCGACCACGCCTCGCGCGCCGAGGTCCTGGCCGAGATCGGCCTCACCGCGCCGGACATCGCCCGCCAGGTGACCGGGCTGGTCGCCGAGCTGGACGGACGGTACGAGCGCGGCGCGGCCGAGGCCGTGGACGCCGTCGACCCGGTGGAGAGCGCGCGCGACTGAGGCGGGCCGAGCCGCCGAACGGGTTCGGGATGGGCCGGTTTCCCCACCGCGAGGGTGGTGCGACCGGCCCATTGGCGTGAATATGTCCATGCCCCGGGCATACGCAGGAAGCCACCTCTCGATCATGTCGAGGACGACAAGCGTGGAGGCCCCCGTGAGCAGCACCCTCTTCCGGACGAAGAAGATCGAGCAGTCCATCCGCGACACCGAGGAGCCGGAGCACGCGCTCAGGAAATCCCTGTCCGCGCTCGATCTGACCGTCTTCGGCGTCGGCGTGATCATCGGCACCGGCATCTTCGTCCTCACCGGCACCGTCGCCAAGGACAACGCCGGTCCGGCGGTGGCCCTGGCGTTCGTGGTGGCCGGTGTCGTCTGCGCGCTGGCCGCGCTCTGTTACGCCGAGTTCGCCTCCACGGTCCCGGTCGCCGGGTCCGCCTACACGTTCTCGTACGCCTCCCTCGGCGAACTGCCCGCCTGGATCATCGGCTGGGACCTCGTCCTGGAGTTCGCGCTCGGCACGGCGGTGGTCGCCGTCGGCTGGTCGGGCTACATCCAGTCGCTCATGGACAACGCGGGCTGGACGATGCCCGCGGCCCTGGGCAGTCGTGAGGGCGCCGACGTGTTCGGGTTCGACATCCTCGCCGCCGGGCTCGTCCTCGTCCTGACCGGCATCCTCGTCCTCGGCATGAAGCTGTCGGCGCGGATCACCTCGATCGTCGTCGCCATCAAGGTGCTCGTCGTGCTCGTGGTGATCGTCGCGGGCGCGTTCCTCATCAAGGCCGACAACTACGACCCGTTCATCCCGGAGGCGAAGGCCGTCGAGGCCGGCGGCAGTCTCCAGGCCCCGCTGATCCAGCTGATGTTCGGCTGGGCCCCGTCCAACTTCGGTGTAATGGGCATCTTCACCGCCGCGTCCGTCGTGTTCTTCGCCTTCATCGGCTTCGACGTGGTGGCCACGGCCGCGGAGGAGACGCGCAACCCGCAGCGGGACATGCCGCGGGGCATCCTCGGCTCGCTGCTGATCTGCACCACCCTGTACGTCCTCGTGTCGATCGTCGTCACCGGCATGCAGAACTACACCAAGCTCTCCGTCGACGCGCCGCTCGCCGACGCCTTCAAGGCCACCGGGCACCCGTGGTACGCGGGCTTCATCAGCTTCGGCGCCGCGGTCGGCCTGACGACGGTGTGCATGATCCTGCTGCTCGGGCAGACCCGGGTGTTCTTCGCGATGAGCCGTGACGGGCTGCTGCCGCGCTTCTTCTCGCACGTCCACCCGCGCTTCAAGACGCCGCACCGGCCGACGATCCTGCTCGGCGTGCTCATCGCCGTCCTGGCCGGGTTCACGCCGCTCACGGAGCTGGCGGCCCTGGTGAACATCGGCACGCTGTTCGCGTTCGTGGTCGTCGCGATCGGCGTGATCATCCTCAGGCGGACGCGGCCCGACCTGCCCCGGGCGTTCCGCACCCCGTGGGTGCCGGTCATCCCGATCCTGTCGGTGGGCGCGTCCCTGTGGCTGATGATCAACCTGCCGACGGAGACCTGGGTGCGGTTCGGCATCTGGATGGCGGTCGGCTTCGTCGTGTACTTCGTCTACGGCCGTACACACAGCCGGCTGGCCAAGCCCGAGCAGACGCAGGCGGCGGACCGGGTCTGACGTGCGGGGGCCGGGCCGCTACGGGCGGACCGTGCGCGGCCCGGCCACCTCCGCACCCAGCTCTCCGACCCGTCCGCGCAGTTCGCGGTCCGCCGTCACCACCAGCACCGCGCGCCCGCCGGCCGCGGCGACGACCTCCACGATGTGGTCGTCCCCGCTGCCCGGAGCCGGCGACACCCTCACCCCCGGCACCGACTCCACCCCCCGGGCCGCTCCTTCCACCACCAGCACGATCTCCACCGGCCCGGGCACCCCCGGCGCCCCGTCCACCGCCAGCCGGTCGCGCAGCCGCTCCGCCGCCCCCTTGCGGTCCCGCCACCACCCGTCGGGCACGGACCCGACGACGTTGGCGGCGTCGACGACGAGCAGGAGCGGCGCGGTGTCGTCCATCCGGCCAGGGTCGCACGCGGACACGGCCAGGGCAGGGGTGGGCGGTACGTCCCGCCGGCCCGGCCGCATAAGGTGAAGCCGTGAACGGCGACTGGCTCATCCGCGGCCGTGACGGCCGCCTCACCGTCTATCTGCCCTCCGGCGACGCCGTCCTGTGCCGTGCGGAACTGGGCCCCGGCGGCCCCTGGGAGGACGCCCCGCGAACCGTCGGCGGCACCCAGAGGCTGCTCCCGGCCGCGGCGGTGGGACAGGGCGCCGACGGGTACGCCCATCTGGCCGCCTGGCGGCCCACCGTGCCGGGGGAGTCGGGGCTGGTGCACTCCACGCACTTCCGGCCCCGCCTCGCGCCCCTCGACTGGGTCCCGATCGGCCACCCGGACAAGAAGGGCGACCGCACCGGCCCGCCCGCCGTGACCGTCGACGGCGCGGGGCGCGCCTACGTCTTCGTGCGCAACGGCGGCGGCGGGGTCAGCCTGCGCAACCAGAAGGTGAAGGGCGGCTGGGGCGCCTGGCACGACCTCGAAGGGGACGGTGTCGAAGGGGAGCTCGCCCCGGTGACGGGGGAGTCGGGCCTGGTGGAGCTGTATGCCGCGGCGCCCGGCCGGATCCTGCGCTGGCGCCAGGAGGGCGACGGCGAGAAGCCCGTGCGGGCCGAGGGGATCGACGCGCCCGTACGTCCCGGAACCCTGCGGGCGCTCGCGACGTCCGCCGGACACACCACCCTCTTCTTCACGGACCTGTCCGGAGACCTGTGCGCCTGGCGCCCCGGGGAGAAGCCGGTGACCCTCCTCGCCGCCGCCGGACCGGGTCCCGTCTCGGCCGTACGGTGCGTCATCGAGGAGCACGACTGCATCGTGCTCGCACAGCGCTCGGCGAGCGGCCGGGTCGCCTTCGCCGCCTACCCCACCGAGCAGGAGCCGGCCGGGGCCTGGTGGACGGAGTCCGGGCCGCTGTTGCCCGCCGACGCCCTGGTGTCGGTGACGCTCGACGAGCACGAGGAGGTCGTCGCGGCCTCCCTGGCGCCCTCCACGGGGACCGTGCGCCTGACCCGCCGCAAGGACGAGCCCGGGCTGGCGCTGGAGGCGTGGCGGGAGATCTGAACTCCCCGCGCGGCAGCCGAACACGAGGGAGGGGCGGGGCGTACGGACCACTGCCGTACGCCCCGCCCCTCCTCGGGGAGTGACGCGTTACGCCGGGACGCTCGCGACGCCCGGAGCCAGGAACTTCTTGCCGTTCACGCGCTCCGAGACACCCTCGCGGTCCAGGTACGGCGTGATGCCGCCCAGGTGGAACGGCCAGCCGGCGCCCGTGATGAGGCAGAGGTCGATGTCCTGCGCCTCGGCGACGACGCCCTCGTCGAGCATGATGCCGATCTCCTGCGCCACCGCGTCCAGGACGCGCTCGCGGACCTGCTCCTCCGCCAGGACGGTGTCGCCCTGCTTCAGCAGCGCGGCGACCTCGGGGTCGAGCTCGGGCTTGCCGCTGTCGTAGACGTAGAAGCCGCGCTTGCCCGCCTCGACGACCGCCTTGAGGTTCGGGGAGACCGTGAAGCGGTCCGGGAACGCCCTGTTGAGCGTCTCGGAGACGTGCAGGCCGATCGCCGGGCCGACGAGCTCCAGCAGGACCAGCGGCGACATCGGCAGACCGAGCGGCTCGATGGCCCGCTCGGCGACGTCGACGGGGGTGCCCTCGTCGATGACGTTCTGGATCTCGCCCATGAAGCGGGTCAGGATGCGGTTCACGACGAACGCCGGGGCGTCCTTGGTGAGGACCGCGGTCTTCTTCAGCTTCTTGGCGACGCCGAACGCCGTGGCCAGGGAGGCGTCGTCGGTCCTCTCACCGCGGACGATCTCCAGCAGCGGCAGCACCGCGACCGGGTTGAAGAAGTGGAAGCCGACGACCCGCTCGGGGTGCTGGAGCTTCGACGCCATCTCCGACACCGACAGCGAGGAGGTGTTGGTGGCGAGGATCGCGTGCGCCGGGGCGACCGCCTCGACCTCCGCGAACACCTTCTGCTTGACGCCCATCTCCTCGAAGACCGCTTCGATGATGAAGTCGGCGTCCGAGAAGCCCTCGGCCTTGTCCAGGACGCCGGACACCAGCGCCTTGAGGCGGTTGGCCTTGTCCTGGTTGACGCGGCCCTTGCCGAGCAGCTTGTCGATCTCGGCGTGGACGTAGCCCACGCCCTTGTCGACGCGCTCCTGGTCGATGTCGGTCAGCACGACCGGCACCTCCAGGCGGCGCAGGAACAGCAGGGCGAGCTGGCTGGCCATCAGGCCGGCGCCGACGACACCGACCTTGGTGACCGGGCGGGCCAGCGACTTGTCCGGGGCGCCGGCGGGGCGCTTCCCGCGCTTCTGCACCAGGTTGAAGGCGTAGATGCCGGAGCGCAGTTCGCCGCCCATGATGAGGTCGGCGAGCGCCTGGTCCTCGGCGTCGTAGCCCTGCTGGAGGTCGCCGTTCTTGGCGGCGGCGATGATGTCCAGGGCGCGGTAGGCGGCCGGGGCCGCGCCGTGCACCTTGGAGTCGGCGATGAAGCGGCCCTTGGCGACGGCCTGGTCCCAGCCCTCGCCGCGGTCGATCACCGGGCGCTCGATCTGCAGCTCGCCCTTGAGGACGGCGGAGGTCCAGATCAGCGACTGCTCCAGGAAGTCCGCGCCCTCGAAGATCGCGTCGGCGATCCCGAGTTCGTAGACCTGCTTGCCCTTGAGCTGCTTGTTCTGGTTGAGGCTGTTCTCGATGATCACCGAGACGGCCTTCTCGGGGCCGATCAGGTTCGGCAGCAGCGTGCAGCCGCCCCAGCCGGGGACCAGGCCGAGGAAGACCTCGGGCAGCGAGAACGCCGGCACGGCCGCGGAGACGGTGCGGTAGGTGCAGTGCAGACCGACCTCGACACCGCCGCCCATCGCGGCGCCGTTGTAGTACGCGAAGGTCGGCACGGCCAGCTGCGACAGCCGCTTGAAGACCTCGTGGCCGCCCTTGCCGATGGCGAGGGCGTGCTCGTGCTCCTTGAGGATCTCCACGCCCTTGAGGTCGGCGCCGACCGCGAAGATGAACGGCTTGCCGGTGATGCCGGCACCGACGATCTCGCCGTCCGCCGCCTCCTTCTCGACCTGGTCGATCGCGGCGTTGAGGTTCGCCAGCGAGGCCGGGCCGAAGGTGGTCGGCTTGGTGTGGTCGTGGCCGTTGTCCAGGGTGATCAGGGCGAAGCGCCCGGCAGCCAGGGGGAGGTCGAAGTGGCGTACGTGCGCCGCGGTGACGACCTCGTCCGGGAACAGCTCGGAAGCCTGCTTCAGAAGCTCGGCGGTGGTGCTCACTTGTCCCCCTCGAAGTGCGGGTTCTCCCAGATGACCGTCGCGCCCATGCCGAAGCCGACGCACATGGTGGTCAGGCCGTAGCGGACGTGCGGCTGCTCCTCGAACTGGCGGGCCAGCTGCGTCATCAGGCGGACGCCGGAGGAGGCCAGCGGGTGGCCGAAGGCGATGGCGCCGCCGTACTGGTTGACGCGCTCGTCGTCGTCGGCGATGCCGTAGTGGTCGAGGAAGGCGAGGACCTGGACGGCGAAGGCCTCGTTGATCTCGAACAGGCCGATGTCGGAGATCGACAGGCCGGCCTGCGCCAGCGCCTTCTCCGTGGCCGGGATCGGGCCGTAGCCCATGACCTCGGGCTCCACACCCGCGAAGGAGTAGGAGACCAGGCGCATCTTCACGGGGAGGTCGTTCTCCCGCGCGAACTCCTCGGAGGCGATGAGGGAGGCGGTGGCGCCGTCGTTCAGACCGGCCGCGTTGCCCGCGGTGACCCGGCCGTGGACGCGGAACGGGGTCTTCAGACCGGCCAGGCTCTCCAGGGTCGTGCCCGGGCGCATCGGCTCGTCGGCGGTGACCAGGCCCCAGCCCGTCTCACCGGCCTCGGAGGAGGTGCGGCGGACCGAGATCGGCACCAGGTCGGCCTGGATCTTGCCGTTGGCGTACGCCTTGGCGGCCTTCTCCTGGGAGCGCACGGCGTACTCGTCGGCACGCTGCTTGGTGATCTGCGGGTAGCGGTCGTGCAGGTTCTCCGCCGTCATGCCCATGAAGAGGGCCGACTCGTCGACCAGCTTCTCGGAGACGAACCGCGGGTTCGGGTCGACGCCCTCGCCCATGGGGTGGCGGCCCATGTGCTCGACACCGCCGGCGATGGCGATGTCGTATGCGCCGAAGGCCACGGAACCGGCCACCGTGGTGACGGCGGTCAGGGCGCCGGCGCACATGCGGTCGATGCTGTAGCCCGGCACGGACTGCGGGAGCCCGGCGAGGATGCCCGCGGTGCGGCCGATGGTGAGGCCCTGGTCGCCGATCTGCGTGGTCGCGGCGATGGCGACCTCGTCGATCTTCTTGGGGTCGAGGCCGGGGTTGCGGCGCAGCAGCTCCCGGATCGCCTTCACGACGAGGTCGTCGGCACGGGTCTCGTGGTAGATGCCCTTCGGGCCCGCCTTGCCGAACGGGGTGCGGACGCCGTCTACGAAGACGACGTCCCTGACGGTACGAGGCACGATGGCTCTCCTCCAGGGTCAGATCTGCAGTGCTGCTGCGATGCGCTGAGCGCGCGCTCAGGCCCATGCTACTTGTGGGTAACGTAGCTGCCCAGTCCTGACCCGTCGAGCGGCGAAGGTCACACCATCGGCGGAGCCGTGGACCCCCGGGGCGTCAGCACCGGTGTGGGCACAGGATGCGACCCGCCCTCACCGCCGGTGATCACCGAGAACAGCGTCCGGGCCACCTCCGCGCCGAATCCGTGCACGTCATGGCTCATCGCGGACAGCGTCGGATGCGTCAGCCGGCACAGCTGCGAGTCGTCCCACGCCAGCAGCGACACGTCCTGAGGCACCCGCAGCGCCATCTCCGCCGCCACGGACAGGCCGGCCACGGCCATGATGTCGTTGTCGTACACGATCGCCGTGGGCCGGTCCGGCGCCGCCGCCGTCAGCAGCGACCGCGTCGCCCGCGCCCCCGCGTCCCCCGAGAAGTCCGTCGCCACCTGCCACGCCCCGGCCAGGCCCAGCGCGCCCACCGCCTCGTCGAAGGCGGCCGTCCGGATCGAGGTGTGCCCGAGGTCCGCCGCCCCGCCCACCCGCGCGATCCGCCGGTGCCCGAGCGCGGCCAGATAACGCACCGCCTCCGTCACGGCCGTGGCGTCGTCGGTCCACACCGACGTGAGGCGCCCGGTCAGCGACGGGTGCCCGACGGCGACCACCGGCAGCCCCAGCCGCTCCGCCAGCTCCACCCGGGGGTCGCCGTCCCGGAAGTCGACCAGGATCGACCCGCCGACCTGCCGACCCCGCCACCACGCCTCCTGGACCCCCACCTCCTCCTCCAGGTCGCGCACCAGCCGCAGCAGCAGGGAGCACGAGTGCTCGGCCAGCACGCTCTCGACGCCCGAGACGAACTCCATGTACCAGGGCTCCAGACCCAGCATCCGGGCCGGCCGGCACACCGCGAGCCCCACCGCGTCCACCCGGGAGCCTGCCAGCGTCCGCGCCGTGGGGTTCGGCGCCCACCCCAGCTCCCGCGCCGCCCGGAAGATCCGGTCCCGGGTCGCCTCGGACAGGCCCGGTTTGTGGTTGAAGGCGAGCGACACGGCACCCTTGGACACGCCGGCGCGCGCGGCGACGTCCTTGATGGTGACGCGAGGGGTGGGCGTTGCCGTCATCGGGTGGGCTCCACGCAGTACAGGGCCGAACGGGCGACTTCCGCGTCCGGAGTCTTCCATCCGCGCACCCCGATGGTCACCTCCTCGCCGGGCAGCAGTGTCACCAGCCCCCGGTCGGCCCGCGCCCCCGGGTCCAGCCGGTCGGCCTGGAGCAGCAGGTCCCGTACCAGGGTGCGGGCGGTGACGGTGATGCCGCCCGGCGCGAGAGCGACCTCGAACTCGGGCGCCGGGTAGGGGACCTCGCGGTCCGGCGCCGGGAAGTGCAGCGCCCGCAGCCCGTCCAGATCCGCGACGAGGAACTCCTTCGGCCCGGCCGGCGCCAGCTCGGGCGGCACCCCGGCCAGCGCCACGCTCCGCCCCCGGACGGTCAGCTCCACCTCCGACGCTCCCAGCGCCTCGCCCCCGACGGACATCCGCCGCAGGACCAGCGTCCCGGCCCAGTCGTCCGCCGCCTGGTTGACGGCGGCCAGCTCCAGCCGGCCGTCCGCCGCCCGCAGCGTCAGCAGCCGGTCCGCGTACAGCCGCCGCAGCTCGTGGTACAGCGGTTTCTCCCGGCCGTCCCCGTCGATCGCCGCCCAGGACGTCACCGGCCAGCAGTCGTTGAGCTGCCAGACGACCGTGCCCGCGCACACCGGCCAGTGCGACCGCCAGTGCTCGATGCCGGCCGCGACCGCACGCGCCTGGTTGAGCTGCATGAGGTAGTGCCAGCGGCCGAAGTCCCCCGCCGGCACCGCGAAGTGCCGCGCCAGCCCCCGCTCCAGCTTGCCGTTGCCGTCGTCCGCCTTCTGGTGGTGGAGCATCCCGGGGGAGTCCGGGGCGAGCTCCTCGCCCGGCAGCGCCCGGCGCAGTGTGGCGTACGCGGGCGGCGCCTGCCAGCCGAACTCGGCGACGAACCGCGGCACGCTGTGCCGGTAGGCGGCGTAGTCCTCGCGGTTCCACACCTCCCACGAGTGGTGCGTGCCGTGCGCCGGGTCGTTCGGGTGGTGCCGCCACGACCCGGACCAGGGGCTCCCCGCCGTGTACGGCCGGGTCGGGTCCAGCTCGGCCACCACGCGCGGCAGCAGGCCCAGGTAGTAGCCCTCGCCCCAGGATCCCCCGGCCAGCCGCGGCTCCCACCCCCAGTCCCTGAAGCCCCACAGGTTCTCGTTGTTGCCGTTCCACAGCACCAGCGAGGGGTGCGGCATCAGCCGTACGACGTTCTCCCGGGCCTCGGCCTCCACCTCGCCGCGCAGCGGCTGCTCCTCCGGGTAGGCCGCGCACGCGAAGGGGAAGTCCTGCCAGACCAGCAGGCCCAGCTCGTCGCAGGCGTCGTAGAAGTCCTCGCTCTCGTAGATCCCGCCGCCCCACACCCGTACGAGGTCGACGCCCGCGCCGGCGGCCTGCTCCAGCCGCTCCCGGTAGCGCGCGCGGGTGACGCGGGAGGGCAGGACGTCGTCGGGGATCCAGTTCACGCCCCGCGCGAAGAGCCGTTCGCCGTTGACGACGAGGGTGAAGCCGGTGCCGTGGCCGTCCGGTGAGGTGTCCAGGCCGGCGGTCCGGAAGCCGACGCGCCGCCGCCACGCGTCCAGCGGCTCACCGTCCTGGTGCAGCAGCCTCAACTCCACGTCGTACAGCGGCTGGTCGCCGTAGCCGCGCGGCCACCACAGCGCCACGTCCGGCACCCGCAGCCGCACCACCCCGTCCGTGCCCTCGACCTGCGCGCGGGCCCGCACCCCGCCGGCCGTGGCCTCCAGGACGAGCGGCACTTCCACCCGGGTCCGCTCGACGGCGACGGCCAGCTCGACCACACCGGTGTCCTCCTCGACCGTGACCAGGGGGCGCACCCGCGCGATCCGGGCCGTCGACCAGTGCTCCAGGCGCACCGGCCGCCAGATCCCGGCCGTCACCAGGGTCGGTCCCCAGTCCCATCCGAACGAGCAGGCCATCTTGCGCACGTACTGGTACGGCTCGGCGTAGGCGCCGGGCCGCTCGCCCAGCCGGCCCCGGACGGCCTCCGCCTCGGCGTAGGCGGAGACGAACCG
Source organism: Streptomyces sp. NPDC058741 (assembly GCF_042746715.1). Taxonomy (NCBI): domain Bacteria; kingdom Bacillati; phylum Actinomycetota; class Actinomycetes; order Kitasatosporales; family Streptomycetaceae; genus Streptomyces; species Streptomyces sp. NPDC058741. Next base: position 5,005 of record NZ_JBHYQH010000030.1, on the reverse strand, counting down.
CACGGACAGCCGCCCGGACAGGCCCGTGACGTCGAACCGGTACGAGCGGTGCATGTTCCGCACCGTCCCCAGCGGCCGCCCGTCCAGGGCGATCTCGGCGACGGTGTCGAGCCCGTCGAAGACCAGGTCGGTCTGCTCCTGCGCGGACCGGCCGTCGAGCTCCCGCTCGTACGTCCAGTCCCGGCGCCCCACCCAGGCCACCTCGCTCTCGGCGCGGCCGAGGAACGGGTCCGGGATCGCCCCGGCCGCCAGCAGGTCGGTGTGCACGCAGCCCGGGACGACGGCCGGCAGCGTGTCCGACTCGTGCCGCAGGGTCCATCCGTCGCCGAGCGGTGTGGCCTCCAGCATGCGCACTCCCTTAACCGGTTCAGTGACAAGTCATGTGTCGGTTTCGCATCGTTGGCGCGATTGGGACTTTACCGGTTGAGCTGACGCTGTCAGAGTGCCGAACCAGCCATACCGCACGTGCTCGTCCGTCCAGAGTTGCTCTCCGCGAACGGAGCTGACGCACATGAAAAGCCGTACCCTCCTCGCCCTCGCCGTGGGTGCCGCCCTGCTCGCCTCGGGCTGCACCGGCACCGGGGGCAGTGCGAAGGGCGCCGACGCCGAGGCGCCCGACGACCCGTCCAAGGTCACCGGGACCATCACCGTCCTCACCCACCGGACCGACCTCGTGCAGGACGGGACCATGAAGAAGTACGCGGCCGAGTTCAACCGGACCTACCCCCGCGTGAAGGTCGAGTTCGACGGCATCACGGACTACGAGGGCGAAGTCAAGATCCGTATGAACACGGAGAACTACGGCGACGTCCTCATGATCCCCGGTGTGATCGAGAAGAAGGACTACCCCAGGTTCTTCGCCTCGCTCGGCAGCCGGGCCGAGCGCAGCGAGAAGTACCGCTTCACCGACTACACCACCGTCGACGGCAAGGTCTACGGCCAGAGCCCGCTCGGCGCCGTCCCCGGTTTCCTCTACAACAAGAAGGTCTGGCGGCGGGCCGGCGTCGCCGACTGGCCGACGACCCCGGCCGAGTTCCTCGACGACCTCAAGGCGATCAGGGCGAAGACCGACGCGATCCCCTACTACACCAACTTCAAGGACATGTGGCCGCTCACCCAGTGGACCCAGGTCAACGGCTCGGTCAGCTGCGACGAACAGGCCACCACCAGACTCGCCGAGGGCAACCCCTGGGCCGAGGGCGCCGATCTGCGCGTCGCCGACACGCTGCTCCACGACATCGTCCGCGAGGACCTGATCGAGAAGGACCCCACCACCACCAACTGGGAGGCCTCCAAGCCGAGGATCGCCAAGGGCGAGATCGCCACGATGTGGCTCGGCTCCTGGGCCGTGACCCAGATGCGGGCCGCGGCGAAGCAGGCGGGTACCGACCCCGAGGACATCGGGTTCATGCCCTTCCCCGCCCAGAAGGACGGCAGGTTCTGCGCGGTGGCGCTGCCCGACTACAACCAGGCCGTCAACGTCCACTCCGAGCACAAGGCCGCCGCCCGCGCCTGGATCGACTGGTTCACCGAGAAGTCCGGGTACGCGGCGGACAACCTGACCCTGTCCCCGCTGAAGTCCGACCCGCTGCCCGACGTCCTGAGGCCCTACGAGGAGGCCGGGGTCAGGATCCTCGACCTGGACGACACCAAGGGCGCCCAGGTCAAGGCCATCGACAACCGGTCCGAGGTCGGCATCAACAAGCCCGACTACCGCCAGGACCTCGTCGACCTCGCCCGCGGCGCCACCCGGGGCAGCCTGGACGACTTCCTGGACGGCCTCGCGAAGAAGTGGACCGACACCCAGAAGTCGCTGGGGTCCTGATGACGGACACGACCGCGAAGGCGGCCGCCGCCCCGGCCCCGGGGCCGGCCGCCCCCGTCCCGGCCCCCGCCCCGCGCCCGGCACGCCGGTGGCGCGGGGCCACCCCGTGGCTCTTCCTGCTCGCCCCGCTCACGCTGCTGATCGTCTTCACGTACGCGCCGATCGCCAACATGGTCGCGTACAGCTTCACCGACTGGGACGGCGTGAGCCCCGAGCTGCACTACACGGGCGCCGAGAACTACGCCGAACTCTTCACGCGCTCCGACCTGTTCGAGGTGTTCTGGGTCAGCGGCTACTACCTGGCCGCCTCCGTCCTCCAGATCGCCGCCGCCCTCTGGTTCGCCACGGTCCTGAGCTTCAACGTCCGCTTCCGGAACTTCTTCAAGGGCGTGCTGTTCTTCCCGTACCTGATCAACGGGGTGGCGATCGGCTTCGTCTTCCTCTACTTCTTCCAGGACGGCGGCACCCTCGACTCCGTCCTCGGCCTGCTCGGCGTGGAGACCGACCGCGCCTGGCTCGGCACCCCGGCGTCGGCGAACACCTCGCTCGCCGCCGTCTCGGTCTGGCGCTACCTGGGCCTGAACTTCGTGCTGTTCCTCGGCGCGATCCAGTCGATCCCCGGCGAGCTCTACGAGGCGGCCGAGCTGGACGGCGCCAACCGCTGGCACCAGTTCCGCCACATCATCGCGCCCGGCATCAAGCCGGTGCTGTCGCTCACGGTGATCCTGTCGATCTCCGGCTCCCTGTCGGCCTTCGAGATCCCGTACGTCATGACCGGCGGGGCGACCGGCACCGAGACCTTCGTGATCCAGACGGTGAAGCTGGCCTTCCAGTTCAACAAGACGGGACTCGCCTCGGCGGCCGCGATCGTGCTGCTGCTGATCGTCCTTGCGGTGACCTGGGTCCAGCGGCGCCTCGTCCCCGACGACAAGGTGGACCTCGCATGACACGCCGCGCACTCGCCCGCGCCTCGGTGTACCTGTCCCTGATCGCCGCGACGGTGGTGGTCCTGCTGCCGCTGACGGCCGTGCTGCTGACGTCGCTGAAGACCGAGCGGGAGATGGCCGACGGCAGCGGGGCCCTCGCCCTGCCCGGCGACCTGCTCAACCTCGGCAACTACGTGACGGCGTTCCAGGACGGCCGGATGCTCTCGGCGTTCGCCAACACGGCCGTCATCCTGCTCTTCGCCATCGGCGGCACGGTCCTGATCGGCTCGATGACCGCCTACGCCATCGACCGCTTCACCTTCCGCTTCAGGAAACTCGTCGTGGCACTGTTCCTGATCGCCGCGCTGGTCCCCGGCGTCACGACCCAGGTGGCGACCTTCCAGATCGTGAACACCTTCGGCATGTTCGACAGCCTGTGGGCCCCGATCGCCCTCTACATGGGCACCGACATCGTGTCGATCTACATCTTCCTGCAGTTCGTGCGGTCCATCCCGGTCTCCCTGGACGAGGCGGCCCGCCTGGACGGCGCCAACTCCTTCACCGTCTACCGCAAGATCATCTTTCCGCTGCTGAAGCCGGCGATCGCCACGGTGGTGATCGTCAAGGGCATCACCACCTACAACGACTTCTACATCCCGTTCCTCTACATGCCCTCGGAGGATCTTGGCGTGATCTCGACGTCCCTGTTCCGCTTCAAGGGCCCCTTCGGCGCCCACTGGGAGACGATCTCGGCCGGGGCGATCCTGGTGATCCTCCCGACCCTGATCGTCTTCCTGTGCCTCCAGCGCTACATCTACAACGGCTTCACCCAGGGGGCGACGCGGTGACGAGGCGCCTTCTACGGCGCCTCGGCGGACAACGCGGCCACCAGCACCGGTGTGACCTGCTCCACCTGCCAGGGCCGGGCCCCGTGGCCGGCCAGCGCCGCCGTGACGGACTGCGCGTCCACCACCGCCGGCGGCTCCCAGCACACCCGCCGCACGGTGTCCGGCGTGATCAGGTTCTCCTGCGGCATGGCGAGCCGCTCGGCGAGCGCCGACACCCCGGCCCGCGCCGCGGACAGCCGGGCCGCGGCCGCCGGGTCCTTGTCGGCCCACGCCCGGGGCGGCGGCGGGCCCGGCACCTGCTGCCCCGGCTGCGGCAGCTGCGCCTCGCTCAGGTCCTTGACCCGGTCCACGGCCGCCTGCCACTGCTCCAGCTGCCGCTTGCCCATGCGGTGTCCGAAACCGTTCAGTGCGGCGAGCGCGTGCACGTTGGCCGGAAGTGCCAGCGCGGCCTCCACGATGGCGGCGTCCCCCAGCACCTTTCCGGGCGAGACGTCCCGCCGCTGCGCGATCCGGTCCCGGGTCTGCCACAGCTCCCGGACCACGGCCAGCTGCCGCCGGCGGCGCACCTTGTGCATGCCGGACGTGCGCCGCCAGGGGTCCTTGCGCGGCTCGGGCGGGGGAGCGGAGGCGATCGCGTGGAACTCCTGGCGGGCCCAGTCGAGCTTGCCCTGCCGGTCCAGCTCCTTCTCCAGCGCGTCGCGCAGGTCGACGAGCAGCTCGACGTCCAGCGCCGCGTACCGCAGCCAGGGCTCGGGCAGCGGACGGGTGGACCAGTCGACGGCGGAGTGGCCCTTCTCCAGCACGAAGCCGAGGACGCCCTCCACCATCGCGCCGAGGCCGACCCGGGGGAACCCGGCCAGCCGCCCGGCCAGCTCCGTGTCGAACAGCCGCGTCGGCACCATGCCTATCTCGCGCAGGCAGGGCAGGTCCTGGGTGGCCGCGTGGAGCACCCACTCGGCGCCGGACAGGGCCTCGCCCAGGGCGGAGAGGTCGGGGCAGGCGACGGGGTCGATCAGCGCGGTGCCGGCGCCCTCGCGGCGCAGTTGCACGAGGTAGGCGCGCTGGCCGTAGCGGTAGCCGGACGCCCGCTCGGCGTCGACGGCGACGGGGCCGGTGCCCGTCTCGAAGGCGGCGACGGCCCGGGCCAGGGCGGCTTCGTCCGCGATGACGGGCGGGATGCCCTCACGCGGCTCCAGCAGAGGGATCGGCGCCTCCGTAACAGAAGATCCGCCGTCGTCCGGAGGGGCGCCTCCGGTGGTTCGCAGTGGGCTGTCTGCTGCGGTGTCGTGGGCGTCGGTCACCTGTCAAGGGTATCCGTGGATGGACGGCGGCCGGCGCCGGGACGGTTCGAAGGGGGGGCGCGGGGGGGCGTAAAACACGTCCCCGGGGGGAGCGGGCGGGTGACG
>NZ_JBHYQH010000029.1:0-77851 GCF_042746715.1 Streptomyces sp. NPDC058741 | reverse complement strand
CGGTCGCGGCCACGACCTCCTTGACCTTGGTGAAGATCCGCGTCGGATTGGCCGAGTGACGCAAACGGCGCCGGAAGTACGTCAGCAGCGAGGGATCGAAAGCGGTGTCGTACAGGCCGAGCCCGCAGGCGGCCTTCCACCGCAGGTCACACCGCAGTTCCTGAACGGTCTCAAAGTCCGACAGCCCGTGCAGGCTCTGCAGCACCACCGTCGCCGCCAGCACCTGCGGCGGCAGACTCGGACGGCCGTTGGACGAGGGGTACATGTCGGTAAACATCCCCGGCGGGAACAGCGCCTCGCGATGCTCGGCAAGGAACGCGAACACACTCCCGGCCGGGATCAACTCCCGGCAGGTCTCCCACACATCCGGCCCGACCATCTCCCCGGCCCATTCCCCCTGCATGCCTACAAGACTGGCCCCAACTCCACCGAGCCGGGGCCAGAACCCGCAACATTTTCAGTGATCTTCTAGGCATGCCGTTTCCTGCTACTGGGCCCTGTCGTTGGCTGATCGGATGAACCGACAGTTCGACGGCAAGGGGCTGGTGTGCGACAGGAGTGGTCGCCGGAAGACGTTGTGGCGTGCTGGACGCTGGTGGATGGCGACTGGGACCTGGTGGCCAACAAGTCCGGCACGACCCGGCTCGGCTTCTGCCTGATGCTCAAGTTCTTCGAGATCGACGGCCGTTTCCCGGAGTTCATCGAGGAGTTCCCGCAGGCTGCCGTCGACTACGTCGCCGGTCTGGTCAAGGTGCCGGCGGCCGAGCTTGCGAAGTACGACCTGGCGGGCGCGAAGCGACACCGGAAGCAGATCCGCGAGGCGCTGGGGTTCCGGCCGTCGACCCTCGCGGACGAGGAACAGCTGACGGGGTGGCTGGCCGCAGAGGTATGCCCGGTCGAACTGGTCGAGGACCGGCAGCGCGAGGCCCTGGTGGTCGAGTGCCGGGAGAGGAAGATCGAGCCTCCGGGCAGGACCCGGATCGAGAAGGTCCTGGTCGCCGCGCGAGGCCGGTGGGAGAAGACTTTCTGCACCCGGACCATCGAACGCCTGGGCGCTGCGGGCATGGCCCGGCTGCTGGCTCTGGTCGGGGAGGACAACGAGGACGGCACCGCCCTGCTGGCCGCGCTCAAACGCGACCCGGGCGCGGTCGGGTTGGACTCGCTGCTGACGGAGATCACCAAGCTGAACGACGTACGCAAACTCGGTCTGCCCGACGGGCTGTTCGCGGACTGCTCGGAGAAGCTGCTGGCCGCGTGGCGGGCGCGGGCGATCAAGATGTACCCCTCGGACTTTCGCGACACGAGTGAGGACGTGCGGATCACTCTGCTTGCCGCGCTGTGCACCTCTCGCCAGGCGGAGATCACGGACGCGCTGGTGGAGCTGTTGGTGGCTTTGGTCCACAAGATCAACGCCCGTGCCGAGCGGCGGGTGGAGAGGCAGCTGACGGCGGAGCTGAAGAAGGTGCGGGGCAAGGAGGGCATCCTCTTCAAGCTCGCCGATGCGGCGATCGGTAAGCCGGACGAGGTGGTGCGTACGGCGCTGTACCCGGTGGTTGGTGAGAAGACGCTGCGCGACCTGGTGGCCGAGGCGAAGGCCAACGAGAAGGTCTTCAAGGCTAAGGTCCGCACCACCCTGCGCTCCTCCTACAGCTCGTACTACCGGCAGATGCTGCCGCCGCTGCTGAAGACGCTGGGCTTCAAGTGCAACAACACCGCCTACCGGCCGGTGATGGACGCGATGCGACTACTGGAGAAGTACGCCGGCGTCGACGGCAAGACCCGCTTCTACGACGCCGCCGACGAGGTGCCGATGGACGGCGTCGTACGCAAGGACTGGCGGGAGGCCGTCGTCGACGACAAGGGCAAGGTCGAGCGCATCCCGTACGAGCTGTGCGTCCTGGTGGCGCTGCGGGAGGCGATCCGGCGCCGTGAGATCTACGTCGAGGGCGGGAGGCGGTGGTGCAACCCGGAGGACGATCTGCCCGGCGACTTCGAGGCCACCCGCACCGTGCACTACGCCGCGATCCGCCAGCCCCAGGACCCCGCTGAGTTCATCAGCGGCCTGAAGCGGCGGATGGCCGACGGCCTGGACCGGTTGTCCTCCGCACTCGCGGATGGCTCGGCGGGCGGGGTGAAGGTCACCACCCGCAAAGGCGAGCCGTGGATCACGGTGCCGAAGCTGGACAAGCTGGACGAGCCCACTGGCCTGACGGCCCTGAAGGAGGAGGTCGTACGCCGCTGGGGTGTGCTCGATCTCCTGGACGTGTTGAAGAATGCCGACTTCCTCTCCGGGTTCACCGACGAGTTCTCCTCGGTCGCCGCGTACGAACGCATCGACCGCGCTACCCTCCAGCGCCGCCTCCTGCTCGCGCTCTCTGCCCTGGGCACCAACATGGGCATCCGCGCGATCGTGGCGACCGGCGAGCACGGCGAGACGGAGGCCGCCCTGCGGCACGTGCGCCGGCACTTCATCACCGTCGACAACCTCCGCGCCGCCGTAACGAAGCTGGTGAACGCTACCTTCGCCGCCCGAGACACCGCATGGTGGGGCCGCGGCACGGCGTGCGCCTCGGACTCGAAGAAGTTCGGGTCCTGGTCCTCGAACTTCATGACCGAGTACCACGCCCGCTACGGCGGCAACGGCGTGATGGTGTACTGGCACGTCGAGAAGAAGAACGTCTGCATCTACTCCCAGCTCAAGAGCTGTTCGTCGTCCGAGGTCGCGGCGATGATCGAGGGCCTGCTGCGGCACTGCACGGATGCCGAGATCGAGTCGAACTACGTCGACACCCACGGTGCGAGCGTCGTCGGGTTCGCCTTCACCGAGCTGCTCAACTTCCGCCTGCTGCCCAGGTTGAAGAACATCGGCAGCATCCGCCTGTACTGCCCCGACGACTTCCCACCCGGCTGGCCGGCGCTCGGCGGCTCGCTGACCCGGCCGATCCGCTGGGACCTGATCGAGCAGCAGTACGACCAGATGGTCAAGTACGCCACCGCGCTCCGCCTGGGGACGGCGGAGGCGGAGCAGGTGCTGCGGCGCTTCACCCGCGGCGGGCCCAAGCACCCCACGTACGCCGCGCTCGAAGAACTCGGCCGCGCTGTCCGCACGGTCTTCGCCTGCGACTACCTTGCCGCCCCCGGCCTGCGCCGGGAGATCCACGGCGGGCTCCAGGTCGTGGAGAACTGGAACAGCGCGAACACCGTGCTCCACTACGGCAAGGACGGCGCGCTGACCGGCCCGGACAAGGAGCACGCCGAGACCTCTATGCTCGCGCTGCACCTGCTCCAGTCCGCGCTCGTGTACGTCAACACGCTTCTGGTTCAGCAGATCCTCGCCGAACCGGCCTGGGCGAAGAAGCTCTCGGACGAGGACCGGCGGGGCCTGACCGCGCTGTTCTGGTCGAACATCAACCCGTACGGAACCTTCCGCCTCGACATGGACAAGCGACTCGACCTGGGGCGGGCAGTGACCGTGCCTCGCCCCCGATCCGGCAGAGCTGCCGCCGGTAACCGGGTTTGAACGCCCGTTGCGCCCCGGAGGGAGTGGCCACACATGAGGAGAGGGCAGGGTGCCCCTGCCCTCCGGGTTCAGCGGTTCTCAGCCTCGGCCGTCACAGGCCTTGCAGTCGCCGCTGCCCTTGCAACTGGAGCACGTGAACAGCCCCCGGGATCCGGAGCCCCCGCAGGTGGTGCACTTGCCGTTGCCTTTGCATCGCTGGCACATGATGGTCGTTCCCTTCGTGGTCGGTGTGAGTTCTTTCGAGACGAGTCGGCGGAATCAGTACGTGCGGGCCTTCTCCCAGCCCCGGGCGTTGTTCAGCGAGGTGGTGAAGTAGTAGTTGGGCGACTTGTACTTGCCGTCGGGCAGGTAGGCGCTGGTCAGGGCCGGGCTGTAGCTGCGGAAGATGGCCAGCGACTTGGTGAGACAGTTGTTGGTCAGCACGGCGTAGCCGTTGGACTTCATCCGCCCGTACGTCTGCTGGGCCGCCCTGAGGTTGCCGCTGGCGGTGTTGATGCACCGGTAGTAGTCGTAGGTGGTCAGGCTGATGCTGCCGCGCAGCTGCGTCCAGGTGCCGCCCTTGATCCAGCTTCCGTTGTTCTTGCCCGGGGCGGTGTAGCTGTCGCCCTCCGCGTTCTCCGTCGCGCCCCAGATCCAGTGGCTGGAGTTCTTAGGGTCGCGGATGGCCCAGGCGACGTGGCCGGCTCCCTTGGCTCCCTGCTGGTCCTGGAACAGGCATACGCGGCCGAGCGGGGCAGCGTCCGCCTGAGCGGCGGGCAGAAGCGCAGGCGTTGCACCGCCCAGGACTGCCGCAGCCAGGAGAGCCGACCCGATACCCCTCTTGCGAACCTTCGTTCGAATCACGGTGTGTTCCTCTCGTGTCTCAGAGACTTGTGGGATTCGGCGGCGCAGTGGACGCGCCGTCAGAATCGAGGATGGCCAGGGGAATCGAGCGAAGCCACAGGCGTCAGGGAGGTGCATGTTGCAGTGCAACTTTCACCGCTGTGACCTGCGAAACCTGGTGTCGACGTGCAAACGGGAAGGGGTCTACCGGGTTGGGCAGCACGAACGAAGAACTGATCGACGAGTTCGGCGATGCGCTGGATGAATGGGCCAAGGAGGTCAAGCACGTCTGCCGTGCGTCGGGGATGCAGCAGCAGCAGCTCGCAAGCAGGCTCAGCGTTGACCCGAGCCGAGTCTCCAAGTGGCTGAGCGGCCGGAAGATCGTCACCACCGGTGGTGCGGCTCTGCCGGGCAAGGGCCTGTCTCAGGACATCGTTCGAGCCTTGGGACTACAAGGGGCGCAAGCCCGGCGAGTGCTGCAATTCGGCGAAAGGATCGATCTCGCACAAACACAGTTGGAGCGCAGATACCCGAGTGGTTGGAGGGTTGCTGCGCAAGCCCACTTCCGTAGTTCGTCTGAGGCAGCGCTCAATTCGAGCCCTTCGGCCGGGACTGAAGCCGACTCCTCTGCGGGCGAGGCGCCCCGTCCTGGCCCGCCGGCAATCAGCCAGCGCCAGGATGCCCCTGAAGCAGCTTCCGATGCGCCGCTTGCCCGCACGACGGCCACCGTGCCTGTTGCTGCGGTTGACGAGAAGGCTTCAGCCCGGCCGCCGCTGGCCACAGGCGGCGAATCGCCCGGCGTCCCTCGTCGTGGCCCGTGGCAACGACTGTGGCGTGACCGGCCTGGATGGGGCAAGGTTTTGGGCGGCGTGACAGCTGTGGCTGCGACTGTCGCCGCCGTGGTCATCGCCGCTACGGCAGTGGTGGGAGCCGACGGTGACGAGGAGACTGGCAACGGGTCTGAGGGGGCCAGCCCCCAGGTGTCGGCTTCGGCCAGCGCGGGCTCTTCCGCACGGGTGGGGCCGGGGGCAGTCCCCTCGGAGTCTCCGGGTCTGGAGAAGGGGACCCTGGGGGAGGACAGCCGGTGTAGCGTCCCGTTCGCGGGGCCGGGCGCGGTGGCGTGGAGAGTATGCGCACGCGTCGAGGCGGAGCGCATTTCCTTCGCCCTCAAGATCACCAACCATGGGAGCAAGGCGGCAACGGTCAAGATTCGCCTGGAGTACGTGCAAGCCAACGAGTTCCATCCGTGCCCGAAGGCGCCGAGCACCCATCCTCTCGACGTGGGGGCAGGGGAGACCGTCATCACGGACCTTCGGCAGTGCGCTGTGCCCCGGGAGGAAGCGCCCTACGCCTACCAGGGGGTGGGCTGGGTGCTTGCCGAGGACGTCAACGCGGGCTCGTACAGGCTGTCCCCCACCGCGAACGTTTATCCCGATCGGGTCACCTGGCAACCCGACTTGGTGTGATCGGCAGCGCGTCCCGAGTGTCGGCAAACGATCGTCTGCCGACACTCGGCGCAGTGATCACGAACCCGCAGGTGGGCAGTGTCGGCAACTCGCGTCGACAATCAATGTCGGTGAACGGTCCGGCCGGTAGATTCCGACGATGCTCATTGGCTACGCCCGCACATCGACGGCCGACCAGAACCCCGGTCATCAGATCGACGCACTACTCCGCCACGGCGTCGACCGCGACAACATCCACGTCGACGTCGCCAGCGGCGCGAAGGCGTCTCGCCCGAAGCTCGATCTCGTCATGCAGCTGCTGCGCGAGGGCGACACGTTGAAGGTGACCCGGCTCGACCGCCTCTCCCGCTCCGTGCTGCACCTGGTAACCCTCGGCGCCGAGCTGCGCGAGCGGAGTATCGGGCTGCACGTCATCGAACAGGGCATCGACACCGCCACGATGGAGGGGCGGGCGATGTTCGGGATGCTGTCCGTACTGGCAGAGCTCCAGCGGGAGCTGATCGTGGCGAACACGAACGACGGGCTCGCCTCCGCGCGAGCCCGCGGCCGGGTGGGCGGACGCCGGCCGAAGCTCACCGAGGACCAGGCCGCGCTCGCCCAACGGCTCTACGACGAACGGGAGAAGACCGTCCAGCAGATCGCCGACATGTTCAGCGTGCCGAGGTCGACGGTGTACGGGCACCTCGACAGAGCCAAGACCGTCCCCCGTCAGCCGAAGAAGACCAAGGTCACGAAGTCTTGACCGCTACCTTGCGGCTGGTGTCTGAGCTAGGACTCCGGGGCCACTTCGCTGTTTCGGGAGTAGAGGGCCGTCCCATAAAGCACCTCTCTGGCTCGGACCACGAAGGCTTCGCAGGCATGCTCCGCTGTCTCGCCTCGGAGGAGCATGTCGGCCTTATCGGTAGCGAAGAAGATCTCTCGGGTCTTCGTCTGGATCTCCGCAGCCTGCTCGGCGAGGTGCTGCGCATGCGGGCCATGGGCGACGAGGCGGAGCCGGAAGGCGCTACTGCGGACCTCGACGTAGAGCCGATAGGACTCGACCCGGGCCGCGAGGGCCGCCTCTGATTCGGCCGCCATTTGCTGGCTTGTCCATCGGTCGTACTGTGCTCGCCGATAGTCTTCTGCGAGGCCAATGAAGTCAGCGCACGCATCAAGGAGGCGCTGGTGGTTGCGCTCGCGGTCGGCTTGGGCTGCGGACAAGACCGCGGTCTTCTTCTGGTAGCGGTGCGCGACGACCGCACCAAGCAGCGTTCCGATGACGGCGATAGCGGCCGCGATGATCCCCGACACACACGTAGCCCATCACCTTGTAGCAAGCGCCAGACAGAGCGCGAATCGGCCATCCTTCGCCGGCCGACCTGTGGGGGCCTGAGGCCCCCACAGTCGCTCGTCGGCATTCGCCGACGACGCTGCGGTCACGAAGCGCTGACGCTCGTTTGCGGCTGGTGACGATCCTGCTGGCTTATTCCGTGCCCGGCGGGGCTTGCGGCTCGTTGGTCGGAGCAGAGGAGATAGCCGCAGCGCTGAACGAGAACCGCATCAACATCCTCGTGGCCGACATCCAGCGCTGAAGCGGCCGTCCAGCACGTACTGCTAATTAGTTGTTGACACTCAGGACGGCGCGCGCGCAGCTGACGAATTCCTTCATGGCCTCCTCATGCTCCCTCCAGTACTGGTCAAGCCGGGGGCCTATTTCAGGCTCCATGCAGTCGCTGAGCAGGGCCGACGCTTGCTCTGCGTCCAGGGCCGGGAGCTGGTCGAGAGCCGCAGACGCCGCATCGTGCATCTCCATCATGTTCGCGGCATCGGCTGCATGCGCGGCGCGGAAGGCATCCAGGGCCTCCACGGCCCGGCGGGCATCCTCATACTCGGGCCTCCAGACGCTGACACCGGTCAAACGCATGTAGAGCCAGTACGCCTCACCTCGTTGGCGAGCGAGGCGTTGGAGGTTCTGCGCCGCATTCAGAACGTGGGTGGACGCAGTGGCGAGGGAGACTGGAGCGACAAGCTGGAGCACCCCCCAGGCATGGATAAGTTCGTCGTAGGCGGGCGTGGAGGCTCCCGTGTCGGGTTCCCGGAACATCGTGTGCAGAACTCTGCCGAACGCCCTGTCGGTGCGGATCAGGTTCGTCGCTGCGCTGATCCGCTGCTCGCGCAGCGCAGCGGCGTGGGCCGCGGCTGCGGCGTGGTCGGCCTGTTCCCGGACTGCCTGAAGGGTAGCCGTCGCAGCCGTTTCCGCTGCTTCCTTCGCGGCCTTGGCCTGCGCGACGCCCCCGCCGGCTTGCACTTTGGCGCCGAGCCAGACGCCGGCGAAGGTGAAAACGATGGGGAGGAGCCAGACTATGAACGCCTGGTGCTCCTTGAGGAAATCAATCACGCACTGATCTTCTCCTGTGCGGCGGGAGACGCCGGAGCCGACGACACAGCCGGGCTCGGAGAACCCGGGACCAAATCCCAGCTCAAGACGGAGGCCCCGGAGACTACCGTCTGCGGCATCGAGCAGCCGTACCCGTCGCTATGATCCGCGTCGTACCGAATGTCAGGTGGCGACCCCCGCTTTCGTCCCCCACAGAAACCGGCCGAGCAGCGCCTGCCGCAGTCACCTTGCTGAACGTGAAAGGCAGACATGATCCGCCGGTTCCTTCCTGTCATAGCCGCCTGCGCGGCAGCACTCCTCGCCGTCGGCTGTAGCGGCCGAGCCCCGCAGCCTGCTGCGGCAGCCCCCACGGTCACGGTCACCCAGACCATCGCGCCCACCCCCACCCCCACACCGACATCCACGCCTGTAGCCAGACGCACTTCGGCCACCCCCACACCGGCCGTCTCCTCGGCTCCCGCGCCAGCCCCGGCCCGCACTCCCCAGGGATCAGTCGCCCTGACCGAATGGCACGACGGCGACGCGACGAACAAGTGCGTGAACGTCATGACCGTCTACGAGAACCGCTCCGACACCGCAGTCATCTCCGTCACCCAGAAGTTCCAGACCTTGTACACGCCCAAGCACGCCGACGGTGAGTACCCCGACGACGTGGACGGCCCAGTCAAGATGCTCACTCAGGACGCGGGCATCGCCCCATACGGGACCCGGACCCTGTACTGGCAGGTGTGCGCGCCCGAGCTGGCCTCCAAGCAGAACCCAGTTCCGCCGGACGGCACCGACTCGTTCATGTCCGAGATCGGCGCCCAGCCTCGCGCCACCGCCTGGGACTGGGCGCAGTAGATCACCCGGTTTCGATCCTGCTCGGCTATTCGTTCACGCGGCGAGGGAGAGGTCGAGGCGGGCAAGGTGACTGACACGGGTGCGGTCGAGCGGGTGGCCGTTCCACCAGGCATCGAGGCGAATGAGGTTGAGCGCAACGGCGGAGAAGACGTGCTCCAGGTGAGTCTTCTGGAGACCGAGGTATCGGGCACGTCTCATCCCGGTGACCGCGACGGCCTGGTGGATGGTTCCCTCGATGCCCGCGCGGGTTCCGTACTTGGCTCGCCATAGCTCGTCGCCCTGCTGGAGGCGGGCATGATCGAGGACTTCTTGCAGCTCGCGGGGTTGCAGGGAGAGAGTCCGGCCGCCGGTCTTCGAGCGGGTGCACTGGTTGCGCACCGGGCAGGGACGGCATGTCTCCTTGTCGAATTTGATGACGATGGCTTTGGTGCCGCGCAGGGTGGCAGGGCTCCACCAGGTGCTAGTGTCCCCGCGTGGGCAGGTGGCCTGCCGCTTGTCCCAGTCGATGGTGAACGCGGTGCGGTCGAACCCGGCGCCTGCACGCGCCTGGGGTGAGCTGTTCATCAAGACCGGGGTGACCAGGGTGACCCCGAAGTTCTTCTTCATCCCCATGATCAACTCGGCGGATGCATAACCGGAATCGAGAAAGTGCTCGGCGGGCAGGAGATCACGGGCGGCGAGCATGTGATGGACCGGTTCGGTCATTTCCGCATCCGTCACCGTGGCGTCGGTGGTCGCGATGCCGGTGATCAAGCGCGGCTGCGGTCCGTCGGCTCCGGGGATCAGCGCCTGGCCGTCAGCAGCCGGGTCCTGGTCGTCGGTATCGTCGCAGGACTCACTGATGTGGATCTTGTAGCCGGTCCACCAGGAGCCCTGTTTGAGGCCGTAGCGCGCGTCGGTGTCGTACGGGGAGGCCAGCCGCAGTCTGCCGGGCGGGAGGTCTTTGCTCTCCCGCCGCTGCACCTCCGCCCCAGCCTCGGTCACGGTGCGGTGGTAGTTCTGCACCCACATCGTGCGCAAGACCTGCACCGCCGGGAGTTCGCGCAGCCATGCCGGGGCATCAGGGGCATGCACCGCCTCCAGCAGCGTGAACCCGTCCCGGCCGTAGACCAGGGTCATCTCCTCGCGCTTGCTCGTGGAAGCCGGCGGATGCCAGGAGTGGATCCGTGGGCCGTAGCGTTCGGCCCATTCCCGAACGGGAACCGCCCCGGCCAGCCAGTCCGGGGCCGCGCAGGCCAGCGCCTCCAGCGCGGCCCGCAACGTCTCCCCGGCCAGCTCCAGCCTGTTCAGGTCGCGTACCGCCGCCAGCACCCGGGTGGAGTCGGTGCGCTGCCTGCCTCCGGCCTTGACCAGGCCCCGGTTTTTGAGGGCGGTCAGCAGCAGGTCGAGCACCTTCTCCTCCATCCCGTGCTCGACCAGACGCGTGCGGAACTCGGACAGCACCGAGGCGTCGAACCCGGGATCGTCCAGCTCCAGGCCGAGTGCGTACTTCAGGTCCATGCCGTACCGCACCCGATGCGCTGCCGCCCGGTCGGTGAGGTTCTCGGCGAACTGCAACACCGTCACCAGCGCCAGTTGACCCGGTGACCAGCCCGGCCGCCCTCTGGCTCCGAACGCCTCGGCGAACTCGGCGTCTGTGAACAACTCGCCCAGCTCGTCACGGACCCGCATCGCCAACGGGTACGGGCCCCGTGCCGCCACCGCCCGCGCCACCTGCGCGGTCAGCTCGGGCACCTTCGGCCACGGCCTCGGCCGCATCGACATTCCACACCCCACCCGCGACCGGGAACGCCAAGACGGCCGCTGCTGCCCTGACCAACGAGCCGCCAGCCCCGCCGGGCACGGAATAAGCCAGCAGGATCGGTGACAGGGTTCTTACCGGCACCAGGTAGCCGGTGTTGTCGGCATCGTGGCTACTGGCTCTGGAGCAGCAGCAGGAGGAGCCCGGCTGCGCTGATCTTCAGTTCGAACGTTTCGTCTTCGTCGTCGTCTTCCTCTGCATAGTCGTCCCAGTCCTGCCAGATGTTGACTTCAACGCTGCCGACGATGTTGCTTCGAGCGTCCCTGACGTAGCCGAAGGCTCCGAGATAGCCAGCGGTCTGTCCCTGCGCGTTTATGATTGCGAAGCCTGAGAGAGAACCGACTTTTCGACGGTTGGTGTCCTTTACCTGGCCGTAGGAGTCGAAGGAACCGACTCTCTGGCCGTTGGCGTTCTTGATCGACCCGGATGGGCTGGTCACGCCGATGCGGTTGCGGTAAGCGTCGTAGATAGTGCCCATTGCCCCCCCTGCCGCTGATCCTTTTGAAGATCGTAGAGCCGAGCCGCGGCAATTCGGTAGACGCGGGCAGTTGCCTGCCGACACCACGGCGGAGGCCACCTGCGACAAGGTCCTGCAGTTTCTGTGGGAGCTGCGCGCCGCCCACCCGACTACCCCAAAGCTACCCGCTGGTTACTTGCTCCCTGGTGTCTGAGCTAGGACTCCGGGGCCACGCCAGGCGGTGAGCACCGCCGTCGGCGCGGCGGCCGCGTGGGCGTGGTCCAGCCCGGCGGGTTTCGCCGCGAGGTGAAGGGCCGGTGCGGTGACGTGCGTGGCGTGGCCGCCGCCGTCGATCCGGCCGAACACCTCGTCGCCGGGCCGGAACCGCGTGACGCCGGTCCCGACCTCCTCGATCTCCCCGGACACGTCGTGCCCCAGCGTGAACGGCGGTTCGCCGAACAGCGGGGCGGCGCCGGAACGGGCCGGCCGGTCCGCCGGACCGACCGCCGCCGCGTGCACCCGGAGCAGGAGCTCCCCGGGGCCCGGTCTCGGCCGCGGGTGCTCCTCGATCTCCAGTACGTCCGGTCCGCCGAAGCGGTGCTGGGTGATCACCTGCGCGCGCGGCTCTGCCGTGGTCATCGGGTCTCCCTCCCGGAGCCGGACCCTTCCATCCTGCGCGCGGCCGGAGCCCGTAACCAGTCGAGAGTCCCCGGCCCCGTTCGCATACTGGGCGGATGACCTACCGCGCCCGCACCGCCCACACCGCCGACCTCGCCCCCGCCGAACTCGACGCCGTACGGGTCCTCCTGGACGCCGCCTTCGACGGTGACTTCGGAGACGAGGACTTCGACCACGGCCTCGGCGGCCTGCACGTCCTCGTCCACGACTCCTCCGGGCTCGCCGCGCACGGGGCGGTCGTGATGCGCCGCGTACGGCACCGCGGCCGGTGGCTGCGCACGGGCTACGTCGAGAACGTCGCCGTACGCGCCGACGCCCGCCGGGCCGGCCTGGGCGGGCGGGTCATGGCGGAGCTGGAACGCGTCGTCGACCGCGCCTACGACCTCGGCGCCCTGTCCGCCAGCGACGACGGCGCCCTCCTCTACACGGCCCGCGGCTGGCAGCCCTGGTCCGGGGAGGTGCACGCCCTCAGCCCCCGGTACGGCGCCGTCCGCCTGCGGGAGGAGGAGGGGAGCACCTACGTCCGTCCCGTCCCGGCCGTCCCGCTCGACCCGGCGCACGAACTCCTCTTCGACTGGCGGGACGGAGACGTGCTCTAGGTCTCACCCCTCATCAGCGCAGCTCAGCGGGGTGTGACCCGGTCCACCGTCTCAGATAGTAGGAAGTCCGAGTAATGGTGGAGACAGACGCGTCGGCCTCCCTTAGTTTTGTAGGAGCCGAACGTCTCGCTCGACCAAGCGAACGGCGGTCGTGAGCCGGGCCCCGCGCAGGCAACCCCTGCGGCCACCGCTCCCCGCCCCTTCCGGTGTCTCGTAAACCCCTTTCCCGCACTCCGTGCTGGTCCGAAGGAGACGATGTCCCATGGCCGAGACGACCGTCCGCCGCCGAGTCCGCCACTCCTCCCGCACGAGCGAGTCCGACCGCCGGAACGCCGCCGCCGCGCTCCAGCGCGCCCTCGACCGCCGGGACAACGGGGGATCCACCGGCCACTGAGCCGTACCAGGACCGGGAGCCGCCCGACGGGGCGCGGCGCGGGGCCTCACGCTCCGCGCCGCACCTCGAAGTGGTCGATCCGCTCACCGCTCGACGCCAGCGCCGACACCCGCAGCCGCGGAGCGGCGCCGCTCACCGCCTCCACGGACAGGAACGAGAAGCCGCGGTAGCGCACCCGCGACCACGGCGCCGACTCCGCCTTCGTGTCCCGGGACTTCGTCCACCGGAACGACTCCACCGGCTCGCCGTCGGTGACGTGGCCCTCGTAGCTCTCCTTCGCGCCGTCGGGGAATCCGTACAGCTCCTTGCCGCCGCCGCCCGCGGTGACGTACACGATCCCGTCCCGGCGCGGATCCGTGGTCCCGCCGACCCGCACCGGCCTGCCCACCTCGCCGTCACGGACGGCGTCGGTCCGCTCGTAGACGTGGTTGTGCCCGTTGATGACCAGGTCCACCTCGTGCCGCGCGAACAGCGGCAGCCACGCGGCCCGCACCCCGCCGTCCGAGGCGTGCGTGGACGTCGAGTACGCGCAGTGGTGGAAGAAGACGACGATGAAGTCGACGTCCCGCGAGGCCCTCAGCTCGCCCAGCCTCCGGTCCAGCCACCGCGTCTGCCGCCCGTGCGTGCAGCCGAAGTTGGCGGGGATCTCGTAGGACACGTCGTTCGTGTCCAGCGCGACCACGCCGACGTTGCCGTAGGTGAAGGAGTAGACGCCCGGAGCCGTGTGCGGGTCGAAGCCGCTGTCCGGCAGCGAGAACCGCGCCAGTTGGCCGCCGTAGCCGTCGGGGGAGTACCAGGCCTCCATGTCGTGGTTGCCGGTCGTCACCATCCACGGCACCGACCTGGCCACCGGCTCCGTCTGCTTCAGGAACCGGTCCCACTGGGTCGCGTCGAAGACGTCCGACTCCCGGCCCCTGCCCGTCGGGTCGGCGTAGCAGATGTCGCCGGCGTGCAGATGGAAGGCGGGCCCCCGGCGCAGCAGCATGCGGTCGTTCAGAGCCGCCTCGTCGCCGACGCCCTGGTCGCCGAACGCGGTGAACACGAACCGCTCGGGCGGTTTCGCGGGGGCCGTGCGGAACGACGTGAGGGTCGAGCGGTGCTCGGGGGACGCCGGGTCGAAGCCCTCGTGCCCGACGCCGTAGTAGTAGGTGGTGTCCGGACGCAGTCCGTCCAGGGCCGCGTGCAGGTAGTACTGCTCGACCGCCGCACGCACGCCCTTCAGTTCCGGGGTGTGCAGGTCGCGCAGCTCCGCCTCCACCTTGCGCCCGAGGTCGTCGGGGCGCGGGCCCACCCGGACGTACGGCTTGCGCACGGCGAGCGGCACCTGCCAGGAGATCCGCATCTGCGTCCTCGGGTCGGCGCCGAAGGCGAGATGACGGCCGAACGGCCTGATGTGGGAGCCGGGCGCCTGCGACGTGGCGGACGAGGGCGTGCGGGTCGCCGTGGGGCCGGAGCCGGAACAGCCGGTCAGCAGCCCGCTCGCCACCGCGCCCGCCGTCACCAGCGCGCGCCGCCGGGACAGCCGGGTGCGCAGGTACTCGTGCTGTTCCGCCATGCTCATCCGGCGCGCGAGCTCGGGCGGGATGCCGAAGTGGGGGATCTCCATGTCCAGTGAATGTCCCAGCAGTGGCCGACGGTCGCACGGCATACGGGTGAACGTCGGTCGACGGCCGCGTGCGGCCACCCGGCGACGTGTCCGCATCACGGACACGTCGTGTCATCCCATGGGACGAGGGGTAGGGTGCCCGCATGTCTCGCAGCATCGATCTCGCAGTGATCCCCGGTGACGGCATCGGCCAGGAGGTCGTGGCCGAAGGCCTGAAGGTCCTCTCCGCCGTCCTTCCGCAGGATGTGAAGCTGGAGACCAAGGAGTACGACTTCGGCGCCCGGCGCTACCACGCCACCGGTGAGACCCTCACCGACGCCGACCTCGACAGCCTGAAGCGGCACGACGCCATCCTGCTCGGCGCGATCGGCGACCCGTCCGTGCCCTCCGGCGTCCTGGAGCGCGGCTTCCTGCTCAAGCTCCGTTTCGCCTTCGACCACCACGTCAACCTGCGCCCGTCGAAGCTCCTGCCGGGTGTCGCCACCCCGCTCGCCGGTGAGCCGCAGATCGACTTCGTCGTGGTGCGCGAGGGCACCGAGGGCCCGTACACCGGCAACGGCGGCACGATCCGCAAGGGCACCGTGCACGAGGTCGCCACCGAGGTCTCCGTGAACACGGCCTTCGGCGTCGAGCGCGTCGTGCGTGACGCCTTCGAGCGCGCCCAGGCCCGCCCGCGCAAGAAACTGGCGCTGATCCACAAGAACAACGTGCTGACCTTCGCGGGTCACCTGTGGACGAACGTCTTCAACGAGGTGGCCGCGGAGTACCCCGAGGTCACCACCGAGTACATGCACGTGGACGCGGCGACGATCTACCTCGTCACCCAGCCCGAGCGGTTCGACGTCATCGTCACCGACAACCTCTTCGGCGACATCGTCACCGACCTCGCCGCGGCCGTCTCCGGCGGCATCGGCGTCGCCGCCAGCGGGAACATCAACCCCACCGGCGAGTTCCCCTCGATGTTCGAGCCCGTGCACGGCTCGGCCCCGGACATCGCCGGCCAGGGCAAGGCCGACCCGACCGCCACCGTGCTGTCCGTCGCCCTGCTGCTGCGCCACCTCGGCTACGAGGCGGAGGCCACCCGCATCGACGAGGCGGTCGCCGCCGACCTCGGCGAGCGCGCCGCCGGGCCCGCCCGCTCCACCACGCAGATCGGCGACGCGCTCGCCGTACGCGTAGCCGGCTGACCCGCCGCGCTCTCAGCAAGCCGCCGGGTCGCCTCCGCGCCCGGCGGCTTCCGCACGTCCCCGCCGGGTGCCATCCTCGACCACCGGGTCGCATTCACCCCGTTCCTGCCGCCGCCCCCGGGCGATAATCGAACGCGAGGCCGCGCAACGAGGGAATGCTCGGACGTCCTAGCACTGGTCACCAGCAGGGCAGTACCGAGCGCGGCCCGTCACTACAACCGGTGAAGGACATCAACCCATGACGACGCCCACGATCGAGCTCAAGCCCTCCGCCAGCCCGCTCTCCGCGAGCGAGCGCGAGGCGATCCTGGCCCACCCCGGTTTCGGCCGCCACTTCACCGACCACATGGTGACGATCAAGTGGACGGAGGGCCGCGGCTGGCACGACGGGCAGCTCGTGCCCTACGCGCCGATCTCCCTGGACCCGGCCACCACGGTCCTGCACTACGCGCAGGAGATCTTCGAGGGGCTGAAGGCCTACCGCCGCCCCGACGGCTCGGTGGCCACGTTCCGGCCGGAGAAGAACGCCGAGCGCTTCCAGCGCTCCGCGCGGCGGCTCGCGATGCCGGAGCTGCCGGTCGAGACGTTCATCGAGGCGTGCGACACGCTGGTCACGCAGGACAAGGCGTGGGTGCCGGCGCACGGCGGCGAGGCGTCCCTCTACCTGCGTCCGTTCATGATCGCGACCGAGGTCGGTCTCGGTGTGAAGCCGGCCAACGAGTACCTCTTCCTGGTGATCGCCTCCCCGGCCGGCGCGTACTTCCCGGGCGGGGTGAAGCCGGTGTCCATCTGGGTCTCCGAGGACCGCGTGCGCGCCGTCCCCGGCGGCATGGGCGACGCCAAGACCGGCGGCAACTACGCGGCGTCCCTGCTGGCGCAGGCCGAGGCCGCGGCGAAGGGCTGCGACCAGGTCTGCTACCTCGACGCCGTCGAGCACACCTGGGTCGAGGAACTGGGCGGCATGAACCTGTACTTCGTGTACGGGAACAAGATCGTCACGCCCTCCCTCACCGGTTCGATCCTGGAGGGCGTCACCCGTGACTCCCTGCTCACCGTCGCGCGCGACCTCGGGTACGAGGCAGAGGAGGGCCGGGTCTCCGTCGAGCAGTGGCAGCGCGACTCGGAGAACGGGTCGCTCACCGAGGTGTTCGCCTGCGGCACGGCCGCGGTGATCACCCCGGTCGGCACGGTGAAGCGGGCCGGTGCGGAGTGGAAGCAGAGCGGCGGCGAGCCGGGCGAGGTCACGCTGCGGCTGCGTCGGGCGCTGCTCGACATCCAGCGGGGCACGGCCGAGGACACGCACGGCTGGATGCACCGCCTGGCCTGACGGCCCCCCGCCCGCGCGGGCTACGGCCTTCCCGGCCCGGTGGAGCAGGAAGCCGGTGCCGTGCTGTCGGCCCCGGGCTCCGCCGGAGCCGGGCCCGGGGCCGACAGCACGTACGCCGCCCCGCCCACCAGCCCCGACAGCAGGAGGCTGCAGTCCGCCCCGCGGGTCGGGGCCGGCAGCGGTCCCTCGTACGACGGCAGGGACACCGACAGGGCGCCGACGGTGGCGCCGGCCGCCCAGGACGGGGTCGCGGGGACGTGCCAGCCGTGGCGGTACCAGGAGGCGCCGCCCCGTGCGCGGCGGTTGAAGACCTGGAGGGCGTCCGCGTCGTACACCGCCGCAGCGGGCGAAGCCGACGAGGGTGATGACCGCCCTGCTCGCCGAGGGCATCTCCCGGGGCGAGTTCCGCCGCTTCGACCCGGACCGCTTCGCCGCCCGGCTGCGGGCACTGCCGGACGGCTTCTTCCTCCACGTCGCGAGCGGCCCACGCGGCACCGACCGGGACCGGACCCTGCGTCACGTGCACGAGTTCCTCGCCGACAGCCTCCTCACGGACGGCTGACCGGAGGGTGACCGACCGCATCCTGAGACACGCGTGAGCGAGGCGCACCCGGTGTGCCAGACTTTCTCCGTGCTCTCGTTCGCCACGATTATCGGCAGCAGGCGCGCCGGTCCGCAGTGACCGCCACGTACGACCAGGTACGGGCGGACACCGTCGTCCTCGACCCGCGCGCAGACCTCTCGCACCCGCGAGAGGTTTTTCGCTTTTCTGGCCCACCCGCAGTCAGGAGCGAGAGCGCGAGGGAGAATGTGGGGGCGGTGGAGCCGGTCATTCCGGTACGACCGAGATTCAATCCTCAGGAGCCTTGAGACCATGACCGCACCCAGCGAGCTCGACGAGTCCTTCCACGTCTTCGACACCACCCTGCGCGACGGCGCGCAGCGGGAGGGCATCAACCTCACCGTCGCCGACAAGCTCGCCATCGCCCGCCACCTGGACGACTTCGGCGTGGGTTTCATCGAGGGCGGCTGGCCCGGCGCGAACCCCCGTGACACGGAGTTCTTCGCCCGCGCCCAGGAGGAGATCGTCTTCCGGCACGCCCAGCTGGTCGCGTTCGGCTCCACCCGCAGGGCCGGGACGACCGCCGCCCAGGACCCGCAGGTCAGGGCGCTCCTTGAGTCCGGCGCGCCGGTCATCACGCTGGTCGCCAAGTCGCACGACCGCCATGTCGAGCTCGCCCTGCGCACGACCCTGGACGAGAACCTGGCGATGGTCCGCGACACCGTCTCCTTCCTGACGGGGCAGGGCCGCAGGGTCTTCGTCGACTGCGAGCACTTCTTCGACGGCTACCGGGCGAACCCCGAGTACGCGAAGTCCGTGGTCCGCACCGCGTCCGAGGCGGGCGCCGACGTGGTGATCCTCTGCGACACCAACGGCGGCATGCTGCCGGCCCAGATCCAGGCGGTCGTCTCCACGGTCCTCGCGGACACCGGCGCCCGCCTCGGCATCCACGCCCAGGACGACACGGGCTGCGCGGTCGCCAACACCCTCGCCGCCGTCGACGCGGGCGCCACCCACGTGCAGTGCACCGCCAACGGCTACGGCGAGCGCGTCGGCAACGCCAACCTCTTCCCCGTCGTGGCGGCCCTGGAGCTCAAGTACGGCAAGAGGGTCCTGCCCGAGGGCCACCTGCGCGAGATGACGCGGATCTCGCACGCCATCGCCGAGGTCGTCAACCTCACCCCCTCCACCCACCAGCCCTACGTCGGCCTCTCCGCCTTCGCCCACAAGGCCGGCCTGCACGCCTCCGCCATCAAGGTCGACCCGGACCTGTACCAGCACATCGACCCCGAGCAGGTCGGCAACACCATGCGGATGCTGGTCTCCGACATGGCCGGGCGCGCCTCCATCGAGCTGAAGGGCAAGGAGCTCGGCGTCGACCTCGGCGGCGACCGCGAGCTGGTCGGCCGGGTGGTCGAGCGGGTCAAGGAGCGCGAACTCAGGGGCTACACCTACGAAGCGGCCGACGCCTCCTTCGAGCTCCTGCTGCGCACCGAGGTCCAGGGCAGGCCGCTGCGCTACTTCGAGGTCGAGTCCTGGCGCGCCATCGTCGAGGACCGGCCCGACGGCTCCCACGCCAACGAGGCCACCGTCAAGCTCTGGGCCAAGGGCGAGCGCATCGTCGCCACGGCCGAGGGCAACGGCCCGGTCAACGCCCTCGACCGCGCCCTGCGCGTGGGCCTGGAGAAGATCTACCCGCAGCTCGCCAAGCTGGAGCTGGTGGACTACAAGGTCCGCATCCTGGAGGGCAAGCACGGCACCAACTCCACGACCCGGGTCCTGATCTCCACGTCCGACGGCTCCGGCGAGTGGTCGACCGTGGGCGTCGCCGACAACGTCATCGCGGCGAGCTGGCAGGCCCTGGAGGACGCCTACACCTACGGCCTCCTGCGGGCCGGGGTGGCCCCGGCGCAGTAGGCGGCCGTAGCCGGGCGGTCCCCGGTCAGATCACCGTGTCCCGGGACCGCGGCCCCGGCACCTCACCGCCCCGGTCGCGCCCGGGCACCCGGTCGAGCCGGAACAGGCCCCCGGAGTTCGGGCGCTGGCCGGCGGACGGGGACGTGGAGCGGGTCAGCTCCTCGACGCCGTCGGCCAGATAGCCCACCCACGCCGAGCCCTCCTCCTCGATCAGCCGCTGGGCGTCCGTGCGCAGCCGCTCGATCACCGCCAGCAGCGCGGCCTGCTCCTTGTCGCTGGGGGAGTCCGTGGTCCGCAGGAACAGCTGCGCCCAGTCGGACTGCGCCTTCTTGAGCAGCTGCTGCAGGGCCAGTTGCGTGCGGATGTAGCGGGTCCAGGACGCCGAGAAGCCGAAGACCCGGTCGAACAGCACACAGCCCGCCCCGCCGGCCAGGAACACGAAGCCCCACTCGGGCCGCACCAGGGCGGGGGAGGCCGTGTGCACCAGCGGGATCAGCGTGCCGGCGATCCCCAGCAGCGCGGCGAGCGCCCGCAGCGACCGCGACCACGCCGCCGGTCCCCGGCGCCGGGCCAGGTACCAGCCGATCGCCGTCGTCACCTCGGCCTCGGCGTGCCGGAACAGCTCCCAGAGCAGATCGGCCCGCGTCCGGGAGCGGTCCAGCTCGTCGAGTGACGCCACCGTCATGTCCGCGGTCCTGCGTCGTCCGAACATGTTCCTCATCCCGCCCCTTCTGGTGCGCCCCCTGGACCCGGACCCGCCGGACCGGCCCACGGCGGTGGGCCAGAGGCATCGTAGGGGCAGCCGCGCTCTCGGGTGGCTGCCCGGGCGGATATCCCTTTCTGTTCCGATTCAGGTAGCTTCGAACCTATGAAGGCCGCACTGGTGCGTACCGTCCTCCGTCTGCTGATCGTGCCGGTCGCCGCCGTCCTGGCGGTGCTGGCGGCCGGTGTGCCCGGGGCGCACGCGGCCACCGACCTGTCGAAGGTCGCCGACTCGCTGCGCGAGAGTCCCGTCTACGTCGATCCGGCCGCCTCCGGCGTGCTGGCCGAGTCGGACGCGCAGGCGCTCGCCGCCAAGATCAAGGACGCCGGCAAGCCCGTCTTCGTCGCTGTCCTCCCGGCCGGCTACCCCACGCAGGACCTGTTCCGGAACCTCCGTACGGAGACCGGCATCACCGGCCTGTACGGGATTCGCCTGGGTGACCGGTTCGACGCCCGTGCCGACAGCTCCGTGATGAGCCGACAGGCGGTGTCCAACCTGGTCACGGCCGTGCAGGGCACCGGGGACGCCAAGGCGCAGCTGAACGACTTCGTCGACGACGCCCTGCGGAACGTGGGCGGGTCGGCGCCGAGCAGCTGGGGCGGCGGCTCGGGCGGCGGCGTACCGGTCGGCGGCCTGATCACCGTGGGCGCCCTGGTGGCGGCCGGCGGCGCTGGCGTCTACGCGGTGTCCCGGCGCAACCGGCGCCGCCACGAGGAGGAGCAGCGGGCCGCGCTGGAGAAGCTGCGGGTCGTCGTCGACGAGGACATCACCGCCTTCGGCGAGGAGCTCGACCGCCTCGACTTCCATCCGGGGGAACCCGGCGCCGACGACGCGATGCGCGGCGACTACGAACACGCCCTGGACGCCTACGACCGGTCGAAGACCCTGATGGCGGCCGCCGTGCGGCCGGAGGACGTCAAGGCCGTCACCGAGGCCGTCCAGAACGGCCGGTTCTCCCTGGCGCGGCTCGACGCCCGCCGCACGGGCAGGCCGCTGCCCGAGCGCCGCCCGCCCTGCTTCTTCGACCCGCGCCACGGCCCCTCGGTCGCGGACGCCGACTGGACACCCCGGTCCGGCACCGTGCGCGAGGTCCCGGTCTGCGCGGCCGACCAGCGGCGTCTCGCCGAGGGCCGCGACCCGGTGATCCGCGAGGTCGACACCGACACCGGCCGCCGCCCGTACTGGGAGGCGGGCCCGGCGTACGGCCCCTGGGCGGGCGGTTACTTCGGCGGCGGCATCCTGCCCGGCCTCCTCGTCGGCACCATGCTCGGCAGCATGATGGCGGCTCCCGCCTACGCGGCCGACTACGGCTCCGGCTACGGGGACTTCGGCGGCTACGAGGGCGGCGACGTCTCCGGCGCGGACTTCGACACCGGCGATTTCGGCGGTGACTTCGGCGGGGGCTTCGGCGGCGGTGACTTCGGCGGGGGCGGGGACTTCGGGGGAGGGTTCTGACGGCCGCGGGGGCTGGACGGAGGGCCTGAGCGGTGGACGCCCTGGGCGTCTTCCTGGACGCCCTCACCCACGCCCGGGCGCCTGCGTTGCCCGCCCCTCCCCTGGCGGACAGCCTCTGTCCCATGCCGGCCCTACGGTGGCGCCATGAGCGACGCTGACGGAACGGACCCGGTCTCCCCTTCGCCACCGCGGCCGCCCTCGACGACTGGCTGTCGGCCCACCCCGCCCCGCATCCCGGCCTGTGGGTCCGGGTCGCCAAGAAGGGGTCGGGCGTCCCCTCCGTCAGCGCCGCCGAGGTCAACGACGTGGCGCTGTGCCACGGCTGGATCACCGGGCGGCGCAAGGGACTCGACGGGTCGCACTCCCTCCAGCGGATCACCCCGAGACGCCCCGGCAGCCTGTGGTCCCTCGTCAACGTGCGCCGCGTCGGGGAGCTGACCGAGCACGGCCGGATGCGGCCCGGCGGGCTCGCCGAGGTGGCGGCCGCGCGGGCCGACGGACGCTGGGAGGCGGCGTACGCCTCACAGCGGGACGCGCAGGTCCCCGAGGACCTCGCGGCCGCGCTGGAGCGCACCCCGCGGGCCGCGACCGCCTTCGGGGCGCTCGGGCGGACGGGACCGGTACCTCGCGATGCTCGGCGTGCTCCGCGCCCGGACCCGGGGGCCGGGCGGCCCAAGTGGCCGCGGCGGTGAGGAGGCTGGAGTCCGGAGGGTGAGACCCCGACGAGGGGCGCCGCCGCGCGGAACGGGCCCGGCACCACCCGGTGCCGGGCCCGCGAGCCGTGGGCGGCTCAGAGGGTGGAGGCCGCCGAGGCGATGGCGGAGGCGAACGTCGAGACCTCCGTGTAGACGCCGGGCGCCTCGGGCCGGGCGCAGCCCTCGCCCCAGCTCACGATGCCGACCTGGATCCAGCCGCCGGTGTTGTCCTTGCGGAACATGGGGCCGCCGGAGTCGCCCTGGCAGGCGTCCACGCCGCCCGCGTCGAAGCCGGCGCAGATCTCCTCGTTCGCGACGAGGCCGCTGTAGAGGCCGCCGTAGGCCCTGCAGACAGCGTCGCTCACGAACGGCACGGTCGCCTTCAGCAGGTAGCGCTGCTGGGAGCCGCCCTCGCGGTTCGCGCCCCACCCGGCGACGGTGAAGGTGCCGGTGTTGTACTGCGTGGTGGTGGCGATCTTCAGCGTCGGCAGGTTGATGGGCTGCGCGAGCTTGATGAGCGCCCAGTCCTTGCCGGTGCCGTTGTAGCCGGGCGCGCGCAGTACCTTCGTCGAGCGGACCTGGACCCGGCCGCTGCTGGACTGGAGGTCGACGACCCCGGCGGTGGCCGTGATGCCGGTGTTGTTGCCGGAAGGGCCCACGCAGTGCGCGGCCGTCAGCACGATCTGCTGGGTGTAGAGCGCGCCGCCGCAGCCCATGGACAGCCGCACCATGAACGGGAACTCGCCCTGCGCGGCTCGGGTTCCGCCGACGATGGGCGAGGGGGCGGCCTGCGCCGCGGAGACGGGCTGGAGGCTGGCGATCGCGAGGGCCGCGGCGCCGAGCACCGCGCATCTCTTGAGAGCCGTGAGGAGTCGCTTCAACGTGATGCCTTCCGTGGGGGGTTGGCCGGGTGTGCTACCGGGACACCAGATTGACCAGTTCATGACAGCAGTGAGGACGAAAAGAACGTCCAGGGGCTGGCATGGACTGGTCAAGATGCTGCTGCTGGATTATCGGAAGGCCGACCGTTCTCGCGCAAGGGGTGCGATCCGGCCAGACCGGCCCGGTGGGGGTCACCGGGCCGGTGTCCCCCGGCTCACGCGGTGCGGATCGCCGAGACGTCGAAGCTCAGCCTGATCTTGTCCGAGACCAGGACGCCGCCGGTCTCCAGCGCGGCGTTCCAGGTCAGGCCCCACTCGGAGCGCAGGATCTCCGCCTTGCCCTCGAAGCCCACGCGCTCGTTGCCGAAGGGGTCCGTCGCCGCGCCGTTGAACTCCAGGTCGATGGAGAGCGGGCGGGTCGTGCCGAGGATCGTCAGGTCGCCGGTGATCCGGTAGTCGTCGCCGCCCAGGGCCTCCGCCTCGGTGGAGCGGAAGGTCATGGTCGGGAACTCGTCCGTCTTGAAGAAGTCCGCGCTCTTCAGGTGGCCGTCACGGTCGGCGTTGCCGGTCTCGATGCTGTCCATCACGACGTCGAGGGAGGCCGTGGACCGCGACGGGTCCGAGCCGTCGAGGTGGAGCGTCCCGGTGAACTCCTGGAAGCTGCCCTTGACGTTCGTGACCATGGCGTGCCGGGCGGTGAAGCCGAGCGTCGAGTGGGCCGGGTCGATCGTGTAGTCGCCGGTCAGGGCGGCCAGGTCCGGGTTCACGGCGGCGGCGGTCCCGTTGTTGTTGCGGCTGAAGATGCCCATGGCTTGCTCCTCCGAAGAGTAAGTTGAATGTTGAACTAGTTAACGGGTCTCACCGTAGACCTATTCCGTTCAACCTTCAATATTTGTGAGCCGGGGTCGTGACGACCCGGGAGGCCTACTCGGTGGGCCGGCGTGCGGGCGATCCCGGTGACGTGCCCCGGGTGTGGACGTACAGCCGCCGCCGGTCGCCGACGTCGAGGCGCTGCGGCAGCGGCAGTTCGTAGCGCACCGGCATGCTGTGGTCGGCGAGCTGCCGGCGCGGGTTGTAGACCTGGTTGAACTTCCACAGCATGCGCGCGAAGTTCGTCTGCCCGTGCAGCAGGTTGCGGCCCAGGACCCGGGCCGCGCCGAAGGCGGTGCGCAGGCCCAGGTGCTTGCGGTTGATGACGGCCTGGGTGCGGACGAGCTCCTCGTAGAAGCGCTCCAGCGGGAGCGTGGTGGGCACCACCGCGTGCTGGATGTCGAAGAGGCGGTAGTCCCGGGTGGTCAGGCGCCGCGACTCGGTGTGCCAGATCTCCGTGCCGGGGTACGGCGTCATCACCGTGAAGTGCACGATCTCCGGAACCGCCATCGCGAACTCCCGTACCACCCGGAAGCGTTCCTCGTCCCAGGCCGGGTCCACGATGAGGTTGATGGCGACCTTGATGCCGAGGCGGCGGGCGACCTGGAGGGCGCGGAGGTTCTCGTCCATGCTGACCCGCTTGCGGTACAGCTCCAGGCCCTCCGCGTCGATGGCCTCCATCCCGAGGAACATGTACTCCAGCCCCAGCCGGGCCCACCGCTCGAACACCTCGGGGTGGCGCAGCAGGACGTCGCTGCGGGTCTCCAGGTAGTAGCTCTTGCGGATGCGGCGCCGCTCGACCTCCGCGGCGATCGCGTCCCCGTGCTCGGGGCGGATGAAGGCCACGTCGTCGACGATGAAGACGTTCGGCTCCCGGACGGCCGCCAGGTCGTCGGCCGCCGCCTCGGGCGACGCCTTGCGGTAGCTGCGCCCGTAGAAGGTCCATGCCGAGCAGAACGAGCAGTCCCAGGGGCAGCCGCGGGTGAACTCGATGGAGGCGCACGGGTCGAGCTCGCCGATGAAGTAGCGCCGGCGGCAGCGCGTCAGGTCCCGGGCGGGCAGCGGCTCGTCGATGCCGTGCAGCATCAGCGGAGCCGGGCCCCGACCGGCGGTCGTGACGATCCCGGGCACGTCCTGCACGCCGCCGTCCCGGACCGCCTCCAGCAGGGGCCCGATCGCCGGTTCGCCCTCGCCGCGCACCACCGCGTCGACCACGCCCTCGGCCTGCTCCAGCACCTCCTCGGCGACGAAGGAGACGCTGTGCCCGCCCAGGAACACGAAGCAGTCCGGCACGGCCTGCTTCACCCCGGCGGCCAGCTCGATCGCCTCGGGGATGTTCGCCAGGTAGTTCAGCGAGATGCCGAGCGCCTGCGGCCGGAACGAGCGCACCTCGGCCCACAGCCGGTCGGGGCGCAGCACCTGGAGGTCGACGATCCGCACCTCGTGGCCGGCCTCACGGGCCGCGCCCGCGACCCGTTCGAGGCCCAGGGGTTCGAGCCTCAGGAAGATCTCGGAGTACATCAAGGCGCTGGGGTGGACGAGCAGGACACGCATGGACACCTCGCCACAGGAAGCCGTACCGGACACGGGGTGCTCCCTACGTAACCCGGGACGGTCCCGTCGTGTGCTGCCCATACCGCCGCCTGGCGGCACCGTGCGGCCCGTAGGAGTGGTCCTGCCGCACGCGCCGCGCGACGGCCCGGCCCGCGGACGCGCACGGCACAGCGCCCGTAGGACCGGATCCGCCACAGCCGCGGGAGCGCCCCCAGCACTGGCGCGGAGCCCTGCGGTGGCGGTGTCCTGGAACAAGAAGTTCCGCTTAGCCGGGTCCCCCGGGAGGTCCCCGGGAGGATCCGCGTACAGGAAGACGAGTCCACGGCGAACGCACAGCGCAGGGAGACCGACTCGTGACACTCACCGGCTCCGGCTCGGCCCACGACCGACCGGCGGGCAACGCCCCTCGCCGTTCCGCGGACCCCGTCCGGGTGCGCGCGCACGGTCCCCAGCGGCGCCTGGACCGGCGCGTGGCCCTCGTCACCGGCGCCTCCTCGGGCATCGGGGCGGCCACGGCACGGCGTCTGGCCCTGGACGGCTGGCAACTGCTGCTCAGCGGACGCGACCGGTACCGCCTGGAACTGACGGCGTCCGGCACCTCGGCCGTCGTACTGCCCGCCGACCTCGCCGCTCCGGGCGGCCCGCGTCTGCTGGCCCAGTCCGCGCTCCACACGACCGGGCGCGTCGACCTCCTGGTCGCCGGGGCGGGCATCGGCTGGGCGGGCCCCTTCGCCACCATGCCGCACACGGACATCGACCGGGTGCTCAACCTGGACCTCAACGCCACCCTCCACCTCGTGCGCGAGGTGCTGCCCACCATGATCGCGGCCGGCCGGGGCCGGGTGGTGCTGATCGGCTCGATCGCGGGCAGCGTCGGCGTACGGGAGGAAGCGGTGTACTCCGCCGCCAAGGCCGGACTCGCCGCGTTCGCCGACGCGCTGCGCCAAGAGCTGCGGGGCACGGGTGTGGGGGTGACGCTGATCGTGCCCGGCCCCGTCGACACGGCCTTCTTCACCCGCCGCGGCAAGCCCTACGACCGCTCCCACCCCCGGCCCGTGCCGCCCGGCAGCGTCGCCGACGCGGTGCTGGCGGCCGTACGCCGGGGCCGCGACGACACACACGTCCCCGGCTGGCTGACCGTCCCGGCCCGTGTCCGCGGCCTGACCCCCCGGCTGTACCACCGCCTGCTGAACCGCTTCGGCTGACCCGCCTCCGGCCCGCACACCGCGGCGCGTCGCGCCGTCCGGCCATCTCGGCCATATCCCCCGTTCGCGCGGGGCTCCTGCGGTGGTAGGCCGGGGCATGGGTCCCAGCGCCGCGCGTTCCCCCGCCCCAACCGCCGCGCCCTGCTGCTGGCTCCGGCCGCCCTGGCGGTGGGCGGCGGGCGGCACCCCCGGCCCGGGGCGCCGGCGCCGGGGCCGGCGACCCGTACGACGTCCTTCGCCGGCGCTGGCTCGGCATGCTGGCGGTCCGGCCCGAGCGACCAGTACCCCGACCGGTACTGGCCCAGCGTCGACCCGTAGCGGCTGCCCGGCACCACCTTCTCCACCCGGCGCCTGGCGGACCGGAAGGGCGGCGAGTGGGGCGCCGCCCTCCCGGACGCGCGCTGGGTCGGCGGCACCACCGACGGCACCTACGCGGCCTTCGGCCAGCACCTCAAGGGCCTCGGCTCCACCCTCCGGGCCCGCACGTCCTTCATCTGCCTGGCCGACGCGGTCGTCTGCCCCGGGGCGGGGATCAGCTGCCGGGACGGCGTCCCGGTCGAGACGATCGTCGACCGCCGCAACCTCGGCCCGTCCGGCGCCCAGCGCCTCGTCCGGGGCCCGCACCGGGCCCACCTGGAGGACCACGGCGGCTGGGTGTTCCTCCACGGCGAGCCTGCGCCCCTGCGCGAGGACCGCACGGGCGCCTGGCCCGACATCAACACCGGCGGCACCGACGAGCCCCGCACCCGCCGCTGGCAGACCCTCTGGCCCGACCACGGCACCGACCCCCGGGACGCCACGTACGCCCACGTCCTGATGCCGCGGGCCGTCCCGCCGCGCCGTCGCACGCCGTGCCGCCCGGCGGCACCGCTGGCTGTCCGTCCTCGCCAACGACGCCGCCCGGCAGACCATCGGGATGCCCTCCCCCGGCGCGCCGGCCGCCGCCTTCTGGCAGCCCGGCACGGCAGGACCCCTCACCGCCTCCGCCGGAGCGAGCGTGCCGGCGGTGCGCCGGGGCCGTACCGCTACGCTCCGCATGAGCGAGCCGCCCCGCACGGGCGAGCCCCTGGAGATCGTCTGGGACCGCCCGGTCCGCCGGGTGCTCCACGCGGACGACACGGTCGAGGGGCTCGCGACCGGCCCTCGGCTGAGGCCCCGGTTCACCCGGGGGACGGCATGTGCCCCCCATCGGTGTGAGGTGATCCTCGATTGAGCCGCTTGTCTGACCCCTACAAGCCACAGGCCCTCTGAGCAGTCGAATGAGCTGCCCCCAGGCGCGGTTCTGTTCAGGGCTACCAGGAAAACACGCCGGACACTGTGAGGAGTCGACGGCCCGGTTTCCTCGGTTCCCTTCGTAAGGTCGCTACATGACCGTTTTGGATGAGGCGCCGGGTGAGCCGACCGACGCGCGCGGACGCGTGGCCGAACTGCACGAGATCCGCGCGCAGGCGGTGGCCGGACCGAGCGAGAAGGCGACCGAGGCGCAGCACGCCAAGGGCAAGCTGACCGCGCGCGAGCGCATCGAGCTCCTCCTCGACCCTGACTCCTTCCGCGAGGTCGAGCAGCTGCGCCGGCACCGGGCCGTGGGCTTCGGCCTGGAGACCAAGAAGCCGTACACCGACGGCGTCGTCACCGGCTGGGGCACGGTGGAGGGCCGCACGGTCTTCGTCTACGCCCACGACTTCCGCATCTTCGGCGGCGCCCTGGGCGAGGCCCACGCCACGAAGATCCACAAGATCATGGACATGGCCATCGCGGCCGGCGCCCCGCTGGTCTCGCTGAACGACGGCGCGGGCGCCCGTATCCAGGAGGGCGTCTCCGCCCTGGCCGGCTACGGGGGCATCTTCCAGCGCAACACCAAGGCCTCCGGCGTGATCCCGCAGATCAGTGTCATGCTCGGCCCGTGCGCGGGCGGCGCGGCCTACAGCCCCGCTCTCACGGACTTCGTGTTCATGGTCCGCGAGACCTCGCAGATGTTCATCACCGGCCCGGACGTCGTCAAGGCGGTCACCGGCGAGGAGATCACGCAGAACGGCCTCGGCGGCGCGGACGTGCACGCCGAGACCTCCGGCGTCTGCCACTTCGCCTACGACGACGAGGAGACGTGCATCGCCGAGGTGCGCTACCTCCTGTCCCTGCTCCCGCAGAACAACCGCGAGAACCCGCCCCGCGCGGAGGCGTCCGACCCGGTGGACCGACGCTCCGAGCTGCTGCTCGACCTCGTCCCGGCGGACGGCAACCGGCCGTACGACATGGCGAAGGTCATCGAGGAGATCGTCGACGACGGCGAGTACCTGGAGGTCCACGAGCGCTGGGCCCGCAACATCATCTGCGCGCTGGGCCGGATGGACGGCCAGGTCGTCGGCATCGTCGCCAACCAGCCCCAGTCGCTGGCGGGCGTGCTGGACATCGAGGCCTCCGAGAAGGCGGCCCGCTTCGTACAGATGTGCGATGCCTTCAACATCCCGATCATCACTCTTCTGGACGTCCCCGGCTTCCTCCCGGGCGTCGACCAGGAGCACGGTGGCATCATCCGCCACGGCGCGAAGCTCCTCTACGCCTACTGCAACGCGACCGTGCCGAGGATCTCCCTGATCCTGCGCAAGGCCTACGGAGGTGCGTACATCGTCATGGACAGCCAGTCCATCGGTGCGGACCTCACCTACGCCTGGCCGACCAACGAGATCGCCGTCATGGGAGCGGAGGGAGCGGCGAACGTCATCTTCCGCCGCCAGATCGCCGACGCGGAAGACCCCGAGGCCATGCGGGCCCGCATGGTCAAGGAGTACAAGTCCGAGCTCATGCACCCCTACTACGCGGCGGAGCGCGGTCTCGTCGACGACGTCATCGACCCCGCCGAGACCCGTGAGATCCTCATCCGCTCCCTCGCGATGCTCCAGTCCAAGCACGCCGACCTGCCGTCCCGCAAGCACGGCAACCCGCCGCAGTAACCCTGCGGACATCTCAGCCACGGAGACTGACACCCATGGACACCCCTGACATCCGCGTCGAGAAGGGCCACGCCGAGCCCGAGGAGGTCGCCGCCCTCACGGCGATCCTGCTGGCCCGCGCCGCCGCCCGCCCCACCGACCCGACCCCGGCACACCGCGGCCGCGTGAAGGCCGGCTGGCGCCGCCTGGAACGCGAGCCCGGCTTCCGCGCCCCGCACAGCTGGCGCTGACCACAGAACCAGGAAGAAGGCCCCTCGTCAGAGGGGCCTTCTTCCTTGGGGGCGCGGGGAACCGCGCGACAGGCCACAGGCCACCCGCACACGGCAACACGACAGCCCCCGGACGCCCGTAGGCCGCCGGGGGCTGTTCCGCAGTGCGAGGACTAGCGCAGCCGCGCCATCAGGGCGTGCTCGACCAGCGTGATCAGCGCCGACTTCGCGTCGGCCCGATGCCGGGCGTCCGTGGTGATGATGGGCGTGTCCGGGCCGATCTGGAGCGCCTCGCGCACCTCGTCCGGGGTGTACGGCTGCTGGCCGTCGAAGCCGTTGAGGGCGATGACGAACGGCAGACCCGAGTTCTCGAAGTAGTCGACGGCCGGGAAGCAGTCGGCGAGACGCCTCGTGTCGACCAGCACGATCGCGCCGATGGCGCCGCGCACCAGGTCGTCCCACATGAACCAGAAGCGGTCCTGACCGGGCGTACCGAAGAGGTACAGGATCAGGTCCTGGTCCAGGGTGATACGGCCGAAGTCCATGGCCACCGTGGTGGTGGTCTTGTCCCCGGTGTGGGTGAGGTCGTCGATCCCCGCCGAAGCGGACGTCATGACGGCCTCTGTGCGCAGCGGATTGATCTCCGAGACGGCGCCGACGAACGTGGTCTTGCCCACGCCGAAGCCGCCGGCCACCACGATCTTCGCGGACGTGGTGGAGCGGGAAGGCCCTCCGCTAGAGCTTGCGAAGTCCACTGAGCACCCTTTCGAGCAGTGTCACGTCTGGCTGGCCGCCGGCGCTCTCGTCGCCGCCGGGCTGATGGATGGCGACCAGTCCCGCCTCCGCCAAGTCGGCGACGAGGATCCTGGCCACGCCGAGTGGGATCGTCAGGAGCGCCGAGATCTCGGCGACCGACTTGATCTCCCGGCAGAGGTTGCAGATCCGCTGATGCTCGGGCAGCTGGCCCTGCATCTGGTGCGGCTGCGCGGTGGTGTGCACCAGCGCCTCGATGGCGAGCTGGTAGCGCGGGCGTGTCCGGCCGCCGGTCATGGCGTACGGACGCACCAACGGGTTGTGCGACGCCGCGGCGGGCGCCGGCTCGGGGGTGCGGCGCTGCGGCTGCACGGGCTGGATACGCGGAGCCGGCGGCTGGTCGTACGGCGACGGGCCGGGGCCCTGGGGCGCGTACGGCTGCCGGTGGCTGGGCGCGGAGGGGAAGTTGTAAAGGTTCGGGTTCTGACCACCGTCGCCGTGACCCCGGGCAGGGTCGTACGACCAGGTGCCCGACGAACCGCCTGGGGGTGTTGCCACTTTTTCCTCCTCCGACTGTGCCTGGCACCCATCGCTGTGGAGCCGTGTCCCAAGACCTTACGGCCCCGGGACGCCAAAACGCACCGTCCGTCTGTTAGTTGAGCAGGCTGCCCTGGAGCTCCGCACGAAGGTCCGGGGTGAGGACCGTACCCGCCCGGTCCACCAACAGGGCCATCTCGTACCCGATGAGGCCGATGTCCGCATCGGGATGTGCGAGAACCGCGAGCGAGGAACCGTCGGAGATGGACATGATGAAGAGGAATCCCCGCTCCATCTCCACAACGGTCTGGTTCACGCTGCCGCCCTCGAAGATGCGGGAGGCGCCTGCCGTCAGAGACGTCAGACCGGAGGCGACGGCCGCGAGCTGGTCGGCGCGGTCGCGGGGGAAGCCTTCGGACATCGCCAGAAGGAGTCCGTCGGCGGAGACCACCACCGTGTGGGACACCCCCGGGGTGTTGTCCACGAAGTTGGTGATCAACCAGTTCAGGTTCTGTGCCGCCTGGCTCATCGGGCTCACACTAACGCTC
Source organism: Streptomyces sp. NPDC058741 (assembly GCF_042746715.1). NCBI lineage: Bacteria > Bacillati > Actinomycetota > Actinomycetes > Kitasatosporales > Streptomycetaceae > Streptomyces > Streptomyces sp. NPDC058741. The sequence goes on along the minus strand of NZ_JBHYQH010000029.1, from coordinate 45,874 downwards.
CTGGTTGTAGGTGCTGTCAGGACCGAGGCCCTGGCCGTTCGTTCCACTGCCTGCGCTGCGTCCGCGTTGGACGCCCCGGCGCAGGTTGCTCAGCCTGCCCCGGACGTCCTCCGGGGCGCGGGAGACCTGTGGGCCTCCCTGGGGAGTGCTTTCGGCGGAACCCTCGATCAGGTTGGCCTTGGGTACCCGCCTCGGCAGGCCGGAGGAGGTGACCCCGCCCGCCCTGGGCTTCCGCAGTTGCGAGGCCTGCTGCCACCGCTCGTCGTTCGCCGAGCGCCAGTCGCCGTCGCCGTTGCTCTCCGGTGAGGAGGCCAAAGGCTCCTGGCTCGCGTGCCGTTCGCCGGAGCCGTTCGCACCGTTCGCGGTGGATCCGCGGCGGGGAAGCCCGGCGTCCGTCAGCGCGTGGGCGGAGGAGGGGGCCGTGTCGTCCGGACGGTCGAAGCCTACGCGGTCCTGCTCACCCGCGTCAGCGGCCCGCGCGGAGTCCGTTTCCGGGGTCTGAGCAGGGTACTGGCTCGGGTAGCCGTTCTGGTAGCCGTTCTGCTGCGGCCAGTCGTCCTGGTAGCGCCGCTGCTCGAACCCCGGGAAGCTCTCGGCCGCACCCGTGCCCGCTCCCGCGCCCTGCTCCTGGGCCTGCTCCGCATAGGAGGGGTCCGGGTAGCCGCCGTTCGGCGGGAAGGTGTCGTTGCGCGGCAGGCCGCCGTTGGGTGCGTAGTACTGCTCCTCGTACGCCGGCTGCTGCGGCTCGTCGTACGCCGTCTGCCGCTGCTCCTCGTGAGGAGACTGGCGGTCGTACGCCGACGGCTGCTGCTCCGGGTAGCCGTTCCGGCCGGTGTCGTAGGACCGGCCGGCGTCGTAGTCCTGCCGGGCGTCGTACGCGTCGGCGTAGCCGGAAGCCTCGGACTGCTCCTGGGCGTTGTCCCGCCCGGGCAGGGCGGGCTGCGGGTGCGACTGGGCCTCGGCCTCCAGGGCAGCCCGGCGCTCCTCGCGCATCAGGGAGCGGCCGACGGGGTCCAGCTCGCGTATGTCGTCGGGGACGTCCGCGTAACGGCTGTCGTCGAAGCCGAGCTCGGCCGCCGTGCGCATCGGCTGGCCGAAGTTCTCACCGCCGAGGTTCTGCTCCGGGATGATCTGCGAGACGGTGAACTCGTCGCGGTCCACGTGCTGCTCGCCGCCGCCGCCGTGCGTGATCGCGTCCGGCAGCATGACCAGCGAGGTGGTGCCCGCCTGTTCGCCCGAGGGGCGCAGCTGGACGCGGATGCCGTGCCGGTCGGACAGCCGGCCGACCACGAACAGGCCCATCCGCTGGGAGATCGCTGCGTCCACGGTCGGCGGGTTGGCCAGCCTGTGGTTGATGTCCGCGAAGTCCTCGGCGGTCAGGCCGATGCCCTTGTCGTGGATCTCGACCATCACGCGGCCGTCGGGGAGACGGGTCGCGGTCACCCGGACCTTGGTCTGCGGGGAGGAGAACGTCGTGGCGTTCTCCAGCAGCTCGGCGAGCAGGTGCACGAGGTCGGTCACGGCGCGGCCGTGGATCTCGGCCTCCGGCACGCCCGACAGCTCGATGCGCTCGTACTGCTCCACCTCGGAGGAGGCCGCGCGCAGGACGTCGACCAGCGGAACCGGCTGGTCCCAGCGGCGGCCGGGCTCCTCGCCGGCGAGGACGAGAAGGTTCTCGCCGTTGCGGCGCATACGGGTCGCGAGGTGGTCCAGCTTGAAGAGGTTCTCCAGCTGGTCCGGGTCGGCCTCGTTGTTCTCCAGATCGGTGATCAGGGTCAGCTGGCCCTCGATCAGCGACTGGTTGCGGCGCGAGAGGTTGGTGAAGATCGCGTTGATGTTGCCGCGCAGCAGGGCCTGCTCGGCGGCGAGCCGGACGGCCTCGCGGTGGACCTGGTCGAAGGCGCGGGCGACCTCGCCGATCTCGTCCGTGGTGGTGATCGGGATGGGGGCGACGCGGGTGTCGACCCGGCCGGGGTCGGTGCGCGAGAGCTGGTCGACGAGCATCGGCAGACGCTGCTCGGCGATGCCGAAGGCGGCGTTGCGCAGCCGGCGCATGGAGCGGCTCATCTGGCGGGCGACCGCGCCGGCCAGGATGAAGGCGAGGAGCAGGGCGACGACGACGGCGGCACCGGTGATGTAGGCGTCGCGCTGGGCCTCGTCGGCGATCTGGGAGGCCTCGTTCACCGCGGTGTCGGCGAGGTCGCTCTCGATCTTGCGGTAGCCGTCGAACTTGAGGGTGTTCACGGCCCACCAGTTGGCGGGGGTGATGCCCCGGGTGGCGAGGTCGGCGCGGGCGGCCGGGTCGGTGGTGTCGAGGCGGGCGAGCTCACCGATCATCGTCTCCGGCTTGGCCGGCGGCGGGACGTAGTCCGGGTCGTTCTCCTTGGCCTCCTTGGCCATGGCGGCGCTCTTGGCGCTGATCTCCTGCGCGGTCCGCTCCAGCTTGGCCGCGTCGGCGTCGGTGCCACCGCCCTTGTACTCCTCGATGGCGATGCGCTCGAGGTAGGCGTAGGAGGAGAGGGCGACGCGCTGGCTGGCGAGCTGGCTGGGCGTGGGACCCGGCCTGATCAGCATGTGCATGCCGATGGAGCGCTCCAGTGACAGGGCCGCCTTGGTCAGCGAGATCGCGTAGACCGTACGCCCGTAGCTGGTGATGTTTCCGGTGCCCAGACCCAGTTCGTTGGCGAACTCCATCAGCGGGTGGGCGATGTCGACGTAGCCCTCCTCGGTCTGGACGCCCTTGAGCTGGGAGGTGTAGGCGGCGGCGCGCAGCTCCGTCAGCTTCGGCTCGGCCTTGCGGAACAGGTTCAGGCGGCGCTCCAGGCCCGCCTTCTCCGGCATGTTCTGCGCGGCGTCGTCGAAGGCGTCCGCGGCCTTGTCGGTCGCGGCGCGGGCCTTGACGACGGTCGGTTCGTCCTCGCCCTGCAGCAGCGGCCCCGCGGTGATGTCGCGCTCGTTGTAGAGGGCGTTGGCGTAGAGCAGCGAGGCCTGGACCAGGCGCGCGGTGTTCTCCGCGTCCTCGGCCTCCTGCCAGGTGTCGATCGAGCTCCTCACCTGGAAGCCGCCCATGACGAGGCCGACCAGCACGGGTATGAGCAGGATCGCGTTCAGCCGGGTCGCCACGCGCCAGTTGCGCGGGGAGAGGCGTCCACCGCTCTGCGCGGGCGCGGCCGTGGGCTCCGAACCGGGCACGGGGGCGGGCGCCGCTGTGCGCGGCGGCGGGGTGAAGTTGCCCCGGGCCGACGGCTCGGGACTGTTCTTGCTTCGCCTCACTCGACCAACAACCTCTCGGCGGTCGGCACCAACGTTGTGCCGCAGTGTCTCAGAGCCCAGCCGCGCCATCGGCGGGCGCGTACGTCATTGACTATTGGGCAGTTCAGGCATTCCAGCACGACGACCTGCGCTCTTCCAAACAGTCGGGGGCAGGCGTTCCGTGCGTGGTGAGCCCCAGATAAAACGGTCATAAAGAGCGAGCCCCGCCAAAAGGCGGGGCGATTGTGCGCGCAGCGAGACTGGATGTGCGCGACGCGTGGCCGTGCCACTCGATTCCTCTGCCGAAACGTTATGAACACCTTGGCCGACCGTGTCAAAGGACACAGCCGGCTCCGGCGCAACTACGACAACTGCCGTATCTCTCCTCAGGTTCGGGTGCTACCGCAGCCGGGCCATCAATGCGTGCTCCACCAGCGTGATCAGGGCGCTCTTCGCATCGGCCCGATGCCGGGCGTCCGTCGTGATGATCGGGGCGTCCGGCCCGATCTGCAGGGCTTCCCGCACTTCATCGGGAGTGTACGGCTGCTGGCCGTCGAAGCCGTTGAGGGCGATGACGAACGGCAGACCACTGTTCTCGAAGTAGTCGACGGCCGGGAAGCAGTCGGCCAGGCGACGGGTGTCCACCAGGACCACCGCGCCGATCGCGCCGCGCACCAGGTCGTCCCACATGAACCAGAAGCGGTCCTGACCGGGCGTACCGAAGAGGTACAGGATCAGGTCCTGGTCCAGGGTGATACGGCCGAAGTCCATGGCCACCGTGGTGGTGGTCTTGCCTCCGGTGTGCGTCAGGTCGTCGATCCCCGCGCTCGCCGAGGTCATGACGGCCTCTGTGCGCAGCGGGTTGATCTCCGAGACGGCGCCGACGAACGTGGTCTTGCCCACGCCGAAGCCGCCCGCCACCACGATCTTCGCGGAGGTGGTGGAACGACCTGCGTCAGAGCTTGCGAAGTCCACTGAGCACCCTTTCGAGCAGTGTCACGTCCGGCGCACCGGTTGCCTCGTCGCCGCCCGGCTGGTGGATCGCCACCAGGCCGGCTTCCGCCAGGTCCGCGACCAGGATCCTGGCCACACCCAGGGGCATGTTGAGCAGGGCCGAGACCTCGGCCACCGACTTCACCTCGCGGCAGAGGTGGCAGATGCGCTGGTGCTCCGGGAGCAGGCCCATGAGCGCGGCGGGGTCCGCCGTCGTGCTGATCAGTGCCTCGATGGCGAGCTGGTAGCGCGGCCGGGTCCGGCCACCCGTCATGGCGTAGGGCCGTACCAGTGGCTGGTCGCCCTCGTCCTCGTACGGCTCCGCGTACGGATCATGAGAGGCGGTGGGCGGGGTCATGGGTCCTCCGGGCGGGACACTGAGTCGGTCAGTCAAGCCGTCCGACGGGGCCTGTGCGGGGTGTCTGGCCGCCGGACGGTGATGTGGTGAGACGGGTGGTGCCGGGGCCTGTCAGTGGAGCAGACTGCCTTGGAGTTCGGCTCGCAGGTCGGGGGTGAGAACCGCGCCCGCGCGGTCGACCAGGAGTGTCATCTCGTAGCCGACGAGGCCGATGTCGCACTCCGGGTGCGCGAGGACGGCCAGGGACGAGCCGTCCGAGACGGACATGAGGAAGAGGAATCCCCGCTCCATCTCCACGACCGTCTGCGCGACCTCGCCGCCCTCGAAGATCCGGGAGGCGCCTGCCGTCAGCGACGTCAGGCCCGAGGCGACGGCCGCCAGCTGGTCCGCGCGATCGCGTGGGAAGCCCTCCGACATCGCCAGGAGGAGTCCGTCGGCGGACACGACGACGGTGTGGGACACCCCGGGGGTGTTGTCCACGAAGTTGGTGATCAACCAGTTGAGGTTCTGTGCCGCCTGGCTCATCGGACTCAACTAACGCTCCTGCTGGTGAGTGGGCCGTGGGTGGCTGCCGGTCTGGGTGCTGCCGGCCTGACGACCCTGTGCGATTCCCCTACGGAGATTGGTCAGCCGGCCGCGCACGTCATCGGGAGCGCGGGAGACCTGCGGACCGCTCTGGTGGGTCTGCTGCTGAGCCGTGCCGGGGACGAGGTTCGCCCTGGGGACCCGGCGCGGCAGGCCAGAGGTGGTGATACCGCCCGCGGCCGGCTGACGGACGCGTTCGGCCTGGCGGACGAGGTCGTCGTTCGGCGAGGTGCGCCAGTTGGCGGGGGCGGACCGCTGGGGACCGGTGGATCCCTGCGGCTGCTGCGGGTCCGGAGCCGAGCCGTTGTTCTGCGGCTGCTGCTCCTGCTGGCCGTGGAACCAGTTGGTCTCGAGCGTGTCGTACAGCGGCGTCCGCCCGTCGCCCGGGCCGGTCGCCGGCGGCAGGGCCTCGGGCTCCTGCCGGGCGGGCCGGGCCTGCGGGGCCGGGGGAAGCGGGGCGCCGTAGTCGGCCCCGTTCCGCCCGCCGTTGACCTGCGGGCGCTCGAACTGGCCCGTGCCCGCCGGGGCGGGCAACCCCGGGCCGCCGGAGCCGTTGTCCTGGCGCGGCACGGAGTACTGCCCGGCCGAGCCGCTGTCCTGCGGCGGCACGGGGTACTGGCCCGTCGCACCGGCGGCCTGGCCCATGCCGGCGTACTGCCCGGTCGAGTCGTTGTCCTGGCGGGGCACCGGGTACTGGTTCGGCGCACCGCTGCCGTAGCCCTGCGGGGCCGGGAACTGACCGGTCGCGGAGGCCGAGGTGCCGTAGACGTCCGGCCGGACGAACAGGCCCTGGTCCTGCGACCCGTCGCCGTGCTGGGGACCGCCGGAGTCGCCCGGCGAGCCGGGGCCCTGACGGTCGTCGGCGCGCGGCATGGGGGAGGTGCGGGAGACGTCCTGCTCCTCGTGGCCGCGCGGGGAGTCCAGCGAGGCGCGCGGCACCGGCGGCTGGGCGTTCTCGTCGCTCCAGCTCGGTACGCGCGGCTGCTGCGCGTCTCCACCGGGCAGCGCGGCCCGCGGACCGCCACGCGGCGGCAGCTGCGGCCGACGGCCCTTGCCCTGCTCGGGGTCACGGCCCTGCTGCCGGCCGCGGCCACCGCCACCGCCGAAGGCGTCCTGGCCCTGCGGCCCGTCCGTGCCCGCGGCCTGCAGGCCCTGCGGGGCGCCGGGCGCCTGGCCGAACCCGGCTCCCGTCGGAGCCGGACGGCCCTGCTCGAACAGGGAGTCGCCGGTGCCCTGCGGTCCGCGCGCGCCACCCTGACCGGCCGGCCGGCCACCGTCGCCGTCCCGTCCGGGCAGCGCGGCCCGCGGGCCCTGGCCGGCACCGAGCCGGCCCCCGCCGCCGCCGAACGCGCCGGACGCACCGGCCCCAAGGGCGCCGGCGCTCTGACCGTTGGCGGCCCGTCGGGCCGCGGCCGCGCCCGCGGCGGCCTGCGCGGCGGCCGGGCCGCCACCGCCGATCGGCGGCTGACCACCCTGCTTGGGCTGGGGCTTCCTGCCGCCCTGGGCGACGTCGACGGGCAGCATGACCAGCGCGGTCGTACCACCGGAGTCGGACGGCCGGAGCTGGATGCGGATGCCGTGCCGCTGGGACAGCCGGCCGACCACGAACAGACCCATGCGGCGGGAGACCGAGACGTCCACCGTCGGGGGAGAGGCGAGCCGCTCGTTGATCGCCGCGAGGTCCTCGGGGGAGAGGCCGATACCGGTGTCGTGGATCTCGATGAGCACCCGGCCGTCGGGCAGGGCGTGACCGGTGACCTTGACCTTGGTCTGCGGCGAGGAGAACGAGGTGGCGTTCTCCAGCAGCTCGGCGAGCAGGTGCACGAGGTCGTTGACGACCCGGCCGGCCACCTCGGTGGTCGGCACGGAGGCCAGTTCGATGCGCTCGTACTGCTCCACCTCGGACGCGGCGGCGCGGAGCACGTCGACCAGCGGTACCGGGCGGGTCCAGCGGCGGCCGGGCTCCTCACCGGCGAGGACGAGGAGGTTCTCACCGTTACGGCGCATGCGCGTGGCGAGGTGGTCGAGCTTGAACAGCGAGGACAGCTGGTCCGGGTCGGCCTCGCGGGACTCCAGCTCGGAGATGAGCGACAGCTGACGCTGGATGAGGCCCTGGGAACGGCGCGAGAGGTTGGTGAACATCGCGTTGACGTTGCCCCGCAGCAGGGCCTGTTCGGCGGCGAGGCGGACCGCCTCGCGGTGCACGTCGTCGAAGGCCGCGGCCACCCGGCCGATCTCGTCCCGGGAGTGCACACCGACCGACTCCACGGACGTGTCGACGTCCTGCGGGTCGGACTCGGACAGCTGCTTGACCAGCTCGGGCAGACGGTCGGAGGCGACCCTGGTGGCCGTCTCCTCCAGGCGGCGCAGCGAGCGGATCATCGAGCGGGCCACGACGAAGGCGCCGACCAGCGAGACGCCGAGCACGAGGAGGATCAGCGCACCGGAGATGATCGCGTCGCGCTCGGTGGCGCTGCGCAGCTCGCGGGCCTTCTGCTCCATCTCCTCGAGCAGGGTGTACTCGATGTTCTTCATCTGCTGGATCTTGGTGGAGCTGTCGTCCAGCCAGTCGCGGTAGGACCGCTTGTCCTGCTGGGCGAGACCGCTCGCGGAGACCAGGGCGCGACCCGCGTAGGTGTCGGTCGCCTTGATGGTGGAGTTGCCGCCGTCCTCGATCGGCTTCAGCAGCTCGGCGGCGGTGTCCTCGCCGTAGATGCTCTTGAAGCTGCGGATCTCGGACTTCTGGCTCTCCAGGGCCGACTGGGCGTAGAGCCGGTCGTTCGGCGAGAGCTTTCCGGCGGTGGTCTTGCTCGCGGGGAGCGCCGCCGCGAGGGCCGCGCGCTGGATCGAGGAGTACTCCTTGGCGGAGGAGAACGCGGCCAGCGCCCGCGTGCGCTGGATCATGTCCGGGTTGCTCGTCGCCTCGGCCATGTCCTGCGAGAGGGCGATCAGATTCTCGATCAGACGGTGGTACGCCTCGATCGTCTGCGTCGAGTTGCCCTCGGAGGCGTAGGCGTTCTTGCGGATCTGCTCCAGGTCGCCGAGCTCGCCGGCGATCTGGATGAGGTACTCGCGGACGCCCCTGAGGTTGCCGTCCTTGCTGGCGCTGTCGATCTCCTCGGAGTTGTCGAGGAAGTTCTTCCGGGCCCGGTCGGTCTTCTCGCGAAGTCCCTTGACCGCGAAGTCGGTCGCCTTGCCGCCGTGCGCGAGCGGGCCCGCCGACTGGTCGCGCTCCTCCTGGAGGGCGGCGGACAGCTCGGTGGCCTGCTTGGTCATGTCCGTCAGCAGCTTCATGTTGTCGAGCTGCTGGATGTCGTCCATGGACTGGTCGATACGCAGGGCGCCCAGCGAGGTGGCCGCGACCACCGGGAGCGCGAGCAGCGACACCAGCCGGGTGGAGATGCGCCAGTTGCGCAGGGCTATTCGCGGGCCGGGGCCGGCGGGGCCCGTCGGCGGCTTCAGAGCCGGGGTGGGCGGGCTCGCGATCGCCGAGGAGGACGGCATGCCGGGGCGCCCGGGGCGCTCACCGCTGTCGCCTGCCGGGCCCGGGTTCTGGGCGTGCTGGGGCGAGGGGCCGCCATTGATGGGGCCAGTCCCGCCGTGCGGCTCCGGCTCCGCCGAAGCGGCGCCATCCCTCTTGAAACGTCCCTGCACTAGCGTCGCAACCTCTGGACCAGGCACCCCGTCGGTTGGACGGCGGGGCACGGTGTCGGCGTTCTGGGGACGCCCTGAAAACGCCCCCGTGGTGGTCGTCAGTGACCGGCGCTTGCTCCCCCTTCTGGCCGCCACTCGGCGCGTCTGTGCGCCCCCTGTGCGCCGGATCGATCCCGCGGCGGTCCGTGGCATTCCAGCACAGCAGCAGGATCTCCAACAAGGCTCGTAGGCCAGGCCGTGACATAGGTGACACCAAGTGAGTGGTGAATCACCCGCCGTAGAAAGTGAGTTCACTCATTTCGGGCTTATGCGGACGAGCTGCGGAGCCGCGTCAGGTGTCCCGGTCGCCATGATCAGGAGCGGAATGATGTCTTCAGGGGGTCAATGTCCGCTTCGTCGGCCCGTGGAATGAGTTCTTTATGTCTGATTCGACCTTGGGTTCGTGAGTAAACTCACACGTCGATCATGGCTCCTCGGAGAAGGAGCCGGGAATCCCGTGTTTAGCCTGACGCTTTGCAGAGAAGGCAAAACCGACAACCCGCGCCCCGGCGGGGGTCTCGCACCCTCCCGGCGCCCGTCACAGGACAGGGTCAAGTAAACAGTGAAGACGACGACGATGTTCCACAAGATCGCCAACCCGCGGCGCACGACGCTGGCGCACCTGGACGACGCCGACGAACTGCAGACGCCGCAGCAGCCGGAACACCGAGTCGAACTTCCCTCCCAGACCGCCAACCCCAAGCGCACCGTCCTCATGGACGTTCCGGTCGCCGCCGCGGCCGCGGAATGACACCAGGTGGTACGCGCGCCGGCCGCCGGATGCTCACGGCCGCGCGGCACGGCCTCCGAGGGGCGCTCCCGCGGACGGGGGCGCCCCTTCGTACGGCGCGCGGCGGGGACACCTCCCCGCGTTAGCCTGGAGCGTCAGACTCCAGCCGCTTCAGTCGAGGGGCCAAGCACCCGTGCGCATCGCCAGATTCTCCATCGACGGGAACGTCGCCTTCGGCGTGATCGAGGGAGAGAAGCAGGACGAGCTCGTCCTGGACATCATCAAGGGCATCCCGTTCGCGGACTTCGAGCTCTCCGGCACGAAGGTGCCGGTCGGCAAGGTCCGGCTGCTGCCGCCGGTGCTTCCCAACAAGGTCGTGGCCTTCGGCCGCAACTACGCCGAGCACGCGAGGGAACTGGGCAACGAGGTCCCCGAGGCGCCCTTCGCCTTCTTCAAGCCCTCCACCTCGGTGATCGGCCCCGGTGACGACATCCAGTACCCGTCCTTCTCCTCCGAGGTGCACCACGAGGCCGAGCTGGCCGTGGTCATCGGCCGCATGTGCCGCGAGGTCCCACGCGACCGCGTCAAGGACGTGGTCTTCGGCTACACCTGCGCCAACGACGTCACCGCCCGCGACGTCCAGAAGCGCGAGAAGCAGTGGGCCCGCGCCAAGGGCTTCGACACCTCCTGTCCCCTCGGCCCCTGGGTGGAGACCGACCTGGACCCGGCCGACCTGACCATCCAGCTCACGGTCAACGGCCGGCAGCGCCAGCTCGGCCGCACCAGCGAGATGATCCACTCCGTCGAGGACCTGATCGTCAACATCTCCGAGGCCATGACGCTGCTCCCCGGCGACCTGATCCTCACGGGCACCCCGGCTGGGGTCGGCCCCCTCAACGTCGGCGACGAGGTCGCCGTCACCATCGAAGGCATCGGCACTCTCACCAACAAGGTTGTCAAGCGTGGCTAGCGCACCCGTACGCGTCCGTTTCTGCCCCTCGCCCACCGGTAACCCTCATGTGGGCCTGGTGCGCACCGCCCTGTTCAACTGGGCGTTCGCCAAGCACCACCAGGGCACCCTCGTCTTCCGCATCGAGGACACCGACGCGGCGCGCGACTCCGAGGAGTCGTACACCCAGCTGCTCGACTCGATGCGCTGGCTGGGCTTCGACTGGGACGAGGGCCCCGAGGTCGGCGGCCCGCACGCGCCGTACCGCCAGTCGCAGCGCATGGACCTCTACAGGGACGTCGCCGCCAAGCTGCTCGACGCCGGCCACGCCTACCACTGCTACTGCTCCCAGGAGGAGCTGGACACCCGCCGCGAGGCCGCCCGCGCCGCCGGCAGGCCCTCCGGCTACGACGGTCACTGCCGTGAGCTGACCGGCGCCCAGGTCGAGGAGTTCAAGGCCCAGGGCCGCGAGCCGATCGTCCGCTTCCGGATGCCCGACGAGACGATCACCTTCACCGACCTGGTCCGCGGCGAGCTGACCTTCACCCCGGAGAACGTCCCGGACTACGGCATCGTCCGGGCCAACGGCGCCCCGCTGTACACGCTGGTCAACCCGGTCGACGACGCCCTGATGGAAATCACCCACGTCCTGCGCGGCGAGGACCTGCTCTCCTCCACCCCCCGCCAGATCGCCCTGTACAAGGCGCTGATCGAGCTGGGCATCGCCCGGGAGATCCCGTCCTTCGGCCACCTGCCGTACGTGATGGGCGAGGGAAACAAGAAGCTCTCCAAGCGCGACCCGCAGTCCTCCCTCAACCTCTACCGGGAGCGCGGCTTCCTCCCCGAGGGCCTGCTCAACTACCTCTCCCTGCTCGGCTGGTCGCTCTCGGCCGACCAGGACGTGTTCTCGATCGACGAGATGATCGCGGCGTTCGAGATCTCCGACGTCAACCCGAACCCGGCCCGCTTCGACCTCAAGAAGTGCGAGGCCATCAACGGCGACCACATCCGCCTGCTGGAGGTGAAGGACTTCACCGAGCGCTGCCGCCCGTGGCTCCGCGCGCCGGTCGCCCCCTGGGCGCCGGAGGCCTTCGACGAGGCGAAGTGGCAGGCCGTCGCCCCGCACGCGCAGACCCGCCTGAAGGTGCTCTCCGAGATCACCGACAACGTCGACTTCCTGTTCCTGCCGGAGCCGGTCTTCGACGAGGCCTCCTGGAGCAAGGCCATGAAGGAGGGCTCCGACGCCCTGCTGCGCACGGCCCGCGAGAAGCTGGAGGCGGCCGACTGGACCTCTGCCGAGTCGCTCAAGGAGGCCGTCCTGGCCGCCGGCGAGGCCCACGGCCTCAAGCTCGGCAAGGCGCAGGCCCCCGTCCGTGTCGCCGTCACCGGCCGCACGGTCGGTCTGCCGCTCTTCGAGTCGCTGGAGGTCCTGGGCAAGGACACGACGCTGGCCCGCATCGACGCGGCGCTGGCGAAGCTGTCCGCCTGACGCGGCGGAGCACGGAGCACGAGGGCGGCGTCCGCACCGGGCGCCGCCCTCGCCCCGTCCGCCCAATCGCCACCCGGAGTGCACCCTTCCCGCCAACTCCCTTCCGTCGGCTGGCTGTTGGATGGGTCCGGGCGCACGGTACGCGGGTGCGGCCGGGGAGGGAACACGAGCCGTTCACGCAGACCCGTCCGCACGGCCGCCGGCGGGGTGCTGGCGTTGACCTGCACCGCGCTGAGCGCACCCGAGCAGGCGGCGCCCGAGGCCGACGAACCGGTCGGCGCGGTGCGGCTCGTCACCGAGCGGCGCGTCACGCTCGACCACCCGTGGGCCGGGGCGTCCGGCTTCCGGTACCGGCCGCTGGGCGCCTCCACCGTCACCGCGGTCGACAGCCCGGGGCCGGTCCCGCCCGCCCACGCCGGCCCGGACGACCCGGTCAGCGGACCGACGGTGCCCACCTCGCCCCTCGCGCGGATGGAGGCCCAGTTCCCCGCGCCCTCCGTGATCGGCACCTCGGCACCTCGGACGCCGGTGTGGCAGCTGAACAAGCCGTCCACCTGGATCCTGACCCCGACCGACGCCTCCGGCGGGCCCGTGCCGCACCCTGGCCGGCACCTCCACCGGCGCCGCCGTACGCCCCTTTTGGAACGGCACCGCCGACGGCGGCGGCGCGGCCCCGGCCGGCCCCCACACCCGGAGGCTCACCGCCGACCCGCGCGACGACCAGGGCCCGGACCTCGCACGCACCGGCACCCTGGGCTGAGACCGGAGCGCGTGGGTACGGTCGAAGCATGAGCATCCACGCCGTGGTCTGGGACGTCGACGACACCCTCTTCGACTACACCACCGCCGACCGCCTCGGCATGCACGCCCACCTCACGGCCGAGGGCCTGCTCGACGGCCACGGCGGCGTCGAGCAGGCCCTCGCCCGCTGGCGCGAGATCACCGAACTGCAGTGGGCGCGCTTCGCGGCGGGGGAGGCCACGTTCGAGGCCCAGCGCCGCGACCGGGTGCGGATGTTCCTGGACCGGGAGCTCACCGACGCCGAGGCCGACGCCTGGTTCCAGCGCTATGTCGGCCACTACGAGGCGGTCTGGGCGCTCTTCCCGGACGTCCTGCCCGTCCTGGACGCCCTCGCCGCCAGCCACCGGCACGCGGTGCTCTCCAACTCCAGCCTCCACGTCCAGGACCGCAAGCTGCGTCTCCTCGGCGTCCACGACCGCTTCGAGACCATCCTGTGCGCGGCCGAGCTGGGCGTCTCCAAACCCGAGGCCGGGGCGTTCCTCGCGGCCTGCGAGTCCTTGAACCTCCCGCCGCACCAGGTCGCCTACGTCGGCGACCATCCGGAGATCGACGGACGGGGCGCCGCCGACGCCGGGCTGCTGTCGGTGTGGATCGACCGGGGCGGCCCGTCCGCCATGGTCGAGCCGCCCGCCGGGCCGCACCGCATCGCCTCCCTCGCCGAACTGCCGTCTCTGCTCGGCGCGGATACTCGTTTTGGAGCCCCGTCCACCTTCGGGTAATGTTCTTCCTGCGCCGCGGGGAGCGGGCCGGAAGGCACGAACCCCAGGCGCACAGCTAGAACAAGATCCCCTCAGGGGCTTGCGTTCCAGTGGCCTATGGTGTAATTGGCAGCACGACTGATTCTGGTTCAGTTAGTCTTGGTTCGAGTCCAGGTAGGCCAGCTCGCAGAGCTTATCTGCGTCAGCGGATTCCGATCCGCAAGCCCCCGTTGTGTAGCGGCCTAGCACGCTGCCCTCTCAAGGCAGTAGCGCCGGTTCGAATCCGGTCGGGGGTACTGGTTCCGAGTGATCGACGATCATCTCGGGGCTGCTGGGGCCCCCGTTGTGTAGCGGCCTAGCACGCCGCCCTCTCAAGGCGGTAGCGCCGGTTCGAATCCGGTCGGGGGTACTGACTGGTCTAAACCACATTGGTCTATGGTGTAATTGGCAGCACGACTGATTCTGGTTCAGTTAGTCTTGGTTCGAGTCCAGGTAGACCAGCTCGGACCTGCGGAAACGCAGTGTCCAGGCCCCCGTTGTGTAGCGGCCTAGCACGCCGCCCTCTCAAGGCGGTAGCGCCGGTTCGAATCCGGTCGGGGGTACATCAGAAGAAGGCCCTCCATTTCGGTGGAGGGCCTTCTTCGTGCGTGCCTTCCCGGGGTGCGGGGGACCTCGATCCACCGCGTACGGTCCGCACGCGGCAACGAGACCGTCGCCGTCTGGGCGCCCAGTCGGGAAGGCCTGCCGCGGCGTTGAGGCCGGCCTTCCCGGAACGCTCAGCCGGTCCGCCGGAGTGCCTCGGAGAGACGTCCCGCCGCATCGATCACGGCCTGCGCGTGCATCCGCCCCGGATGCCGCGTCAGCCGCTCGATCGGCCCGGACACGGACACCGCCGCCACCACCCGGTTCGACGGCCCCCGCACCGGCGCCGAGACGGACGCGACGCCCGGCTCCCGCTCACCGATCGACTGGGCCCAGCCCCGCCGCCGCACACCCGACAGCGCCGTCGCCGTGAAGCGCGCCCCCTGCAGGCCGCGGTGCAGCCGCTCCGGCTCCTCCCAGGCCAGCAGGATCTGCGCCGAGGAGCCGGCCTTCATCGTGAGCGTCGAACCGACCGGGACCGTGTCCCGCAGTCCGGACAGGCGCTCCGCCGCGGCGACGCAGATGCGCATGTCGCCCTGCCGGCGATACAGTTGCGCGCTCTCGCCCGTGACGTCACGCAGGTGCGTGAGCACCGGGCCGGCCGTGGCGAGGAGGCGGTCCTCGCCCGCCGCCGCGGCGAGCTCCGCGAGGCGGGGGCCGAGAATGAAACGGCCCTGCATGTCGCGCGCCACCATGCGGTGGTGTTCCAATGCCACGGCCAGGCGGTGGGCCGTGGGTCGTGCCAGTCCGGTGGCGCCGACCAGGCCCGCGAGGGTGGCCGGACCGGACTCCAGAGCGCTCAGGACGAGGGCCGCCTTGTCCAGAACGCCGACGCCGCTACTGTTGTCCATGCAACGATACTCGCGTCTCACTCTGTGAAACGCAAGTTCAAATTTCCGTGGAACCCGCCACCCTGGAATCACGAAAGTCACAACGGCCCGTGACGTAAGGGCCTGGTGGTGTGCGCCCGGCATCAGGGGAACGGGCGCCGCCTCTCACGATCTCTAGTTGGGTCGGCGGATCGTCGTCGGCCGGAGGGAACAGCGATGGGTAGGACACTCGCGGAGAAAGTCTGGGACGACCATGTCGTCCGGCGCGCGGAGGGCGAGCCCGACCTTCTCTTCATCGATCTGCACCTGCTGCACGAGGTGACCAGCCCGCAGGCCTTCGACGGTCTCCGCAGGAGCGGCCGCGCGGTGCGGCGCCTCGACCTCACCATCGCCACCGAGGACCACAACACCCCCACGCTCGACATCGACAAGCCCATCGCCGACCCGGTCTCCCGGGTCCAGCTGGAGACGCTGCGCAGGAACGCCGCCGAGTTCGGTGTGCGCCTGCACCCGCTGGGCGACGTCGAGCAGGGCGTCGTGCACGTCGTCGGCCCGCAGCTGGGCCTGACCCAGCCCGGCACCACCGTCGTCTGCGGCGACTCCCACACCTCCACCCACGGCGCCTTCGGCGCGCTGGCGTTCGGCATCGGCACCTCCCAGGTGGAGCACGTGCTGGCCACCCAGACGCTGCCGATGGCCCGCCCGAAGACGATGGCGATCACGGTCGAAGGCGAGCTGCCCGAGGGCGTCACCGCCAAGGACCTGATCCTCGCGATCATCGCGAAGATCGGCACCGGCGGCGGCCAGGGCTACGTCCTGGAGTACCGCGGCGAGGCCATCGAGAAGCTCTCGATGGAAGCCCGCATGACCATCTGCAACATGTCGATCGAGGCCGGCGCCCGCGCGGGCATGATCGCCCCGGACGAGACGACGTTCGCCTACCTCAAGGGCCGCCCGCACGCCCCCGAGGGCGAGGACTGGGACGCGGCCGTCGCGTACTGGAAGACGCTGAGGACGGACGACGACGCCGAGTTCGACGCCGAGGTCGTCATCGAGGCCGCCGAGCTGTCGCCGTTCGTCACCTGGGGCACCAACCCCGGGCAGGGCGCACCGCTTTCGGCGTCCGTCCCCGACCCGGCTTCGTACGAAGACGCATCGGAGCGCCACGCCGCCGAAAAGGCCCTGGAGTACATGGGGTTGGAGGCCGGGCAGCCGCTGCGCTCCATCAAGGTGGACACCGTCTTCGTAGGCTCCTGCACCAACGGCCGCATCGAGGACCTGCGCGCGGCCGCCGAGCTGCTCAAGGACCGCAAAGTCGCCGACGGTGTACGCATGCTGGTCGTCCCGGGCTCCGCGCGGGTGGGTCTGCAGGCCGTCTCCGAGGGCCTGGACGTCGTCTTCAAGGAGGCCGGCGCCGAGTGGCGGCACGCGGGCTGCTCCATGTGCCTGGGCATGAACCCGGACCAGCTGGCCCCGGGCGAGCGCTC
Source organism: Streptomyces sp. NPDC058741 (assembly GCF_042746715.1). Classification (NCBI taxonomy): domain Bacteria; kingdom Bacillati; phylum Actinomycetota; class Actinomycetes; order Kitasatosporales; family Streptomycetaceae; genus Streptomyces; species Streptomyces sp. NPDC058741. Next base: position 29,367 of record NZ_JBHYQH010000029.1, on the reverse strand, counting down.
CGCGTCCACCTCCAACCGCAACTTCGAGGGACGGCAGGGCAAGGGCGGCCGTACGCACCTGGTGTCTCCCCAGGTAGCGGCCGCCACCGCAGTCCTGGGCCACCTCGCCTCCCCGGCCGACCTGGCCGACGCCGACACCCGTACGCCCGCTGGAGTCTGAGAACCATGGAAGCCTTCACCACCCACACCGGCCGGGCCGTCCCGCTGCGCCGCAGCAACGTCGACACCGACCAGATCATCCCCGCCCACTGGCTCAAGAAGGTCACGCGCGACGGCTTCGAGGACGGGCTGTTCGAGGCCTGGCGCAGGGACGCGTCCTTCGTGCTCAACCAGCCGGAGCGGCAGGGCGCGACCGTGCTGGTCGCCGGCCCCGACTTCGGCACCGGCTCCTCCCGTGAGCACGCCGTCTGGGCGCTGCAGAACTACGGCTTCAAGACCGTGATCTCCTCCCGCTTCGCCGACATCTTCCGCGGCAACTCGCTCAAGAACGGCCTGCTCACGGTCGTCCTGGAGCAGCCGGTCGTGGACGAGCTGTGGGAGCTCACGGAGCAGGACCCGCAGGCCGAGATCACCGTCGACCTGGTCGCCCGCGAGGTGCGCGCCGAGGGCACCACCGCACCCTTCGAGCTGGACGAGAACTCCCGCTGGCGGCTGCTGAACGGCCTCGACGACATCTCGATCACCCTGCAGAACGAGGCCGACATCGCCGCCTACGAGGCGAAGCGCCCCTCGTACAAGCCGCGGACGCTCCCGGTCTGATCCGCAACACGGTCCGCAGTCGCCGGCAAGGCGACTTTCGGCCACCGCAACACCCCTCTGTACCCCCGATCAGCCCGATCGGGGGTACAGCCGTGTCTGCACCCGAACGGCCCTGGCGACCCCCCGAGGTCGCAGCCAACTTCCCACGTTAAGACGGTGGTTGCCGGGGTACGCGAGTGGTGCAGCTGTGACTTCCGAGTGTGCCCGGACGACTGTTTGAGGCGGCAGTTGTCCCCTGCGCAGGCGACAACTCGCCCCAGATGGCACAATCTGTGCATGGAACACGACGGCCAACTCGAGCTCTATGCGGCAGTCGCGGACCGACTCAAGGAAGCGCACACAAGAGTGCGCGCACTGCAAGTCCCGGAGGGCGTACGGATGGCGCTGACCCGGAAGCTGCTGGTCATTACGGCCGCGGCCAAGCACGATCTCGCCGACGCGGCAAGGCGGCTGGAACGGTTCACGACGGATCTCGACGAGGGACGTCTCCCCGACGAGGAACGCTGAACGCGACGGCACCGCCGAGTTCGATGAGGCACAAGGGTGATAAGCCCGTTTCGTGTTTGATTTGCGGTATATATCTGCCTAACGTGCGAAAAAGCTTGAACACTTTCGTTCTGGCGATGTCTCCGAAGGGGAAGACGTGAACAAGGCGCAGCTCGTAGAAGCGATTGCCGACAAGATGGGCGGTCGCCAGCAGGCCGCCGACGCTGTCGACCATGTGCTGGACGCCATCGTCCGCGCGGTCGTCGCAGGTGAGAGGGTCTCCGTCACCGGCTTCGGTTCCTTCGAGAAGGTCGACCGCCCGGCGCGCTACGCCCGCAACCCGCAGACGGGCGAGCGGGTTCGGGTCAAGAAGACCTCCGTTCCCCGCTTCCGTGCCGGCCAGGGTTTCAAGGACCTGGTCAGCGGCTCGAAGAAGCTCCCGCGGGGCGGTGAGGTCTCCGTGAAGAAGGCGCCCAAGGGCAGCCTCACCGGTGGTGCAGGCGCGACGGTGAAGAAGGCCGCCGCGAAGAAGGCGACCACCAAGACCGCCGCCGCCAGGAAGACCGCCGCCAAGAAGACGACGGCGAAGAAGGCCACCACGAAGACGGCGGCCGCCAAGAAGACCACGGCGAAGAAGGCCCCCGCCAAGACCGCCGCGGCCACCAAGACCGCCGCCGCGAAGAAGACCACCGCCAAGAAGGCCCCGGCGAAGAAGGCGACGGCCAAGAAGGCGCCCGCCAAGAAGTCGACGGCGCGCAAGACCACCGCCAAGAAGACCACCGCCCGCAAGAAGTAGGGGCGCCGGGAACTCACGCGCCGGGCCGGACTCCGCACGGAGTCCGGCCCGCGGTGTGTTCGGCCCGTGGTCAGAGGGTCTGCAGAGTCACCAGTGTGATCCTGAAGTCGTCCCGGGGGCCCTCGACCTCGATGCGCACGCGCTGGCCCGGGCGCAGCAGCCTGAGACCGCCCGCGTCGAACGCCGCCGCGTCGAAGGGCACCGGGGTGCCGTCGTCCAGGAGCACCTGCCCGCTGCGGCTCTTGGGGTCATACGTGTACGCGGTCGCCTGCATGGCAGCAGCCTACTGCCCGGGGATCAGCAACCGCGCGGCGGCCGCGGCCGTATGAGGGCCGACCCCCAGGGCCAGCGCGCTGCGCAGGTCGTCGCCGGTGTCCACGTCCTGGCGCACCGAGTCCACGTCCGCGGGGGCCAGTTCCTCGGCTCCGGACGCGCGGTGCCGGGAGCGGGAACCGGTGCCGAACGCCGGGTGCAGTTCCCGGCCCGGAGCGGCGGCCAGCAAAGTGGTGCCCACCGCGGCCGCATCCGCGAGAAAAGAGCGCGGGAATTGAGCGGCGGCATCGAGCACCCGGGACAATTCCGGCGGACGCAGCGCCGGCAGATCGGCGTTCAGCGCGGCCACCGCACAGGCGGGACGGGCGGACCGCACGGCGTGCGCCGCGTGCCTGAGCGCGGCGTTGAGACCGCTGCCCGGCTCGTCCGCGACGATCCCGGCGCCCAGGGCGGCCAGCACGTGGCCCGCCATGGCGTCGTCCGTGACGACTGCCACATCACGGACCGCGGGGCACGCCAGCGCGGCCGCCACCGTGTCCTGGGCGAAGGCGAGGGCCAAGTCCTGCCGCAGCCCGTCGTGGGCGGTGTCCGCGAGCCTGCTCTTGGCGCGGGCCAGGGGCTTCAGGGGTACGACCAACGTCCACTGCACCGGCGTTCCGCCCTCCTCTTGTCGCGGCCATTGTCACCCGGGGCATCGGGCGGGCGGCGTGTCGGGGCGTACGGTGTCCTCGACAGACCGGCGGCCCGGGGCGACACTTGTGCGGCCCCCCCACGGCCCCCGCTCCAGGCCCTAGAGGAAGGTGTCCGCGTGCCCCGCCGCAGAATCGGCTTCTGGTACCGCTTCGCCGCGGTGATCTGCAAACCACCGCTGGTGGTTCTGCTCAAGCGGGACTGGCGTGGAATGGAGCACATTCCGGCTGAGGGCGGATTCATTACCGTGGTGAACCACAATTCCCACATCGATCCCGTCGCATACGCGCATTTCCAGTACAACACCGGACGCGTCCCGCGATTCCTCGCGAAGAGCGGACTTTTCAAGAAAGGATTCGTCGGTGCCGCGATGCGCGGCACCGGGCAGATCCCCGTCTACCGCGAGAGCACCGACGCGCTCAGCGCCTTCCGGGCCGCGATCGACGCCGTGAACCGCGGGGAATGCGTCGCGTTCTATCCCGAGGGCACCCTCACTCGCGACCCCGACGGCTGGCCCATGACCGGCAAGACCGGAGCCGCCCGCGTCGCCCTGCAGACCAAGTGCCCGGTGATCCCCGTCGCCCAGTGGGGCTGCAACGAGTTGCTGCCGCCGTACGCGAAGAAGCCGCGTCTGCTGCCCCGCAAGACGCACCGCGTGCTCGCCGGGCCGCCGGTGGACCTCACGCGGTTCTACGACCGGGAGATGACCGCGGACCTCCTGAAGGAGGTCACCGAGGCGATCATGGCCGCCATCACCGCCCGGCTGGAGGAGATCCGCGGGGAGAAGGCGCCCGGGACGCCCTACGACCCGCGCCGGGAGCGGATCGAGCAGCGCCGCCGCACACAGGCGCAGACACAGCGGGGCGGGCAGCAGCCCGGGCGGTCGGTGCGGTCGGCACCGCCCGCATCGTCGGGACAGCCGTCGCAGACGGCGCGGGATGAAGGGCTGGGCACGTGAGCAAGCCGGTCAAGGCGGCGGTCCTGAGCGCCGGTTCGTGGGGTACGGCCTTCGGCATGGTGCTCGCCGACACGGGCTGCGAGGTCACCCTGTGGGCACGCCGCCCGGAGGTCGCTCAGGCGATCAACTCCAGCCGCACGAATCCCGACTACTTCCCGGGCGTCGAGCTCCCCGAGCACGTGCGGGCCACCACGGACCCCGCAGAAGCCGCCGCCGACGCCGACTTCACGGTCCTGTCGGTGCCCTCGCAGACCCTGCGCGGCAACCTCGCCGAGTGGAGCCCGCTGCTCGCTCCGGACACGGTCCTCGTCTCCCTGATGAAGGGCGTCGAACTCGGCTCCGCGATGCGGATGAGCGAGGTCATCGACGACGTCGCCAAGGTCGGCCCGGACCGGATCGCCGTGGTGACGGGGCCCAACCTGGCCCGCGAGATCGCCGCGCGCATGCCGGCCGCGGCCGTGGTCGCCTGCACCGACGAGGCCGTCGCCCGCCGCCTGCAGGCCGCCTGCCACACGCCGTACTTCCGCCCGTACACCAATACCGACGTGGTGGGCTGCGAGCTGGGAGGGGCGGTGAAGAACGTCATCGGCCTGGCCGTCGGCATCGCGGACGGCATGGGGCTGGGCGACAACGCCAAGGGCTCGCTCATCACCCGCGGCCTGGCCGAGACGACCCGGCTCGGGATGGCGCTCGGCGCCGACCCGCTGACCTTCTCGGGACTCGCGGGTCTGGGCGATCTGGTGGCCACCTGCTCCTCGCCGCTGTCGCGCAACCACACCTTCGGCACCAACCTCGGCAAGGGCATGACCCTGCAGGAGACCGTCGCGGTGACCAAGCAGACCGCCGAGGGCGTCAAGTCCTGCGAGTCGGTGCTGGACCTGGCCCGCCGGCACGGCGTCGACATGCCGATCACGGAGACGGTCGTCGGCATCGTGCACGAGGGCAAGCCCCCGGTGGTCGCCCTCAAGGAGCTGATGTCGCGCAGCGCCAAGCCCGAACGACGCTGAGCGACGCGAGGCCGGGGGCGCTGTCTCCGGGCACCACCAACGGGTACTCTCGACGCGATATGAGCACCGAGAACCTCCCCCAGAGCCCCGAGCAGCCGCCTCGCAAGCCGCGTGTGGCCGTCGTGTTCGGCGGGCGCAGCTCCGAACACGGGATCTCCGTGGTCACCGCCGGCGCCGTCCTGAAGGCCATCGACCGGACGAAGTACGACGTCCTGCCGATCGGCATCACCCAGGACGGCCGTTGGGCGCTCACGGCGGACGAACCGGAGCGGATGGCCATCGTCGACCGGCGCCCGCCGAGCGTGGACGCGATCGCCGAGTCCGACGAGGGGGCCGTGATCCTCCCGGTCGACCCCGCCGACCGCGAAGTCGTCTACAGCGAGCCTGGTTCGGTGCCGAAGGCGCTCGGCGAGGTCGACGTGGTCTTCCCGGTGCTGCACGGCCCCTACGGCGAGGACGGCACCCTCCAGGGCCTCCTGGAGCTCTCCGGCGTCCCGTACGTGGGCTCGGGCGTGCTCGCCTCGGCCGTCGGCCAGGACAAGGAGTACATGAAGCGGGTGTTCACCTCCTTCGGGCTCAAGGTCGGCCCGTACCTGGTGGTCAGGCCCCGCGAGTGGGAGCGGGACCAGACCGCCGCCCGCAAGAGGATCGTCGACTTCGCCGGCGAGCACGGTTGGCCGCTGTTCGTGAAGCCCTCGCGCGCCGGTTCGTCCATCGGCATCACCAAGGTCGACGACCTCTTCGGCCTGGACGAGGCGATCGCCGAGGCCCAGCGCCACGACCCGAAGATCCTCGTCGAGGCGGCCCTGCGCGGCCGCGAGATCGAGTGCGGCGTCCTGGAGTTCGAGGACGGCCCCCGGGCCTCCGTCCCCGCCGAGATCCCCCCGCCCGAGGCGCACGCGTACTACGACTTCGAGGCGAAGTACATCGACTCCACGCCCGGCATCGTCCCGGCGCCGCTGACGCCCGAGGAGACGGCCGAGGTGCAGCGCCTGGCGGTCGACGCCTTCGAGGCGGCGTCCTGCGAGGGGCTGGTCCGCGCGGACTTCTTCCTCACCGAGGACGGCGAGTTCGTGATCAACGAGATCAACACGATGCCCGGTTTCACACCCATCTCGATGTACCCGCAGATGTGGCAGGCGAGCGGGATCGGCTACCCGGAGCTGGTGGACCGTCTGGTGCAGGCTGCCCTGCGCCGCTCGACCGGCCTGCGGTGAAGCGCCCTTGAGGTACGGCGCTCAGGAGGCGATCCCCTGGGGGATCGCCTTTTTCACAGCCGCTGCCAGATCGATCAGGACGCCGGAGCTGTCCACCCCCTCCGGCACACCCACCTCGACATAGGCCTCACGGTTGGCGGTGGTGAAGCGATGGCCGCCGTCCTGCCGCTCCATGAGCCAGTCGACCCCGTTCACACCCCCGGCCACCGCGTCCTCGTCGCGCCCCTCCGCCACCTTCGGATCGACCATCTTCGGCGGCTGGGGCACACCGCATCGCAGTATGATCGCCGGGCTGCCCCAGGCCGCCGTCAGCGCCGAGGCGGGCTCGGGGTCCTCGCGACGCTCACCGCCCACCTTCGCGGGCAGTACCTTGTCCAGGTCGCGGCACAGTTCCGTGACCTCCGCGCCGGGACTGGGAACCGCCGCCGACGCGCTGTCGTCTGCTGAGGAGCAGCCCGCTGCCGTGATCAACAGCGCGACGGCGGCCAGGCGGGACAGGTGCGGTACACGACGGTGCCGGTGACGGAAAGAGTTCACCGGCACAGGTTAGACGGGGGCTACAGATGGACCACCGGGCAGGTCAGGGTGCGGGTGATGCCGTCCACCTGCTGAACCTTGGCGACCACCATGCGACCGAGGTCGTCGACGGTGTCGGCCTGGGCCCGCACGATCACGTCGTACGGTCCGGTCACGTCCTCGGCCTGGATGATCCCAGGGATCTTGCTGATCGTCTCGGCGACGGTCGACGCCTTGCCGACCTCCGTCTGGATCAGGATGTACGCCTGTACCACGGAACCTCCAGGGCGGCCACGAGGATCATGTGGGGAAAAGGAACGCCACGGTATCGCGTTGCCGCACACCGCGGGGAGACCTGCGGGCACCGGGTCTCGTGTGCCGGGGCGCGAGTCCGGCGGAACGTGGCGGTCACCTCGACCGTAGCGAGGACCGAGAGGCCCCGCGACCGGGCACGGACAGGGACAGAAGGGGAGAAAGGGCAATGAAGGGCACTGTTGGTGAGCTCGGTGAGTTCGGGCTCATCAGGGAGCTCACCTCCCGTCTGACCACCACCCCGGCGGTCCGGCTCGGCCCCGGCGACGACGCCGCCGTGGTGGCCGCGCCCGACCGCAGGGTCGTGGCCAGCACGGACATCCTGGTGGAGGGCCGGCACTTCCGCCGGGACTGGTCGACGGCGTACGACGTGGGCCGCAAGGCGGCCGCGCAGAACCTCGCGGACATCGCCGCCATGGGCGCCGTGCCGACCGCGCTGCTGCTCGGCCTGGTCGTCCCGGCCGAACTGCCGGTGACCTGGCCGAGCGAGCTGATGGACGGCCTGCGCGACGAGTGCCAGGTGGCGGGCGCCGCCGTCGTCGGGGGCGACGTCGTGCGCGGCGACTCGATCATGGTGTCGATTACCGCGCTCGGCGACCTGCGCAACCAGGAGCCCGTGACGCGGGCGGGCGCGCAGCCCGGCGACCTCGTCGCGGTGACGGGCTGGCTGGGCTGGTCGGCGGCCGGGTACGCGGTGCTCTCCCGGGGGTTCCGCTCGCCGCGCGCCTTCGTGGAGGCGCACCGGCGGCCGGAGCCGCCGTACCACGCGGGCCCCGCGGCCGCCGGGCTCGGGGCGACCGCGATGTGCGACGTGAGCGACGGGCTGATCGCCGACCTCGGGCACATCGCCGAGGCCAGCAAGGTGCGCATCGACATCCGCTCCGGGGCGATCGACATCCCGACCCAGATGAACGACATCGGGCAGGCCGTGGGCGTCGACCCGATGCAGTGGGTGCTGACCGGGGGAGAGGACCACGCGATCGTGGCGACGTTCCCGCCGGACGTGAAGCTGCCCGCACGCTGGAAGGTCATCGGCGAGGTGCTCAACCCCTCGGCTCTGCCCCAGGTGACGGTCGACGGGGCGCCGTGGACCAGCAAGGGCGGCTGGGACCACTTCGGGGACATCGAGTCATGATCCCGGGCGTCCTGGCGGTGGCGGGCTCCGACTCGGGCGGCGGGGCGGGCATCCAGGCCGACCTGAAGACGATGCTCGCGCTCGGTGTGCACGGCATGAGCGTCCTCACGGCGGTGACGGCCCAGAACTCCCTCGGCGTACAGGGAGCATGGGAGCTGCCCGTGGAGGCCGTGCGGGCCCAGTACCGCAGCGTCGTCGACGACATCGGCGTCCGCGCGGTCAAGACCGGCATGCTCTCCTCCGCCGAACTGGTCGAGGAGGTAGCCGAGTTGCTCGCGGGTACGAACGCCCCGACGGTCGTGGACCCGGTCGTCGTCTCCAAGCACGGCGACTCCCTGCTCGCGGCCTCCGCGCTGGACTCCGTCCGGACGAGGCTGCTGCCGGTCGCGACGGTCGCCACGCCCAACCTCGACGAGGTCGCCCAGCTGACCGGCGTGCGCGTCGAGTCGGAGGGCGAGATGCGGCGCGCCGCGGTGGCGGTGCTCGGGTACGGGCCGCGCTGGGTGCTGATCAAGGGCGGCCATCTGCCCGGGGAGGCCGTCGATCTCCTCACCGACGGCTCCGACGAGCACTGGCTCCGGGCGCCGCGGCATGACAACCGCCACACGCACGGCACCGGCTGCACCCTCGCCTCCGCGATCGCCGCACAGCTGGCGAAGGGGGACGCGGTGCCGGAGGCGGTGGTGGCGGCCAAGGAGTACGTCACCGGCGCGATCGCGGCCGGCTTCGCCCTCGGCGGGGGGATCGGGCCGGTGGATCACGGCTGGCGGTTCCGGGGGCAGGCGTAGCCGTCGGCGCCGCCCCCGTTCCGGCAACGCCTGGGTCCGGACACACCAAAGAGCCGGTCCACACGAGGTGGACCGGCTCTGCAGCGAACCGACAGCGGCCGCGCGCTAGCTGAGCGTCAGCGCGAGACCTTGCCGGCCTTGATGCACGAGGTGCAAGCGTTCACGCGCTTCGGCGTCCCGCCCACCACGGTACGCACTCGCTGGATGTTCGGGTTCCAGCGGCGGGACGTACGGCGGTGCGAGTGCGAGATGTTGTTGCCGAAGCCCGGCCCCTTGCCGCAGACGTCGCAGTTGGCAGCCACGGGTCACTCCAAAGACTTCAGATGCACTTACGGGTTATCCCGGCATGCCGGGATCGGATCGAAGATCTGAGTGGCGCTGCCAGGGGAATGGCCCGATCGGGATCGGGCAACCGGAGCAGCATACAACGACTGCTCCAGTGCAACGAAACTACCATGGCCGGCCCCGGGCCCGCCCCGGGCCGTGTTCCGGTCGAGACCGCCCCGGGGTCTACGCTGCCTGCCACGTCCAGCAGCTCAGGGAGGCGCAGTGGCGCAGGTGCCGCAGACATGTCTCGATGCGGTCGCGGTGCGCACCTGGTGCGCTCTCGCACTCGAGACGCTGGGGCGGGCGCGTGAGGAGATCGACGCGATCAACGTCTATCCCGTGGCGGACGGGGACACCGGGACCAACCTGTACCTGACGGTGGAGTCGGCGGCGGCGGCGGTCGAGGCGGTGTTCGCGGGGCACGCGGCCGGCTCCGGCCCACACGGGCGGCCGACCCTCTCCGACGCGGTGCGGGCCATGGCGCACGGCGCGCTCATCGGGGCCCGCGGCAACTCCGGGACGATCCTCGCGCAGCTGCTGCGCGGCATGGCCCAGGTGCTCGCCGACGCCGAGGCGGCGCACGCCGACGGCCGGGACCTGCGCGAGGCTCTGCGGCGCGCGGCGGACTCGGCCCGCCAGGCGGTGGCCCACCCCGTGGAAGGCACGGTCCTCACGGTCGCCTCGGCCGCCGCCGACGCCGCGGACGCCGCCGAGGGCGACTGCGGCACGGTGGCCCGGGCGGCCTACGCGGGAGCGCGAGCGGCCCTCGCGGCGACCCCGCGGCAGCTGGCCGTCCTGGAACGCGCCGGGGTGGTCGACGCCGGCGGCCGGGGACTGGTGGCGGTGCTCGGGGCGCTGGTGGAGACGTTCACGGGGGAGAGGCCGCGGGCCGTGACGGTGGCTGCCGTCACGAGTGCGGGCGGTGCCGTGCCCGCGCCGAGCGTCCCGGGGGCCCGGGCCTCCGGGCAGGGCGGGGCCGGCGAACCGGCCGGTGCGCACGCGCGCGTGACGGCCGCAGGGGCCGGTGAGACGGCGCTCGCCGCGGGCGCCGCACGCGTCGACGAGCCGGGGCCGGGCGCGGGCACCGGGCCGGTCCGCGCCCCGCACGCGTGCGGGGAGGCCGACGGAGCCGAGGACGCCGCCGGCAGCGGCGCCGCCGTCCCCGGACCGGACGGTCCCGCCTTCGAGGTCATCTACCTGCTGGAGGCCGAGGACGCGGCCGTCGCGCGGTTGCGGGAGCGGCTCGACGTCCTCGGGGACTCGCTGGTCGTGGTCGGCGGGGACGGCCTGTGGAACGTGCACGTCCATGTCGACGACGCGGGCGCCGCCGTCGAGGCCGGTATCGAGGCCGGGCGGCCGTACCGGATCCGGATCACGCACTTCGGCGCCGACGACGTGCACACCACGGGCGCGGAGCGTCCGCCCCGGGAGCGCGCGCAGCGGGCCGTCGTGGCCGTCGTGCCCGGCGAGGGGCTGGCCGGGCTGTACGCCGAGGCCGGCGCGACCACCGTGCTCGCACGCCCCGGGGAGCCACCCGCGAGCGGCGAGCTCGTGCAGGCCGTGCGCCGGGCCCACGCGCGCGAGGTCGTGCTCATGCCCAACGACGCCGACCTCCGCCACACCGCCGCCGCGGCGGCCGAGCAGGTCCGCGCGGAGGGCGTCCGCGTGGCGCTCATCCCGACCCGCTCGGCGGTCCAGGGCATCGCGGCCCTGGCCGTGCACGAGCCGGAGCGCCGCTTCGACGAGGACGTCGTGTCGATGACCTCGGCCGCCGGTGCGACCCGCTACGCCGAGGTCACCGTCGCCGAGGCCGAGTCCTGGACGATGGCCGGCATCTGCCAGGCCGGTGACGTCCTCGGCCTGATCGACGGCGACGTGGCCGTGATCGGCTCGGACGTCGCGGCCACCGCGGCAACCGTCCTGGACCGGATGCTCGCGGCCGGGGGCGAGATGGTCACCCTGGTGCTCGGTGACGACGCCCCCGACACCGTCGCCGAGCATCTGGAGAGCCGTGTCCGCGAGGGTTACCTCGCCGTCGACACGGTGGTCTACCGGGGCGGGCGGCAGGGGGCCCTGCTGCTCATCGGCGTCGAGTAGCGCCGGCGGGCCGCGGAACCGCGAACGGGCCGGGCCGCGTTCGGGGACGGGCCGCTGCCGGGTGGAGCGGACCGGTCCGCCTCGGCCGTCGGTCCGGCCGGCCCGGGGGCGCCCCGGCCCCACCCGCTGAACGAGCCCTCTGACCAGGTTTTTCCTGGATCTTCACGGCGATACCGGCCGCTGCCCGCAGGCCGTTGTCAGTGCGGTGGTGTGCAATGGATCTCGTGCCCGCACTGGAAGAACCGCTGCAACAACCGCTGAAGTCGGTGCTCGGCCCCGCCACCGCGAAGGTGATGGCCGAGCACCTCGGCCTGCGTACCGTCGGCGACCTGCTCCACCACTACCCGCGCAGATACGAGGAGCGCGGGCAGCTCACGCACCTCGCCGACCTCCCCATGGACGAGCACGTCACGGTGGTCGCCCAGGTCGCCGACGCCCGGCTGCACACGTTCGCCTCGGCCCGGGCCCCGCGCGGCAAGGGCCAGCGCCTGGAGGTCACGATCACGGACGGCAGCGGCCGCCTCCAACTGGTCTTCTTCGGCAAGGGCGTTCACAAGCCCCACAAGGAGCTCCTGCCCGGCACGCGCGCGATGTTCGCCGGCAAGGTCTCCGTCTTCAACCGCCGTCTGCAACTGGCCCACCCGGCGTACGAGTTGCTGCGCGGGGACCCCGAGGAGTCCGTCGAGACCTGGGCGGGCGCCCTGATCCCGATCTACCCGGCCACCGCCCAACTGGAGTCCTGGAAGATCGGCAAGGCGCTGCAGACGGTCCTGCCCACCGCCCGGGAGGCCGCCGACCCGCTGCCGGAGTCCCTGCGCGAGGGCCGCGGCCTGGTCCCCCTCCCCGAGGCACTCCTCAAGATCCACCGCCCGCACACCAAGGCGGACGTCGAGGACGCCCGCTCCCGCCTCAAGTGGGACGAGGCCTTCGTCCTCCAGGTCGCCCTCGCCCGCCGCCGCCATGCCGACGCCCAACTCCCCGCCGTGGCCAGGAAACCGGCCCCCGACGGCCTGCTCACGGCCTTCGACGCCCGTCTCCCCTTCACCCTCACCGACGGCCAGCGGCGCGTCTCCCGGGAGATCTTCGACGACCTGGCGACCGAGCACCCGATGCACCGCCTGCTGCAGGGAGAGGTCGGCTCCGGCAAGACGATGGTCGCCCTGCGCGCCATGCTCGCCGTCGTCGACGCCGGTGGCCAGGCCGCCATGCTCGCACCCACCGAGGTCCTCGCCCAGCAGCACCACCGCTCGATCGTCGAGATGATGGGCGAGCTGGCCGAGGGCGGCATGCTGGGCGGGGCCGAGCAGGCCACCAAGGTGGTGCTGCTCACCGGCTCCATGGGCGCCGCCGCCCGCCGCCGGGCGCTGCTCGACCTCACCACCGGCGAGGCCGGCATCGTCATCGGTACCCACGCGCTGATCGAGGACAAGGTCCGGTTCCACGATCTCGGCCTGGTCGTGGTCGACGAGCAGCACCGCTTCGGCGTCGAGCAGCGCGACGCCCTGCGCGGCAAGGGCAAGCAGCCCCCGCACCTGCTCGTCATGACGGCCACGCCCATCCCGCGCACGGTCGCCATGACCGTCTTCGGCGACCTGGAGACCTCCGTCCTCGACCAGCTGCCGGCCGGCCGCTCACCGATCGCCAGCCATGTCGTCCCGGCCGCCGACAAGCCCCACTTCCTGGCCCGCGCCTGGGAGCGGGCCCGTGAGGAGGTGGCGAAGGGCCACCAGGCGTACATCGTCTGCCCCCGCATCGGCGACGAGGAGGACGACCCCGGGAAGACCGGGGGGAAGAAGCCCCCCGGGTCCCCGGAGGACGCCGCCGAGAAGCGTCCGCCGCTCGCCGTCCTCGACGTCGCCGACCAGCTGGCCAAGGGCCCGCTCCAGGGCCTGCGGGTCGAGGTCCTGCACGGCAGGATGCACCCCGACGACAAGGACGCCGTCATGCGCCGCTTCGCCGCGGGCGAGGCCGACGTCCTGGTCGCCACGACGGTCATCGAGGTCGGCGTCAACGTCCCCAACGCCACCGCCATGGTGATCATGGACGCCGACCGCTTCGGCGTCTCCCAGCTCCACCAGCTCCGCGGCCGCGTCGGCCGCGGCTCGGCCCCCGGCCTGTGCCTGCTGGTCACCGAGATGCCGGAGGCGAGCCCCGCCCGCCAGCGGCTGAACGCCGTCGCCTCCACCCTCGACGGCTTCGAGCTCTCCCGCATCGACCTCGAACAGCGCCGCGAGGGCGACGTCCTCGGCCAGGCCCAGTCGGGCGCCCGCACCAGCCTCAGGATGCTGGCGGTCATCGAGGACGAGGAGATCATCGCGGAGGCCAGGCAGGAGGCGACGGCGGTGGTGGCCGCCGACCCGGAGCTGACCGGCCTTCCCGGCCTGCGCACAGCCCTGGACGCCCTCTTGGACGAGGAGCGGGAGCGGTACTTGGAAAAGGGGTGAGAGAGACTTCCATCAGGGGCGCGGGGAACTGCGCGACCAGCCACACTGAAACGTAAAGCCGCCCACCATCAAGGACCGAAGATGACCCGCGTGATCGCCGGCACAGCCGGCGGACGCCGCCTGGCCGTCCCACCAGGCAACGGCACCCGCCCCACCTCCGACCGCGCGCGCGAAGGCCTCTTCTCCACCTGGCAGTCCCTCCTCGGCGGCCCCCTCGACGGCGAACGCGTACTCGACCTGTACGCGGGTTCGGGGGCGGTCGGTCTCGAAGCCCTCTCCCGGGGCGCGAGCCACACCCTCCTGGTCGAGACCGACGCAAGGGCCGCGCGCGTCATCCGGGAGAACGTCAAGAGCCTCGGCCTCCCCGGCGTCGAGGTCAGGGCGGGCAAGGCCGAGCAGATCATCCAGTCGGCGCCCGCAGCCCCGTACGACCTCGCCTTCCTGGACCCCCCGTACCGTGTGACGGATCACGATCTTCGGGAGATCCTCCTCACACTCCGCTCGGAAGGGTGGCTCGCAGAGGAAGCCCTCGTCACCGTGGAGCGCAGCACCAGAGGCGGCGAATTCCGGTGGCCCGAGGGTTTCGAACCCCTCAGGTCCCGCCGCTACGGCGAGGGAACGTTTTGGTACGGTCGCGCCGCCTCTACGTGCGCATACGCACGATGACCGGACCGGAGAGCGAGGGATCACAAGTGCGCCGCGCCGTCTGTCCCGGGTCGTTCGACCCGATCACCAACGGACACCTCGACATCATCTCCCGCGCCTCCAGGCTGTACGACGAGGTCTACGTCGCGGTGATGATCAACCAGGCCAAGCGGGGTCTGTTCGAGATCGAGGAGCGGATCGACCTGATCCGCCGGGTCACCGCCGAGTACGGCAACGTCCGCGTCGAGGCCTTCCACGGCCTGCTCGTCGACTTCTGCAAGCAGCGCGACATCCCCGCCATCGTCAAGGGCCTGCGCGCGGTCAGCGACTTCGACTACGAGCTGCAGATGGCGCAGATGAACAACGGCCTCTCGGGCGTGGAGACCCTCTTCATCCCCACCAACCCCACCTACAGCTTCCTGTCGTCCTCCCTGGTCAAGGAGGTCGCGACCTGGGGCGGCGACGTCTCCCACCTGGTGCCCGAGGAGGTCCTCCAGGCCCTCTCCGAGCGGCTGCGGAAGGACTGAACGCCCCCCGGGCGCCCCGCCGGGGCCTGACAACCCGTCACCCGGTGCCGGGCGGCGACCCCGTGGCCTTAGAGTCGTCCCGTCCGTCTCCAAGGCATCTGTAGAGAGTGGCGAGCACACGGTGGACGTGCAGAAGAAGCTCGACGAGATCGTCACCACGATCTCCGGCGCCCGGTCCATGCCCATGTCGGCCTCGTGCGTGGTCAACCGCGCCGAGCTGCTCGCGATGCTGGAAGAGCTGCGCGCGACGCTGCCCGACTCCCTCGCCCAGGCCCGGGAGCTGATCGGCGACCGCGAGCAGATGGTCGAGCAGGCCCGTCAGGAGGCCCAGCGGATCATCGAGAGCGCGCACGCCGAGCGCGGGTCGCTGATCTCCGGCACCGAGGTCGCCCGACGCTCCCAGGCCGAGGCCGACCGGATCCTCGCCGAGGCCCGCCAGGAGGCCGAGGAGGTCCGCGCCGAGGCCGACGACTACGTCGACTCCAAGCTCGCCAACTTCGAGGTCGTCCTCACCAAGACCCTCGGCTCCGTCGGCCGCGGCCGCGAGAAGCTCCTCGGCACGGGCCCGGGCACCGACGAGCAGGGCTACGAGGACGAGGACGCCCCCGAGCGCAGCCACGACCCGGAGACCCAGCGCCGTACGGCCGACGAGTACGTCGACGCCAAGCTCGGTGCGTTCGAGGCGGTCCTCGCCAAGACCCTCGAGGCGGTCGGGCGGGGCCGGCAGAAGCTGCACGGCCGGATCGCCACCGACGACCTCGGCGCCCTCGCCGACGACACCAGCACCGTCCGGCACTCCAGCGACGCCGACTACCTCGCGGACCTGGCCGCGCTCGCCGAGCAGCCGCCCACCCCCGCCGAGCGGCCCGCCGCCCAGCGGCAGGACTACGCGACGCCCCAGCCGGCGTACGGCTACCAGCCGCAGCCCGATGCGTACGGCGGCTACCCGCAGCAGCCTTACCCGGCCGAGCAGGACCCGTACGGCTACCAGCAGGCCGACCCTTACGCCGCCTACCAGGGCTACGACCCCCAGCAGGCCGCGTACGACCCGAACCAGGCCCAGCAGCAGCCCCAGCAGGCTCACCAGGACCGTCAGGGTCGGCAGGGTCACCAGCAGTACGCGCTCGACGAGACCAGCCTGTTCGACACCAGCATGATCAGCGCGGAGCAGCTGCGGGCCTACGAGCAGGGCCGCGGCCAGGGCTGAGCACCGGATTGGGCCGACAGCGAAAGGTCCAGTATCCTGGCTCTTCGGTCGCGCGTACGTCCGCGATTACCGCTGCCCGGGAACACCACAGGGCAGCTTCCCTCCGAGCTCGAAGACCGAAAGCAGGAATGGCCCTGAACGCCCGCCTCGACCACCGGAACCCCCTCGTGTTCGACACGCACGAGCTGGGACGGCGTCCTGGTGCGCTGCAGCGCCTGACCCGCACGGTCGACGCTCCCAAGGACTTCGGGATCAAGGAAGTCATCGGAGTGCCGGAAGGCGCCCCGGTGGAGCTCGGCCTCCGTCTGGAGTCGGTCATGGAAGGGGTGCTCGTCACAGGCACCGCCCGTGCCACGGCCGAGGGGGAGTGCGTAAGGTGTCTGGAGCCGCTGGAGCAGCAGCTCGAAGCGGACTTCCAGGAGATGTTCTCGTACCCTGACGCCGACGACCGGGGCCGCGTGATCGCGGAACCGGGCGACGACGCCGAGGACGACGAGGACAGGCTCTTCCTCGAGGACGGTCTGTTCGACCTCGAGCCCGTGCTGCGGGACGCGGTGGTGCTCGCACTGCCGATGCAGCCGGTGTGCCAGGAAGACTGCCCTGGTCTGTGCGCCGAGTGCGGCGCACGGCTGGCGGACGACCCGGACCACCACCACGACGCCGTCGACATCCGTTGGGCGGCTTTGCAGGGACTCGCCGGCACCATGAAGGACGGCGAGAAGGACGAGATGAGCGGCGCCGAACCGGGCGTCGACGAGAAGCAGGAGAAGTAGCCGTGGCTGTTCCGAAGCGGAAGATGTCGCGCAGCAACACGCGCCACCGCCGGTCGCAGTGGAAGGCTGCGGTCCCCACCCTGGTTGCGTGCGAGCGCTGCCACGAGCCCAAGCTGCAGCACATCGCGTGCCCGTCGTGCGGCACCTACAACAAGCGCCAGGTCCTCGAGGTCTGAGCGGCTGGTGAGAGGCACTGTGTCCACGCCTAAGAACAAGTCTTCCCGTGTGAGCGGGAGTGCTCCGGCGGACAACCAGGCCTCGTCCCACACGCTTCTGGAAGGGCGGCTCGGCTACAACGTCGAGTCCGCCCTTCTGGTGCGGGCACTGACCCACCGGTCGTACGCATACGAGAACGGCGGTCTGCCGACCAACGAGCGGCTGGAGTTCCTCGGGGACTCCGTCCTCGGCCTCGTGGTCACGGACACGCTGTACCGAACCCACCCCGACCTCCCGGAAGGCCAGCTGGCCAAACTGCGGGCCGCGGTGGTGAACTCGCGTGCGCTCGCCGAGGTGGGCCGCGGGCTCGACCTGGGCTCCTTCATCCGGCTCGGCCGGGGCGAAGAGGGCACGGGCGGCCGGGACAAGGCGTCCATCCTCGCCGACACCCTCGAAGCGGTGATCGGTGCGGTCTACCTCGACCAGGGACTGGACTCGGCGGCGGAGCTCGTGCACCGCCTGTTCGACCCCCTGATCGAAAAGTCCTCGAACCTCGGAGCCGGCCTGGACTGGAAGACCAGTCTCCAGGAGCTCACCGCGACCGAAGGGCTCGGCGTCCCCGAGTACCTGGTCACGGAGACCGGCCCCGACCACGAGAAGACCTTCACTGCTGCCGCCCGCGTCGGAGGCGTCTCGTACGGCACCGGCACCGGCCGCAGCAAGAAGGAGGCGGAGCAGCAGGCCGCCGAGTCCGCCTGGAGGTCCATCCGGGCCGCGGCGGACGAGCGCGCCAAGGCGGCGAAGGAAGCCGAAGCCACGCAGACGGCGGCGGTTCAGGCTGCCCACACGGCCGTCGACAGCAGCGTCGACGGCTGACAGCGCCGCCGCCCCTGGGCGACGGCTGCAGAGCGCACCCGAGCGCCCGCCCCCGCCCGGGGCGGGCGCTCGGTCATCCACAGGTTCGTGACGGGGGATCCATGCCCGAGTTGCCCGAGGTCGAGGTCGTACGGCGCGGTCTGGAGCGGTGGGTCGCCCACCGCACCGTCGCCGAGGCCGAGGTGCTGCACCCGCGCGCGGTGCGCCGCCACCTCGCGGGCGGCGACGACTTCGCACACCGCCTCAAGGGCCACCGCATCGGCGTCCCGAGCCGTCGCGGCAAGTACCTGTGGCTGCCCCTGGAGGACACGGACCAGTCGATCCTGGCCCACCTCGGCATGAGCGGCCAGCTCCTGGTCCAGCCGCACACGGCCCCGGACGAGAAGCACCTGCGCGTCCGCGTCCGTTTCGCCGACGCCCTGGAGACCGAACTCCGCTTCGTCGACCAGCGCACCTTCGGCGGCCTGTCCCTGCACGAGACCACCCCGGACGGCCTGCCCGACGTCATCGCGCACATCGCCCGGGACCCCCTGGACCCGCTCTTCGACGACGACGCCTTCCACCAGGCACTGCGCCGCAAGCGGTCCACCATCAAACGGGCCCTGCTGGACCAGTCGCTGATCAGCGGCGTCGGCAACATCTACGCCGACGAGGCCCTGTGGCGCTCCCGCATCCACTACGAGAGCCCGACGGCGACCTTCACCCGCCCGCGCACCCAGCTGCTCCTGGGACACGTGCGGGACGTCATGAACGCCGCCCTCGCCCAGGGCGGCACCAGCTTCGACAGCCTCTACGTCAACGTCAACGGCGAGTCGGGCTACTTCGACCGGTCGCTGGACGCGTACGGGCGCGAAGGCCTGCCGTGCCGGCGGTGCGGCACACCGATGCGCCGCCGGGCGTGGATGAACCGGTCCAGCTACTTCTGCCCCACGTGTCAGAGGGAGCCGCGCGTCTCGTCGTAGCGCCGCCGGGCCTCCAGCACGTCGTCCATCCGCCCCTCCACGAAGTGGATGAGGCCCAGCAGCCGCTCGGCGACCCCGCGTCCGAGCGGTGTCAGCTCGTAGTCGACCCGCGGCGGGTTGGTCGGCTGCGCCTCGCGGTGCACGAGGCCGTCCCGCTCCAGGGCGTGCAGCGTCTGCGACAGCATCTTCTCGCTGACACCGTCGACCCGGCGGCGCAGCTCGTTGAACCGCAGAGAGCCCTCGTACAGGGCGCCGAGGGTCAGTCCGCCCCAGCGGCCGGTGACGTGCTCCAGCGTGCCGCGCGAGGGCAGGCCCTGGCGAACACGTTGTACGGGAGGTCGTCCAGGCCCTCCGCATGCTCCTGGGTGGTGGTCATGCAGCCAGCCTACGGGAGTACAGCGCTAACCGACAGGTTGCACTGACGGAGGGTTAGTGACGTGCCACGGGGAGTCCCAGGGCGACCAGGAGAGCTGAGGACAGCTCCTCCGCGAAGAGGGGGCCGACCCGGCGAGCGTCCGCCGGACATCCTCCTCGTCGGGTGCCCGTCCGGCGGCGGCCGGCCAGGCGAGTGCGCCCGCCACGGCGGATTCGACGGGGAGGTGCTCCACGGGTGTGTCGCAGCTCTCGAGCGGTTGAGCAGGCCCTCCCAGCCGTCGCCGTCCGGCGTGAGGGCCTCGACGAAACCGACGTCGCTGTCGCGGAAGGACACCCTCACGGCCGGAGCCCCGTTCGCCCGACGAGATCCGCGACCTGCCATCCCTCCGCCGCCGGCTCCGGGTCCGCGACGCCCATGAATCCGGCTGCCGACCGCTCCACACCGGTAGTGGACGAGGAACAGAGGCTGCACTGGGACGTCATACCCGCGCGTGCATCGCCCAGGCGTCCGTGAATGAGGTGTGCCGGGTCCCCGGCAAGGCCGCCGCTTTCCAGGGACGGGCCGGGCTTCACTCCACCGGCCCGCCAGCCACGATCGCTCGGGCCATGACCCCGGCGTCACGCTGCGGACGTACAAGCCGCTGGCGCCGCCGAGCGGGACCCGGACCCGGGCCGCCGTGGACCGCGTCCTCGGGGGCGGGGTATCCGCGCGGACGTGTAACCCACGCGGGCGACGGACCTCGACTGACGGCCCGGGCGCGGCCCGGCAGGGTCGCTCAGCCGTCTGCACCCCGGTTACCTCAGTAGCCGAAGTTCTGCGTCCACCAGGGGCCGCCCGAGCCGAACTCGACGCCGACGCCCAGTGTCTTGAAGTCGCAGTTCAGTATGTTGGCGCGGTGGCCGGGGCTGTTCATCCAGGCGTCCATCACGGCCGCCGCGGTGCCCTGGCCGCGGGCTATGTTCTCGCCGCCGAGGTGGGATATCCCGGCCTTCTCGGCCCGGTCCCACGGCGTGCGGCCGTCGGGGTCGGTGTGGTCGAAGAAGCCGCGGGCCGCCATGTCCTCGCTGTAGCCCTGGGCCAGGCCGGTCAGGGCACTGTTCGCGGCGACCGGGCTGCAGCCGACCTTGGCCCGCTCCTCGTTCACCAGGCTGAGCACCTGGGCCGCGACGGCGGACTCCTGGGAGAGGGCGGCGGAGCCGCTGGGCTTCTTCGGTGCCTGGGTGGCCGTGCGCGAGGGCGTGGTGTCCGGCTTCGCGCTGGGGGTCTCGGCCGGCGCCTTCTTCTCCGGGGTCTTCTCCCGCGTTTTTTCCCGCCTGTCCGGTGTCTTCGTCGGCGCGGCCGAGGACTTCGACTCGGACGGCGACGCCGACGCGGAGCGCTGGGCGTCCCGGCTCGTCGGAGTGTCGTCCCGGTTCTCGGCGCTGCCGGAGGTGCCGCCCAGTCCGGTCGGCGTGTTCGTCGGGACGTCACCCGCCTGGACGTTGTCGGGGCCGCTGTCGCCGCCGAGCTTGTAGTTGTCGAGGCCGGGCACCGCACCCGTGGCGACCGCGACCGTGCCGAGCGCGACGGCGGCGGACACGCCGAGCAGTCCGGAGCGCACCGGGCGCGCGGCCTTCTTCCGGCGGCGGTGCGCACCGGCGCGGCGGGCCCCGTCGTCGGGCGTGAAACCGTCGTCTGCGAAGACGGCCGTGTCGTCGTAGCGCTCACCGGGCGCGGGCGCCTCGGCACCGAACAGGTAGGCCTCGCTCCGCGCGTACGTGCCGGCGAACGCCTCGGGGTTCAGATAGGGCGCGATGCCCATCGTGGGGGCGTCGTCCGCGCCGGGGTACAGCGGATCTTGGTCCTCCGCGAAGCCGTCGGCGTGGGAGATCCCCGTGGCGCGGCCCGTGGCGGCGCGGCCGGCGGCGGAGCGTCGGTGGCGTCCCATGTCCTGGCCTTCCTCGTCCTGGCGGTCGACTCGTCGCGAGATCAACACCAAACTCACTCGATCGTGTGAGTTTCATATGAGATTCGTCGATGGGGGACGGTACCGCATGGCGCATGGGGTGGAAGTGCCCAGTGGGAGATTGGGCGGTTAGGTTGCAGCCATGAGCGAGGATGTGCGATTGGTCGCCTGGGTGCGAGGACGCGTCCAAGGTGTGGGTTTCCGCTGGTTCACCCGGGCCAAGGCCCTGGAGATCGGCGGCCTGAGTGGCTTTGCTCTCAATTTGGGCGACGGGCGCGTCCAAGTGGTCGCCGAAGGGGGCCGGGAGGGCTGTGAAGGTCTGCTGGAGTGGCTCCTCAGCGACGACACGCCCGGGCGCGTAGACGGGGTCACCGAGATCTGGGACACACCTCGTGGAGGCTACGAGGGCTTCGCCGTCCGCTGATCCCGCACGGCCCGGAGGCCGCCCCGGCCGCGCCCGGGCGGCGCCGTGGGGAGTCCCCGCAACGGAAACTCGCTGGTGATTGCCGAGAACCGCTTGCCTTGGCGCGCCGCACACGCAAGGATGATCGCCACGCCCAGAGTGCCCCGCACAGACCGCCACGATGCCGCTCCAGTCCGTGTGCGACCGGGTCGCCCCCCATACGGGGCGTGATCGTGTTGACCGTCAAACTTTTTGGTGAGACGCTGAAAGCATCCCGCGCACCTTAGCTGTTTGGCATGGCTGAACGGCAGCACAACTGAAGGCCCTGCCAAGCCGCGGGTGCGAATCCCTCACGACCCACACCGCATCGGTCGGTCACTCATTGTGGAGGACCATCCATCATGGCAAAGGCGCTTCTCGGTTACGTCGGCGGCTCCGACCCGCGACTCCTCGCCGAGATGCGACGGCTCCAGCAGCGCGTCCAGGACCTGGAATCCGAGCTCGTACGGATCCAGGCGGAGAACGAGGCGCTGACGGCTGCCGCTTCTCACGACAGGATCATGGAGAGCGTTGACGCACACCAGGCGGAGCCTGCGCTCACCTGATCACTGCACCGCTCCACATCGGTACAGCAGTGGTTGGGCCGCCCGTCACCACCGCTCAACGTCAGAAGTGCAAGGGACGCCACCGGCGTCCCTTCTTTCTTTCCCCCGCGCTCCCTTCACCGTCTTAACGTCTGGTCTGCCCTGCGTGTTCAACGGTGAAACCGTGGGTTCATGGAGTGAGACATGCCTGGGCGGTAAAGTCCGGCGGCGTGCACCTCAAGGCCCTGACCCTCCGCGGGTTCAAGTCGTTCGCCTCGGCGACCACCCTCCGCTTCGAGCCGGGGATCACGTGCGTCGTCGGACCGAACGGCTCGGGCAAGTCCAATGTCGTCGACGCGCTCAGCTGGGTCATGGGCGAACAGGGCGCCAAGTCGCTGCGCGGCGGCAAGATGGAGGACGTCATCTTCGCCGGCACCACCGGCCGCCCGCCCCTGGGCCGCGCCGAGGTGTCCCTGACCATCGACAACTCCGACGGGGCCCTGCCCATCGAGTACGCCGAGGTCACCATCACGCGGATCATGTTCCGCAACGGCGGCAGCGAGTACCAGATCAACGGCGACACCTGCCGTCTGCTCGACATCCAGGAGCTCCTGTCCGACTCCGGCATCGGCCGGGAGATGCACGTCATCGTCGGCCAGGGCCAGCTCGACTCCGTGCTGCACGCCGACCCCACGGGCCGCCGCGCCTTCATCGAGGAGGCCGCCGGCGTCCTCAAGCACCGCAAGCGCAAGGAGAAGGCGCTGCGGAAGCTGGACGCGATGCAGGCCAACCTCGCGCGCGTGCAGGACCTCACCGACGAGCTCCGGCGCCAGCTCAAGCCGCTCGGCCGCCAGGCCGCCGTCGCCCGCAGGGCCGCCGTCATCCAGGCCGACCTGCGCGACGCCCGTCTGCGCCTGCTCGCCGACGACCTCGTACGGCTCCGCGACGCCCTCAAGGCCGAGGTCGCCGACGAAGCCGCGCTGAAGGAGCGCAAGGAGGCCGCCGAGCAGGAGCTGCGCAGGGCGCTCCAGCGCGAGGCCCTGCTGGAGGACGAGGTGCGACGCCTCGCCCCGCGCCTCCAGCGGGCCCAGGAGACCTGGTACGAGCTCTCCCAGCTGGCCGAGCGGGTGCGCGGCACCATCTCGCTGGCCGACGCACGCGTCAAGAGCGCCACCTCTGCACCGCCCGAGGAGGGGCGCGGCCGCGACCCCGAGGACATGGAGCGCGAGGCCGCCCGCATCCGTGAGCAGGAGGCCGAGCTGGAGGCGGCCCTGGAGGCGGCCGAGCGTGCCCTGGAGGACACGGTCGCCCACCGTGCCGAACTCGAGCGCGCCCTGATCCAGGAGGAACGGCGTCTGAAGGACGTCGCCCGGGCCATCGCCGACCGGCGCGAGGGCCTGGCCCGTCTCAGCGGCCAGGTCAACGCGGCCCGCTCCCGGGCCGCCTCCGCGCAGGCCGAGATCGAGCGCCTGGCCGCCGCCCGCGACGAGGCGCGGGAACGTGCCGTCGCCGCCCAGGAGGAGTACGAGGCGCTCCAGGCGGAGGTCGACGGCCTCGACGCCGGCGACGCCGAACTCGCCGAGCGGCACGAGGCCGCCAAGCAGCGGCTCGCCGACGCCGAGGCCGCCCTCACGGCAGCCCGAGAGGCGGCCACGGCAGCGGAACGCCGCCGCGCCGCCACCCTGGCCCGCCACGAGGCCCTGGCCCTGGGCCTGCGCCGCAAGGACGGCACCGGGACACTCCTCGCGGCGAAGGACCGTCTCTCCGGCCTGCTCGGCCCCGCGGCGGAACTGCTCACGGTGACCCCGGGCCACGAAGTCGCCCTTGCGGCCGCCTTCGGCGCGGCCGCGGACGCGATCGTGGTGACGAGCCCGGCGTCGGCCGCGGACGCGATCAGGCTTCTTCGCAAACAGGACGGAGGCCGGGCCACCCTGCTCCTCGCGGGAGACCCGGGCCCCGGGGACACGGGGCAGCACCCGGCGTGCGGCTGCCGTCAGGCGGGCGCGACCGGCCCCGACGCATCCGCGGACGCACGCCACACCTACGCCGCCGACCTGGTCCGCGGCCCGTCCGAACTGATGCCGGCCGTGCGGCGGCTGCTCCACGGCATCGTCGTCGTCGGCACCCTCGAGGACGCCGAGGACCTCGTCTACGCCCACCCCCGTCTCACGGCGGTGACCGCTGAGGGCGACCTGCTGGGCGCCCACTTCGCCCACGGCGGCTCCGCCGGCGCCCCGAGCCTGCTCGAAGTGCAGGCCTCCGTCGACGAGGCCGCCGCCGAGCTGGAGGAGCTGGAGGTGCGTTGCGAGGGGCTCGGCGCGGCCCAGCAGCAGGCCGTCGAACGGCGCCGGGAGTGCGCCGCGCTGGTCGAGGAACTGGGGGAGCGGCGCCGGGCCGCCGACCGGGAGAAGTCGGCCGTCGCCCAGCAGCTCGGGCGGCTGGCCGGGCAGGCACGGGGCGCGGCCGGGGAGGCCGAGCGGTCCACCGCCGCCGCGGCCCGCGCGCAGGACGCCCTCGACGCGGCGCTGCTCGAGGTCGAGGAACTCGCCGAGCGGCTCGCCGTGGCCGAGGAGATGCCCATCGAGGAGGAGCCGGACACCGCCGTACGGGACCGGCTCGCCGCCGACGGCGCCAACGCACGCCAGACCGAGATGGAGGCCCGCCTCCAGGTACGTACGCACGAGGAGCGGGTCAAGGGCCTGGCCGGGCGGGCCGACTCCCTGGACCGGGCCGCGCGCGCGGAACGCGAGGCACGCGCGCGTGCCGAGCAGCGACGGGCCCGGCTGCGGCACGAGGCGGCCGTGGCCGAGGCGGTGGGCTCGGGCGCCCGGCAGCTGCTCGCGCACGTGGAGGCCTCCCTGACCCGCGCCGACGAGGAGCGCGCCGCGGCGGAGGCCGCCAAGGCCCACCGGGAGCGGGAGCTCGCCCGCGCCCGCACGGAGGGACGCGATCTCAAGGCCGAGCTCGACAAGTTGACGGATTCGGTTCACCGGGGCGAGGTACTCGGCGCCGAGAAGCGGCTGCGGATCGAGCAGCTGGAGACCAAGGCGCTGGAGGAGCTGGGTGTCGAACCGGCCGGGCTGGTGGCGGAGTACGGTCCGCACCAGCTGGTGCCGCCCTCGCCCCCCGCCGAGGGCGAGCAGCTGCCGGAGGATCCGGAGCACCCGCGCAACCGGCCGAAGCCGTATTTCCGGGCCGAGCAGGAGAAGCGCCTGAAGGCAACCGAGCGTGCCTACCAGCAGCTCGGCAAGGTCAACCCGCTCGCCCTGGAGGAGTTCGCGGCGCTGGAGGAACGCCACCAGTTCCTCAGCGAGCAGCTGGAGGACCTGAAGAAGACGCGGGCGGACCTGCTGCAGGTGGTGAAGGAGGTCGACGAACGCGTCGAACAGGTCTTCACCGAGGCCTACCGGGACACCGCACGCGAGTTCGAGGGCGTCTTCAGCCGGCTCTTCCCCGGCGGCGAGGGACGGCTGATCCTGACCGATCCCGACCACATGCTCACCACGGGCGTGGACGTCGAGGCCCGCCCGCCGGGCAAGAAGGTCAAGCGGCTGTCGCTGCTCTCGGGCGGGGAGCGGTCACTGACGGCCGTGGCCCTGCTCGTGTCGATCTTCAAGGCACGGCCGAGCCCGTTCTACGTCATGGACGAGGTCGAGGCCGCGCTGGACGACACCAACCTCCAGCGGCTCATCCGGATCATGCAGGAGCTCCAGGAAGCCTCCCAGCTGATCGTGATCACGCACCAGAAGCGCACGATGGAGGTCGCCGACGCGCTCTACGGCGTCTCCATGCAGGGCGACGGTGTGTCGAAGGTCATCAGCCAGCGACTGCGTTAGGTGCATGCGGCGTACAGCTTCCTTACCTGCCCCTCTCCGTCACTTCAACGCTTGAACACATTTCTGACACACGCCAGCTCCAGGATTTTAGATCTGCCCTATTGACTTCGAAACTTGAAGACATAGTCTCGGCAACGTTCTTTTTACCTTCAGGTACCTTCAGGTGGACCTCGAAGGGCTGACCCCCTCCGGCGACGTTGCCGGCGGCCCGAGGAGTACACGTGACCAGCACAACGCAGGCACTCAAGTCAAAAGCCGGAGCGACTCACCCCGATCATCTCGGGCACGTCGTCTTCATCGCGGCGGCGGCGGCGATGGGTGGTTTCCTCTTCGGTTACGACAGTTCCGTGATCAACGGTGCCGTCGAGGCCATCCGGGACCGCTACGACGTCGGTTCCGCTGCCCTCGCCCAGGTCATCGCCATCGCCCTGATCGGCTGCGCGGTCGGCGCCGCCACCGCGGGGCGCATAGCCGACCGCATCGGCCGCATCCGGTGCATGCGGATCGCCGCGGTGCTGTTCACCGTCAGTGCCGTCGGCTCCGCGCTGCCCTTCGCCCTGTGGGACCTCGCCTTCTGGCGGGTCGTCGGCGGCTTCGCCATCGGCATGGCCTCCGTGATCGGCCCGGCCTATATCGCCGAGGTCGCCCCGCCCGCCTACCGCGGCCGGCTCGGCTCCTTCCAGCAGGCCGCGATCGTCGTCGGCATCGCCGTGTCGCAGCTGGTCAACTGGGGCCTGCTGAACGCCGCCGACGGTGACCAGCGCGGTGAGCTGATGGGCCTGGAGGCCTGGCAGGTCATGCTCGGCGTCATGGTCGTCCCGGCCGTCCTGTACGGGCTGCTGTCCTTCGCCATCCCCGAGTCCCCGCGCTTCCTCATCTCCGTCGGCAAGCACGAGCGCGCCCGCCGGATCCTCACCGAGGTCGAGGGCAAGGACGTCGACCTGAACGCCCGTGTCGCCGAGATCGAGGGCGCCATGAAGCGCGAGGACAAGTCCAGCTTCACGGACCTGCTGGGCGGTGGCTTCTTCTTCAAGCCGATCGTCTGGGTCGGCATCGGTCTGTCGGTGTTCCAGCAGTTCGTCGGCATCAACGTCGCGTTCTACTACTCCTCGACGCTGTGGCAGTCCGTCGGCGTCGACCCGACGGACTCGTTCTTGTACTCCTTCACCACGTCCATCATCAACATCGTCGGCACCGTCATCGCGATGATCTTCGTCGACCGCATCGGCCGCAGGCCGCTGGCGATCATCGGCTCGGTCGGCATGGTCGTCGGCCTGGCCCTGGAGGCCTGGGCCTTCTCCCACCCCCTGGTCGACGGCAGGCTGCCGGCCGCGCAGGGCTGGATCGCCCTGGTCGCCGCGCACGTCTTCGTCCTCTTCTTCGCCCTGTCCTGGGGCGTGGTCGTCTGGGTCATGCTCGGCGAGATGTTCCCCAACCGGCTGCGCGCCGCCGCCCTGGGTGTGGCCGCCGCCGCGCAGTGGATCGCCAACTGGGCCATCACCGCGAGCTTCCCGTCGCTGGCCGACTGGAACCTGTCCGTCACCTACGTGATCTACACGGCCTTCGCCGCGCTCTCCATCCCGTTCGTCCTGAAGTTCGTCAAGGAGACCAAGGGCAAGTCCCTGGAGGAGATGGGCTGAGTCCCGCCCCGCGCTCGGGGAGGAGCGCCCGAGTCCCCGCTGCCCCTCTCCCCTGTGACCCGACGCGGCCCCGGTTCGGTCACCGCCCGAGCCGGGGCCGCGGTGCGTCATCCACCGGAGGACGACAGAGGACGACGCCGCCCCCGGCCACCGGGGCGTGCGGCGCGGCCACACGTCCCGCGCGCGCAGCAGGCGCCGACGGACGTCGGGCCTTGAGGATCCGCCCGCGCGCCTTCGGCTGCCGGAGCGCCGGTCCTCCGGGGCTGCGGGGATCCGGCGGCCCGAGACTCCACGGGGCGGCGCAAGCGGGGTGACCCGGGGGTGCATGGCTGATACTGGACGCGTTATGGACATCGTCATCCTTGCTGTAGTCATCGCCGTGGTCGTGCTCGGCGTGCTCGGCGGACTCATCGTCGGCAGCCGGCGCAAGAAGCAGCTGCCGCCGCCCCCGCCCGCGGCACCCGACATCACCGCCCCACCGGCCGAGCCGCACGTCGGCGACGAGGCCGAGACGCCGCGGGAGGAACCGCGGCGCACGATAGAGGAGGTGGATCTTCCCGGCGCCTCGGCTCCGGTCGTCGTCGAGGAACCGCCCACCGAAGCCCCCGCGATCGAGATCCCGGAACCCACCGCCGGCCGGCTGATCCGGCTGCGCGCCCGGCTCTCCCGCTCGCAGAACGCCCTCGGCCAGGGCCTGCTCACGCTGCTGTCGCGCGAGCACCTGGACGAGGACACCTGGGAGGAGATCGAGGACACGCTGCTCACCGCGGACGTCGGTGTGCAGCCCACCCAGGAGCTCGTCGACCGCCTGCGCGAGCGCGTGAAGGTGCTCGGCACCCGCACCCCCGAGGACCTGCGCACCCTGCTGCGCGAGGAACTCGTCACCCTGGTCGGCCGCGACATGGACCGCGCGGTGAAGACCGAGCCGGAGGACCGCAAGCCCGGCATCGTGATGGTCGTCGGCGTCAACGGCACCGGCAAGACCACCACCACCGGCAAGCTCGCCCGCGTCCTGGTCGCCGACGGCCAGAGCGTCGTCCTGGGCGCCGCCGACACCTTCCGGGCCGCCGCCGCCGACCAGCTGCAGACCTGGGGCGAGCGCGTCGGCGCCTACACCGTGCGCGGACCGGAGGGCGGCGACCCGGCCTCCGTCGCCTTCGACGCGGTCAAGGAGGGCAAGGAGATGGGTGCGAACGTCGTGCTCATCGACACCGCCGGCCGCCTGCACACCAAGACCGGCCTCATGGACGAGCTCGGCAAGGTCAAGCGGGTCGTGGAGAAGCACGCCCCCGTCGACGAGGTGCTGCTCGTCCTGGACGCCACCACCGGCCAGAACGGCCTGGTCCAGGCCCGGGTCTTCGCCGAGGGCGTCGACATCACCGGCATCGTGCTCACCAAGCTCGACGGCACGGCCAAGGGCGGCATCGTGGTCGCGGTCCAGCGTGAGCTGGGCGTGCCGGTCAAGCTGGTCGGGCTCGGTGAGGGCGCCGACGACCTGGCGCCGTTCGAGCCGGAGGCGTTCGTCGACGCCCTGATCGGGGAGTGAGCTCCGGCACCCGACGAGAAGCGGCCTCCGGGCCACCGGATCCGCACGGCGAAGCGCCCGCCCCGGAACACGATCGGGGCGGGCGC
>NZ_JBHYQH010000028.1:40480-84467 GCF_042746715.1 Streptomyces sp. NPDC058741 | reverse complement strand
GCGCACAGCGGCCCTCCCGTCTCCTCAGCGCGTGCCGACCGCCGCGCGCACGGCCCGCCGGGCCAACTGGCAGTCGTCGTGCAGCCGCCGCAGCAGCAGCCGCTGCTCCTCGCCGGACGGTGCCGAGACGGGGTGGGCCGGGCCCGGTGCCGTCGGGGCCGCGTCCTGCATCGAACGCTGCACGGCCGTCTCGTACGTACGGATCTCCCGGGTCAGCACCAGCATCAGGTTCACCAGGAAGGCGTCCCGGGACGCCGGGCCCGCCGACTGCGCGATCTGGCTGATCTGGCGACGGGCGACCGGCGCGTCCCCGAGCACCGACCACAGCGTCGCCAGGTCGTAGCCCGGCAGGTACCAGCCCGCGTGCTCCCAGTCCACCAGCACCGGACCGGCCGGTGACAGGAGCATGTTCGACAGCAGTGCGTCGCCGTGGCAGAACTGGCCCATCCCCTGCCGCCCGGCGGCCTGCGCGATGCCGTGCAGCAGCTTCTGGAGGTCGCCCAGGTCACGGTCGGTGAGCAGGCCCAGTTCGTGGTACCGCGAGATGCGGGCCGCGTAGTCCAGCGGGGCGTCGAACGTGCCCGCCGGCGGCCGCCAGGCGTTCAGCCGGCAGATCGCCCCGAGCGCCGCCCTGATGTCCGCCCGGGGCGGTGCCTCGACCGGGTGCCGCTGCAGTGCCGCCACCCGCCCGGGCATCCGCTCGATCACGAGGGTGCAGTTGTCCGGGTCCGCCGCGATCAGTCTCGGCGCCCGCACAGGAGGGCGGTGCCGGACGAACGAGCGGTAGGCCGCTATCTCGTGGCGGATCCGCTCGGACCAGCCGGGGGAGTGGTCCAGTAAGCACTTGGCGACGGCCGAGCTGCGGCCGGTCGTGCCGACCAGGAGCACGGACCGGCCGCTGCGGCGCAGTACCTGCACCGGGCTGAACTCCGGGCAGATGCGGTGCACGGACGCGATGGCCGCGCGCAGCTGCGCGCCCTGGGAGCCGGACAGGTCGAGTCTCCCGCTGAGCGGCTGCGTACCCAGCACCGCGCCGCGCCGGGCCCTGCCCGCGCCGAGCACGGGGGCCGCCGGCCGAGCGGGGGCGAGGTAGGGGCCGCTGTCCGCGGGACGCGGGTGCAGCGGCCGGGGCGGTGCGGACACGGAGGACGATGCTGTGTACATGGCCTGGACAGATCCCTTCGTGTGCCTGCGAGAACGGCGCACCACCCGGCCCGGAGGCCCGGGTTCACCCTGGGGAATGCCCCCGCGGCGACCGGGTCGGGGTGGCGCGTTCCTACCTGACACCGGATGGCCCGTGGCACACCATCTGGCGCACCCTGGCGGACCCTGGCGAATAGTCGCCCGGCATGTCTCCCCGGGCTAATGTCAACTCAGCCGAGAACCTGGGGGCTTGACGTGAGCGGACAACCCAACACCCGGCTCGCGGACCTGTTCGGCCTGGCCGGCTGGTCCAAGGGCGAACTCGCGAGGCTGGTCAACCGGCAGGCGGCGGCCATGGGCCATCCCCAGCTGGCGACCGACACCTCCCGGGTGCGGCGGTGGATCGACATGGGAGAGATCCCGCGCGATCCCGTGCCGCGGGTGCTGGCGGCTTTGTTCACCGAGCGTCTCGGCCGTGTCGTGACCATCGAGGACCTCGGTCTGGTCCGGCACGGGCGTGCGGGGAGACGGCAGGGCGGCGGGAGCACGGAGTGTCCCGACGGTGTGCCGTGGGCGCCCGAGCGGACCGCCGCGGTCCTCACCGAATTCACGGGAATGGACCTCATGCTCAACCGACGCGGCTTGGTGGGCGCGGGCGCCGCGCTCACCGCGGGATCAGCACTCAGCAGCGCCATGTACGACTGGCTGCACACCGACCCTGCCCTGGTTGCCGACGCTCCCGGCCACCGTCCCCTGCACGCCGACCCCGCTGGGTTCGACCGCTACGAGGCCGCCCCCGTCGGGTCGCAGGAGATCGAGGAACTGGAGCGCTCGGTCGAGGTGTTCCGCGCCTGGGACGCCGCCCGCGGCGGCGGGCTCCAGCGCAAGGCCGTGGTGGGCCAGCTCAACGAGGTGGGCGGCATGCTCGCCTACCGTCACCCACCCCATCTCCAGCGGCGCCTGTGGGGCGTCGCCGCCAACCTGGCCGTCCTCGCGGGCTGGATGTCGCACGACGTCGGCCTGGAGCCCACCGCCCAGAAGTACTTCGTCATCGCCGCGCACGCGGCCAGAGAGAGTGGGGACCGGCCCCGCGCGGGCGAGGCTCTGTCCCGTGCGGCCCGCCAGATGGTGCACCTGGGCCGACCCGACGACGCCCTGGACCTGATGAAGCTCGCCACGTCCGGTTCGGGCGACGAGGTGCTGCCCCGCACCCGGGCGATGCTGTGCACCGTCGAGGCCTGGGCACAGGCCTCCATGGGCAAGGGCCAGGCCATGCGCCGCACGCTCGGACAGGCGGAGGACCTGTTCATCTCCGACAAGGACGACGTGCCGCCGCCGGACTGGATGCAGACCTTCAAGGAGGAGGACCTCTACGGCATGCAGGCCCTGGCCTACCGCACGCTGGCCGAGTTCGAGCCGGGCGCGGCCGTGCACGCCCAGCACTACGCGGAGAAGGCGCTGGCCCTCAGGGTCGACGGCCGGCAGCGGTCGAAGATCTTCGACTACCTGTCGATGGCCTCGGCCTGCTTCATCGCCGACGACCCCGAACAGGCCGACCGCTACGCCCGCTTGGCGCTGGTGTCGATGGGCTCCAACTCCTCCCACCGCACGTGGGACCGGCTCCGCCAGATGTACCGGCTCACGGCCGAGTACTCCGGCTACCCGAGGATCCAGGAGCTGCGGGAGGAGATCAAGGTCGCCCTGCCCAAGCCGCGGGGAAAGAGCGGCGACGGCGCACCGGCCTGAGCTCCCTAGGACGTGACCCGGGCGACGAGCACGCAGGAGTGGTCCTCGCGCCCGCTCTCGCCGAACTCCTCGACGACGGTCCGTACGCAGTCCTCCGCGGTGCGGGCCCGGGCCAG
The DNA here is from genome assembly GCF_042746715.1 of Streptomyces sp. NPDC058741. Classification (NCBI taxonomy): domain Bacteria; kingdom Bacillati; phylum Actinomycetota; class Actinomycetes; order Kitasatosporales; family Streptomycetaceae; genus Streptomyces; species Streptomyces sp. NPDC058741. The sequence continues at coordinate 81,462 of NZ_JBHYQH010000028.1, read as the reverse complement.
GCGCGGTGCCAGGTCGAGGAGGAGGTGCGCGGCGGCCGCTCCGGTGTGCCCGGGCACCAGCCCGTCGGTGTGCAGGAGCAGCAGGTCGCCCGGTCGCAGGGTCTCTTCTGCCTGCCCGTACCCGGCGCCCGAGGTGGCGCCGAGCAGGACGCCGTCCGGTGCGTCCAGGGCGCGGCCCGTCCCGTCGCGGAACAGCAGCGGGGCGGGGTGTCCGGCCCGCGCCCACACCAGGGTGCGGGTGGCGGGCCGGTAGCGGCAGCAGACGGCGCTGCCGAGCACGGGCTGCACGGTCGCGTCCAGTAACTGGTCCAGCCAGGCCATGAGCCGGCCCGGCCGGGCGCCGGCCATCGCCATGCCGCGCACGGCGCCGAGCAGCATGGTCATGGTCGACGTGACGGCGACACCCTGCCCGGTGAGATCGCCGACGCTGAGCAGCGTCTCACCGTCGGGCAGGGGGAGCGCGTCGTACCAGTCGCCGCCGGGCACCGTCCGCGTGGACACCGGTACGCACCGGGCCGCGAGGTCGAGGGTGCCGGTGCCCCGGTGCGGCGGCCGCAACGAGCCGCGCCACGGCGGCAGGACGGCCTCCCGCAGCTCGGCCGCGAGCCGGTGCTCGGTGCGTGCCGCCTCCCGCGGGTCGTGGAGCGAGTCACGGGTCTCGCTCACCACCCGCTGGGTGCGGCGCAGTTCGCTGACGTCGCGCAGCACGGCCCACATCGAGACGGTGCCGCCGTCTGCGTCGAGCACCGGTTCGCCCGTCATGTGCACGGTGCGGACCTCGGCGCCGAGGCGGGCGATGCGGAACTCGCCGTCGACGGGCCGGGCGTCGACGAGGCAGCCGGTCACCATCGCCGTGAGCTTCGGCCGGTCCTCGTCGAGGACCAGGGACGGCAGTTCGTCGAGGGTGAGCGGGGCGGCGGCGGGGTCGTGGCCCAGGATCTGGAACAGTTCGCCGGACCAACTGGCCTCGTCCGTCAGCAGGTTCCACTCGGCGCTGCCGACCCGGCTGAGCAGGGGGCCCTGCGGCAGCGGGGCGGGCTCCGGGCCCGCGGCGGTGGGCAGGGGGCCGTCGCGCAGCTGGGCCAGGTGCTGGTCGAGGTCGTTGAGCTGGTGCAGGGCGAGATCGTACAGGGCGCGCTGCCAGCGACCCCGGGCGTGGTCCTCTCCGCCGTCCTCGGCGTCGCGGCGGATCGCGTCCACCTCGCCCTTCAGCCGCCGCGTCTGCGTGATGAGCGCGTCGACCGAGCCGCGTCCTGGCGGCTGGGCGGCGGGGCGGCCCGCGGAGAGGGGGGACGGCATGACGCACTCCGATGCGGGGACGATTCGACCGGGGCGGACGGAGGGACCGCTACGACTGTCGCACAGCCCGCGACGCCCCGTAAGGGATTCGGCGCCACACGATACGGTGGTGTTTCTGGCGTATGCCACCGTCTCCCGGGTTACTCCGAGGTAGGGGGCAACGTCCTCACTCGCGCGTTCAAGTCGTAGCGTACACAGGGCAGTTGACGATCCGTAGGCCGCTCGTGAACAGGCCCCGTCAGGAGTTCGACGAGCCCTGTGTTCGAGCCGGGCTCAGTACCGCAGCACCCCGGCGATGCCGTCCGCGTCACCGAGGGTGCCGTCCGGGACGAAACGGACCTCGGCCCCGGTCCCCAGGCACTGCTCGACGATCTCGTCCACGATGTCCGCGCGGGAGTCGAGGTCGCCCCCGGCGGCGAGGATCAGATGGCCGCCGGTGTCGCTCACCGTCACGCGGTAGTTCTCCTCGACGGCCAGCAGCCGGACACGGCCGTCCCGGGCGCTCTGCCACAGCTCGTCCACCCCGGCGGCGAACTCCCGCCGCCCCCGGGCCGTCTCGAGGGCGCGGGCCACGGCGTCGGTGCTCCTGCGGGCCTCCGCCTTCCTCACCGGGCGCATCGCCTGCCGGACGGCTTCGGCCGTGCCGTGCGCCAGGCCGCCGTGCGGGACCTGCGTCGCCTCCCCCGTGGCGCCGCCGACCTCCTCCAGCAGGGAGAGGGCGGCCGGTTCGCCGGTGACGTACAGCCGCCGCGGGTCGTCGCGCAGGACGGCGCCCATCGCCGTGTCGGTCTCGCGCATGAACCGGCGGGTGCCTTCCTCCCGGAAGGCGCTCGCCACGTCGCCGACCCGCTGCTGCCGCTCCGGGTCGAAGTTCTCCACCCGCCGGGTCAGCGGGAAGCCTCCGAGGCGGGCCTCGGTGACGCGGTCCGCGACGCCGTCCCACAGGGTCGCGCGGTCGGCGGCGAGCGACAGCACCCAGAACGGCCGCTCCGCCGTGTGCGCGGAGACGAGGTTGCGGGTGAGGAAGGTGTCCGAGAGGACCACGCGTTCGGGCACGGGTCTGGCCAGCGACCACACCTGGTGCTCACCCGGGGCCGCGAAGATCGCGAGCCCGTCCTCGGCGTACGTCAGATCGACCTCCGCCAGAGCCTGGTCGAGGTGCCGGGCGACCTCGGCGCGCCGCTCCCGGGTGACCGCCGGATCCGCCCGCAGCCGGCGTTTGGCCTCGGCCACCGCGTTGCGCAGCCGGACCGGGTCCTGGGCGTTGTAGGGCTCGCGCCGGTGTGTCGGCGTCAGCACGGAGACCGCGGGGTAGGGGCGCGGGCGTCGCAGCTCGGCGAGGGTCGCGGGACTCAGAACGTGCTCCATGACAGCACGATAGAACCGATTCGCCTTCCGGGCATTCGGGGCGACGGGTGCACGCTCGACCCGGCCGGTGGCACGGGCCCGGGCCTGGTCACTCGCTGTCGTGGTCGGACCCGCAGGAGCTGCCGTCCGGCGGGAGGGTGCCGTAGAGCAGGAAGGCGTCGACCTTGGCGTGCACGCACTTTGAGGAGCCGTAGCCGGTGTGTCCCTCGCCCCGGTTGTCGAGGACCACGGCCGAGGATCCGAGCCGCTCGGCCGTCTCGACCGTCCAGCGGTACGGCGTCGCCGGGTCGCCCCGGGTCCCGACGAGCAGCATCTTCGGCGTGTCGAGGTCCTTGACCTCGTCGCGTATGTAGCCGGTGCCCTTGGGGCGGCCGTAGCACATCAGCACCTGGGTGAGCCGGTACCGGCCGAACACCGGCGACGCCTGCTCGTAACGGGCGCGCAGCCGGCCGAGCTCCTCGGTGATCCGCGCGGCGGCGGGGCGGTCTGGATCGTCGGCGCAGTTCACCGCCATCAGCGCCGCCGGCGGGTTGTCCAGGGGTACGTCCCCCGGGTCGGTGAGCCCGCGGTGGGCGTCGCGTCGGGACGGCAGGGTGAAGCCGCCGTACAGGAACGCCTCGAGCCCGCTCGTGTCGCCGGATTCCAGCAACTGGGCGACCGCCCGCTGCAGCGAGGGCCACAGCTTCCTGCTGTAGAGGCCCTGCGCGAGCGCGCCGGCGAAGTCCTGGCCGGAGAAGGCCTCGCCGAAGTCCGTCGGTAACGGGTCCTCGTCCAGCGACTCGACGACCTCGACGGCGTGCTCCCTGGCCTGCCTGGGGTCCCGGCCGAACGGGCAGGCGATGTCCTCGGTGCACCAGGTGAGGAAGTGCTCCAGCGCGGTCTGCTGCCCCCGCGCGCTCACCACGCCCTGCTCGGTCAGCGGCTCGGTCAGCGTGTCGACGCCGTCCAGCACCATCCGGCCCACCTTGTCCGGGTACTGGGCCGCGTACACCGCGCCGAGCCGGCTGCCGTAGGAGAAACCCAGGTAGTTGAGCTTGTCGTCGCCGAGCGCGTCGCGGATGACGTCCAGGTCGCGGGAGGCGTTCACCGTGCCGATGTGGGGCAGGACCGGGCCGGAGTGCTCGGCGCATTCGGCCGCCGCGTCGCGCAGGGTCTTCAGCACGGCCTGCGGGTCGGTCACGTCGCCGTCGGTCGCCTCCAGCGCATCCTCGGAGGCGTCGCCGCAGCTGACCGGCGAGGACCGGCCGACGCCACGGGGGTCGAAGGAGACCACGTCGTAGCCGTTCGTCAGGCCCATGAAGTCCTTGCCGCCCAGGGCGAGCTGGTTCACGCCCTGACCGCCCGGGCCGCCGAAGTTCAGCAGGACCGAGCCCCGTGACGTGCCCGTGGCCCGGTAGCGGGCGACGGCGAGGTCGAGGGTGCCCTTGCGGGGGTCGGAGTAGTCGAGCGGGACGGTGACCTTGCCGCACTTCAGGTCCTTCGGCATCTCCGGGCCCGGGCAGGCGGACCAGGAGACCTTCTGGCCGTAGAACCGCGACAGGCCGGGAGGTGGGTCGTCGGCGGCCGGCAGCGCTGTGCCCACCAGGGCCAGCCCGGCCGCGCCGGCGACCGCACAGCGCCGGACCGAGGGGCGCGTGGACAGCGTGGCCAGCATGGATGCCTCCAAGGACGCCCCACGGCGCCCTCGCCCACGATAAGCGGGGCCCGGAAGCCGCGCCTCCGGGAAGCCGCGCCTCCGGGAAGCGGCGGGGCCGGACGACGCGCTGGGGCTTGCGGCGCCGCGCGGCCGTACGGGGGGTTCCACCGCCAGTTCGAGAGCGGCGCCCCGGGACACGGCCCTCATATCGCTTCCGCCACCCCCGCAGCAGCACCATCCCCGAGTCGCCGTAGTCCGGCAGGGTGGGGTCCGCGTCGATGTGGGTGACATCCAGCTCCCGGCTGAGCGGTCCGAAGACCTCGCCGACCGTGCCGGGATCGACCGGGCAGCCCGGCCAGCGTGAGGCCGGTCCGATGCGGTAGGCCGCCATGTTCTCCATGAACGCGGCGACCAGAAGGCCGCCGGGGGCGACCGCGCGGACGAAGGCGCGGCAGAGGCCGGCGAAGGATCACCAGCAGGAACAGCATGCCGGAGAACGCCGCGATCACGGCGGCGTCCCGGGTCTGGCCGCTCAGGCCCTCGTAGAGCAGGATCCCCGGTGCGATGAGCGTCGCACCGGTGCGGACGACCGACGTAGACGATGCGCCCCAGGCCGACCCAGGCGTGCGCGGCCGCGCACACGGGGCAGTGCTCGCCGGAGGCCACCCGGTTGCGGTCCTCACCCACGACCGTGCCGTCCCCGCCCACCGGGACCGACCCGAACGGCTCGTCCCCGGCGGTGAGTGCCTCGGCCGCGAGCTCCACGCAGCGGCGCAGATGGGGCAGTTCCGTGTCCTTGACGACCATGGTGCGCGCTCCCTGTCGTGACGGCGTGACCAGGGGGACCCCAAGGCCCCCGCGGGCAAGGCGAAAACCCGCTGCCCCGCCGGCGGGCGGAGGCTGAGGTACGCCCGTGGATTCACCGGCCGGCGGCGGACGCGGACACCGTCGTCGCCGCCGTGGCGCCGGCCGGCGACGAGCCCGTCGGCGCGGCCCGGGGCCACAGGTACCTCCAGGTCGCCGCCTCCGGCCGGAGCCGCCCCCTCCTGGAACGCCGGGACCTGCTCGCGCCGACCTCGACGACGCCGTACGCGGACACGCCGTAGCGCGGTGCCGGGCGCCGGCCTGCTGCATCCCGGACCGCCCGATCCGTCGCGGGGTCATGACGACCGCGCCGCGTCCGGTGCGGGGACGGGACGGAAACGGCCGGTCCGGGGAGGGACCGGCCTGAGGTGTCTCCGGCGGGGAGGCTACGCCCTGGGGGTGGCCTTCGCCGCCGTGCCGGCGCACACCAGCCCGAGGATCACGGCCAGTGCGCCGATGACGATGTTGTTCCAGATCACGCCGGCGTCCGGGCTGTCGCCGACGATCCACGGCGCGATGATCAGCCACACCCCGACGGCGCACATGGCCCAGCTCAGGCCGTACATGCGTTCCGGAGCCCGAGTGAACCCGAGCGCCAGCAGGCCGATCGCGATGCCCATGATCAGGTTGTGCGTCACCAGCGCCGGCTGACTGGTCGTGTAGTGAACGATCCACGGGGAGGCGGCGCAGTACAGACCGAGCAGGAACACCGGTCCGTCCACGAGCGCCACCTCACGGCCACCGAGCATGCGGGCGTACCGAGCCCTCATTTCGGAGGCATCGGGATGGCTGGTTATGTCACCTCGGGTGGGCGAGACGTTGGCCATGACTCGTCTCCTTCGTCTGGCAGGGCGACCGCTTCTGGTGGGGTATGCGGTATGTGCCACTTAACCTCTATTCTGCTCTTATTTTTCCTTTATGTGTAGAGGTCGAGGGCGCGGCGCACCAGTGGGTACATGTCCGGGTGGATCGGGGGCATCCGGATGTGTACGACGGAGGCCGAACGTCGCCGCCCCGGTGGGCGGCGCAGGACAGGGGAGGGCAGCGGACGTGTCTGTGGCCATCGGTGCGAAGGTGTTGGAGCGGTTTCCCGCGGGTTCCCCGCGCGGTTCGTGGCCTGCGGAGGAGTACGCGGCGCGTCGCCGCGCCGAGGGAGAGCCCGCCACGGTGGTGATGGACCTGGAGACGGACGCGTTCCTCGTGGTGGTTCCGGAGGACGACGGGGCCTGACGCCCGGACGGGCCCGTCCCGGGACCGGTGCCGTCCGGTCAGCCGGACGCCAGGGTCCCGAGGTGCGAGCGGCGTGACTGAGGCGTCTGGCCCTGCACCAGCAGGAACAGTCCCTCGCGCGCCAGCCGCTGCGCGTCGCTGTCCAGCGCCGTGGAGCGACCGCCGCCCGCCACGATCGCGGCGGTCGTCGCCGCGCGCAGCACGTCGAACGCCCGCGCCCGGACCGCCAGCCGCTCCGGTACGCAGGCGTGCGGCTGCGGGTGGTCGGCCAGCGCGTAGGCCTCCCATCGGACCTCGTCGAGCCGGGCCCGCAGCACGGCGGCGGTCTCCGCGCCGTCCCGGGACCGGGCGGCCAGGTCCAGCGCCGCGCCCGCCACCCCGAACACGGCAGGGGTGGTGTGGGCCGCCCTCGGCAGGTCGACCCGGGCGAACTCCTCGCGCGGCGTGCGCAGCACGACGGAGTCCTCCGGCACCCACAGGCCGTCCAGCTCCAGCGAGACCGTGCGGGCGGCGGTGAGGGCCGCGAGCCGCATCGGCGCCGACGGGGTCAGCCCCGGCTGTTCCCGGGCCTCGGTGACGAACACCACCTCGTCCCGGTCCGTCGTGCCGGCCAGCAGCATCACGTCGTTCAGGCCCAGCCCGTGTAGCAGGGCACCGTGCCGCCGAACGACCAGCCGCCCCGCTCGGGCACGGCCCGCACGGGGACCCGGGGGAAGGCGCGCAGGTGCGCGTACGCGATGCCGGCCATCAGCTCGCCGGTCGCGAGGGGACGCAGCAGTCTCTCCCGGACCGGTGACGCGCAGCCGGCGATCATCCCGACCGGGGTGTGGTGCTGCGTCTGCACGAACCAGGTGGAGCAGCACGCCCCGGCCAGGATCGCCGCGGTCTTGCGCGCCACGAGACCGGCGGTCTGGTCCACGTCGTGGAGCAGAACACCGCCAACTACCCGCACTACTGCGACGGGAGCCGGCCCTACGGCTGCCCGGCCGGCCAGGCCGCCTACTACGGGCGCGGCCCGATCCAGCTGAGCTGGAACTTCACCTACAAGGCCGCGGGCGACGCGCTGGGCGTCGACCTGCTCAACAACCCCTGGCTGGTGCAGAACGACTCGGCCGTCGCCTGGAAGACGGCCCTGTGGTACTGGAACACCCGGACCGGCCCGGGCTCGATGACCCCGCACAACGCCATGGTCGACGGCGCCGGTTTCGGCCAGACCATCCGCAGCATCAACGGCTCCCTGGAGTGCGACGGCAAGAACCGGCGCAGGTCCAGAGCCGCGTGACCGCCTACCGGCGCTTCACCCAGATCCTCGGTACGTCGCCCGGCGGCAACCTGTACTGCTGACGACGGCCTCCCGGGCGTGGTGTCATGCGAGATGTCATGCCCCTGACTAGTTGGAGAAAGGGCATCCCCCATGCGCCCACGCGCCCCCCACGCCCTGCTCGCGGCGGCCACCGCGCTGGCCGCCGCGCTCATGGCCCCCCAGCCCGCCGCTGCCGCCGTCCCGGCTTCGGGCACCTACTACGTCCAGAGCGCGGCGCCCGGACTCAACGCGGCCGACAGCCGCGGCGCCGTCGAGCAGCACCGACCGCGCGGCGACGAGGACCGCCAGCAGTGGCGGCTGAAGCCGGACGGGTCCGCCTCCCTCCTGGAGAACACCGACGCGCCCGGCAGCTGCCTCGGCCGCAGCGGCGACCAGGCCGCGACCGTCGCCTGCGCGAGCGCCGACGCAGCCTGGGAGATCACCGCGTCGGGCACCGACCTGTTCACCCTGCGCGTTCCGGGGACCACGCGCCACCTCACGGTGGCCCCCAAGCCGCCAGGCGCGAACCACCCCGCCCGGCTCGTCCTCGGCGGCCCGGGGGACCTCGCCGCCTGGTACCTCACCCCGGTCGAACCGGCCACCGCCCCCCTGCCCCCGCAGGACCGGCGCACCCTGGACCAGGTCACCTTCCTCACCACGCACAACGCCTACGCCAACGGCGTCGACGGCGGCTTCGCCCCGCCCTTCGTCAACCTGGTCCCCAACCAGACCCGCGGGATCGAGCGCCAACTCGCCGACGGCGTGCGCGGATTCATGCTGGACGTCCATCAGACACCCGACGGCGCGATCCTCTGCCACAACAGCTGCACCCTCGTCAGCAGGCCGGTCGCCCTCTGGGTCGACCTCCAGCGCATCGTCGACTTCCTCGAGGCCCACCCGGACCAGTTCGTCACGGTCTTCCTGGAGGACCACGTCGACCCGGGCGTCCTGCGCGCCGAACTCGCCCGCGTCGACGGCCTGCCGGACGTGCTGTACCGGCCCGACCGCACCGGCGTCCGGCAGTACGGCTGGCCGGCGATGGCCGAACTGATCGCCGCGAACGACCGGCTGCTGCTCTTCACCGACCACAGCCGCTCGGCCGATCAGGCAGCCGGCCTGACGCGGGACGGCTTCGGCGTCATGTACCAGCGCGAATGGACCGTCGAGAACTACTGGTCCATGGGTGCGGGTGTCGGCACCTCCGACTGGTCCTGCTACAGCCGCTGGTACGGCCCGGACGTCAACATCCCGCTGACCCGCACCGAACCTGGCTTCCGCCCGCTGTTCGTCATGAACCACTTCCGCGACGTCCCCTTCACCGGCACGGCCACCACGGACAACAGCAAACTCGCCGACCGGGCGCGGCGGTTCTGCCAGCCCGCCGCCCGCAAGAAGCCCACCTTCCTCGCCGTCGACCACTACGACCGCGGCGACCCGGCCGCCGCCGCGGCCGCTCTCAACGCCTACACGTATCCGTAGAACGCCCCCTCGGTCCGCGCGACGTGTGCCGTTCTGCGCCGCGGCCGGCGGGGTGTGGGGGCGCGGGGTGCCGCCGCCGTCCACGACGGCGGCGTGCGCGCCGTGGCCCGGGCCCACGGCGCGAGCCCCGCCCGCCCATCCGCATCGCCCGGACCCGCACCAGGGTCCTCGCGCGCTTGCCGACCCCGCCCACCTCACCGGGAACGCCGGGGCGGGCGCGATCCGCTTCACCGGCGAGGACCTGGATCGGCTCGGCGGGAGCGTCTAGGTGGCGCCGGCCTCGGTGACGTCCCCGCTCTGCTCGTCCCCCCGCGCCGATGCCGCGGGCCCGGTCAGGTACTCCAGGACATTGGTGAGATGCAGGGTGCGCTCCAGGAACTCGGGCCGGTTGTCCAGGTGCAGGGCCATGCCCGCGGCGCTGGTGTGACGATGGATCATCAGCAGGGCCGACAGGCCGGAGGAGTCGATCCAGGCCAGTTCGCCGAAGTCCAGACGCACTTCGCGCAGTACCGCACCCTGGGACAGGTGGGGGAGCACGATGTCGAGGAGTTCGCCGGAGGTGTCGTAGTCGAGCTCGCCCACCACCCGCACGGTCAGTGCGGGCGGCGCGAGGTCGACGGCGACGGTGAACTGGGGCGAGGGCGGGTTCGTCATGCGGGGGTCTCGGAGCCGGGGAGGGGAAGGGAGGAGGAACGGCCGTCGAGGACGGTGGTGCCCTCACGGATCAGGGCGAGGGCGCGGGGGAAGTCGTGCAACTGCCCGGCCAGGAGATCCAGGCCGGCGTTCAGTGACCGGGCCGGCACCTGCCGCGCCTCGAGGATGTCGGCGGTCCACAGCAGGAACGAGGTGAGCAGCTCGGCGTCGTCGACGTACAGGGCCGTCGCGAGGAACGCCACGATGTGGGAGATGTCCTCGGCGGTGCGGTCACGCTGCTCGACCGAGTAGGCGCGCATGGCCGGGAAGCGGTCCTCCAGGTCGGCCATGGTCTGCCGGACCAGGGGGACGCGGTTCTGGACGACCCACGTGTACTCCTGGTCGGCCAGGTGCGGGAGGTCGTCCACGGCCTGGCGCAGCATCGCCGGGGCGGGCCGGGGGAGTCCCGCTTCGAGCGCGCCGGCCGCGCGTCGCGCGTCGCCGGCCCACCGGTCGGCGCCCAGGGCGCGGGCGTAGCGCCCGTCCGGGCCGAAGGCGCGACCGCCGGCCATCACGGGCGTCCCGATGGCCTGGCACGCGGTGATGGCGCTGTGGGCGGCGGGCAGGTGGGTGGGGATCGAGCTGGACAGCAGCACCGCGTCGGGATTGGTGCGGTGCAGGTGCGCGATCAGGTGCGGGGTGGGGGTCTGCGCCCCGAGGTAGTCCACCTGCCAGCCGCGCAGCCGCAGCGTCTCGGCGACGAGGCGGGCCGGGAAGGCGTGCCATTCACCGTCGATGCAGGCGACCGTCACCCGGCCCCGTCGCGGGGAGCGTCCGGCGCCGTCGCGGTCGCGATGGGCCAGGGCGGCGACGGCGCGTTCGTTGATGGCGGTGGCCGCGTGCTCCTGGGCGACGGTGATGCGGTCGGCGGCCCACTCGGCGCCGATCCTCTCCTGCACGGGCGCGATCACGTCCAGCAGGAGCGATTCCTCGTCCAGCTCCTGCGCCGGTGCCGAGGACAGGACGTCGACGGCGGCGTCCTCGTCGCCCTGGGCCACGGCGTGCCACAACCGGTTCTGCAGTGTCACTGACATCGCGGGATCGTTCACCTGTCCTTCCTGTCGTTCCCTCGACGCCCGTTGACCACCGACAGCCCGCCCGTCTTGGGGGCGCTGACGGCGACGACGGCCATGTCGTCGTGCCGGCCCGAGCCGAGCCACTGGGCGGCCAGCATCTGCACCCGCTCCACGACCGCCTCGGCGGGCAGCCCGGCGCACTCGGCCAGCACCCGCTTCAGACGGTCCTCGCCGAACAGTTCGTCGCCGAGCGGACCGCCGCGCGCCTCGGTGATGCCGTCGGTGTAGAGCAGGCAGGTGTCGCCCTGCTCCAGCACCGTCTCCGCGGACGTCGCGGTGACGACCGGCAGGGCACCGATCAGCGTGCCCCGGGAGCTGATCTCCTCCACCCGGCCGTCGCTGCGGACCACGAGTGGCGGCAGGTGGCCCGCGCTGGTCAGCCGCAGGTGCGCCCGGCCCCCGCGGCGGCGCACCGAGGCGAGGACCAGGGTGGCGAAGCGGGTGTGGTGGGAGCTGAGCAGGGCGCCGTTGAGCAGGTCGAGCACGCGCTGGTGGTCGTCGGCCAGGGGGAGGAGGGCGTGCAGGGTGTTGCGGATCTTGCCCGTCAGCACGGCGGCGTCCAGGCCCTTGCCCGCCACGTCGCCCAGGACCACCAGCGTCTCCTGCGAGGGATCGGAGCCGGGGTGGACGTCGTAGAAGTCACCGCCGACCCGTTCGTGGTCCTTGGCGGCCCGGTAGCTGCCGGCGTACTGCACGCCGTGCACCCGCTGCAGGGCGGGCGGCAGCAGTTCGTGCATCAGGGTGGCGGTGATGGCGGCCTGCTCGGTGTACAGGCGGGCCGCCGAGAGGGCGGCACCGGCCCGGGCGGCGAAGAGGCGGGCGAAGATCTCCTCGCCCTCGGTGAACGCCTGCTCGGTGCTGGACCGCAGCAGGATGAGGGCGCCGGCGGGTACGCCGTGCCCGGGCAGCGGAGTGACGATCACCGAACCGACCGCTCCGGTGAAGCCGTCGGGGATCGCCCAGTCGGGAAGGAGGGAGGGATCGATCCAGCGCGCCGGCACCGGCGGGAACCCCTGCAGGGCCTCGGGCAGTCCGGGCACGCTGTGCGTGTCGATCTGCCGCGTCACCTGGACGACGGGTCCGCCCTGCGGAGCGTAGGTCAGCGGGTGGCGGCGGCCCTGCGCCGGAGCGACGAGGACGGCGGCTTCCGCCAGATGCTGCGCGGCCATCGACGCGGCGACCTCCATGCAGCGGGGCACGTTCAGCGTCGACAGCAGCGACGAGGACGCCTCGGAGAGGATCTCGGAACGCGCGTGTGCGCTGCGCACGGCCTCCTCGGCCAGGTGGCGGTCGGTGTCGTCCACCAGCCACCACACCACGTCCCCGTCGGCCGCCGCCCTGGGATGCGCCAGCACGAACCGGTCGTTGATGGATCCGCTCAGGGGACCGGCACCGCGGCTGCCGGGCACCTCGGTGATGCTGCGGTGCGCGTCCGACAGCCAGGCCGGCACGGACTCGCGCAGCCGGTCACCGCTCACCGCGCCGGGCAGCAGGGTCCGGGCGGCCTCGTTCAGCTGGACCAGGGAGCCGTGCCGGTCGACGACCAGCACGGGATAGGGGGCTTCACCCCACGAGCTGCCGACCTTGGTGTCGGCGCTGCGTGAGCGGGCGGACGTACGGCGCGAAGCGGTCACAAGCGGAGGCACGCATCGTGCGCACCCCACCACCTTCCTGTCGGGAGAAATCTGTGCAGACGGCAACGGTCCCGCATCCACGTCAGCTATGCAACCCACCCGGGAAAGGGGCATATATGCCTCGGATTCTCGTCACAGGCCACTTCGGGCGGCAGGACGACACACCGGCAGGTCGGAATGTTCGGTATCTCCGTTTGTGCGCCACAGGGGAAATGTCGCCCGATCGCGTCACGCGGGGCCGGTCGGGCGGTGATGCGTCACATCTGGTGGCGTCATGGAGGTTCTACGTATAACCTCTCCGGTCAACCCCGCTCCGAGAGGCCCCGATGAGACGTATCGCACTGGTCACCCTCGTCGTCGACGACTACGACGAGGCGATCCGCTTCTGCACCGAGGCCCTCGGATTCCGGCTCGCCGAGGACGTGCCCCGGCCCGACGGGTCCCGCTGGGTCGTCGTCGAACCCGGCGCCGCGGGGACCGGTACCGGCCTGCTGCTGGCCCGAGCCGAGGGGGAGGGTCGGGCCGCCCGGGTCGCTGACCAGACCGGCGGGCGGGTCGGCTTCTTCCTGCACACGGACGACTTCGCCCGCGACCACGCCCGGATGACCGCCGCGGGCGTGACCTTCCTGGAGGAGCCGCGGCACGAGCCGTACGGCACCGTCGCCGTCTTCCAGGACCTGTACGGCAACCGCTGGGACCTGCTCCAGCCCGCCGGCTGACCCCACCTCCTTCCTTCGCACCGCCCGCACGACGAAAGACCCCGACATGACTGCTACGCGCGTAGACGCCGAAGTGATCCACCGCCTCCCGAAGGCCGTCCTGCACGACCACCTCGACGGCGGCCTGCGTCCCGCCACCGTCGTCGAGCTCGCCGGCGCGGTCGGCCACGCGCTGCCCACCACCGACCCGGACGAGCTCGCCGCCTGGTACTACGAGGCCGCCAACTCCGGCGACCTGGTGCGCTACATAGCCACCTTCGAGCACACCCTCGCCGTGATGCAGAACCGCGAGGGCCTGCTGCGCACCGCCGAGGAGTACGTCCTGGACCTCGCCGCCGACGGCGTCGTCTACGGCGAGGTGCGCTACGCGCCCGAGCTGATGCTGAAGGGCGGCCTGACCCTGGCCGAGGTCGTGGAGACCGTCCAGGAGGGCCTCGCCTCGGGCATGGCCAAGGCGGCCGCCGCGGGCACGCCGGTGCGCGTCGGCACCCTGCTGTGCGGGATGCGGATGTTCGACCGGGTGCGCGAGGCCGCCGACCTGGCCGTGGCCTTCCGGGACGCCGGGGTCGTCGGCTTCGACATCGCCGGCGCCGAGGACGGCTTCCCGCCCGCCGACCACCTCGCGGCCTTCGAGCACCTGCGCCGCGAGAACGTGCCGTTCACCATCCACGCCGGGGAGGCCCACGGCCTGCCCAGCATCCACCAGGCGCTCCAGGTGTGCGGGGCCCAGCGCATCGGGCACGGCGTGCGCATCACGGACGACATCCCCGATCTCACGGCCGGCAAGCTGGGCCGCCTGGCCGGCTGGGTGCGCGACCGGCGGATCGCCCTCGAGATGTGCCCGACCTCCAACCTGCAGACCGGCGCCGCCGCCTCGATCGCCGAGCACCCCATCACCGCGCTGAAGGACCTGGGCTTCCGCGTCACGCTCAACACCGACAACCGGCTGGTGTCCGGCACGACCATGACCCGTGAGATGTCGCTGCTGGCCGAGGAGGCGGGCTGGACCCTCGAGGACCTGCGCACGGTCACGGTGAACGCCGTCAAGAGCGCGTTCCTCCCGTTCGACGAGCGGAACGCCCTCATCCGCGACGTGGTCCTGCCCGGCTACGCCGCCGAACTCGGAAGCAGCCCCCGGACGTAGGCGGCCTGTCCGACGTGCTGCAGATCGTCGGACAGGACGCTGACCAGCCGCACGCCCAGGGTGACCGGCGGGTCCCAGCGCTCGTCGACCACGCGCTCCAGGTCCTCGGCGGCCAAGCCGTGCAGGGCCGTGAGGCTCTGTTCGTGGACGGCGTCGTAGTAGCCGGTCAACAGGTCCCCGGAGTCGACCCGGACCCTGGCGACCTCGGCGGGGCTGTGGCCGTAGCCCGTGTCGTGGCGGGGCAGTCCCAGTCCGAAGCGCTTCTCCCAGTCCTGGGCGAGCCAGACCTGGTCGAGGCCGAAGGCGTCGGCGACGTGGTCGTCCTGGACGCGGGTGAGGTGCCAGACCAGCCAGGCGATGGAGTTGGTGCCGGGGGAGGGGCGGGCGGCCAGTTCGTCGGGTCCGAGACCCTCGACGGTGGCGTGGACTTCTTCCCGGATGCGGTCGTAGCCGTCGATGAGGATGTCCTTCGCATGCATGGCTCCACCATGGCCCATCGCCGCGTCCCCCGCGTCCCCGTCTCAGTCCCCGGCGGTCTCCAGCAGCGCCATCAGCGCCCGGGCCGCCGGGCTGGTGGCCTGCGGGGGCGGCAGCAGGACCACCGTGTCGTAGACCGCCTCCCCGGTGCCCTTCACCGGCAGCGCGGTGAGCGAGGCCCGCTTGTGCGCGAAGTGCCGGGGCACGACGGCCACGCCCAGGTTCTCGTCGACCAGGTCGAGCAGGGTGTGCACGTCGTTCACCTCCAGGGCCACCGTCCGCCGTACACCCGCGGTGGCGAACACGGTGTCCGTGGTGCGGCGCGGCCCCCAGTCCGGATGGAAGTCGACGAACACCTCCCCGCCCAGCTCCTGAGGCGTGACCGCCGCCCCCGCGGCGGCGAGCCGGTGGCCGGCGTGGCACAGCAGCGTCATCGGCTCGCTGGTCAGCGGCACCGACCGCAGCTGCTCGCCGTCGTCCCGCGTCCGCACGGCGAACGCCATGTCGAGCCGCCCGGCCGCCACGTCCTCCGCGAGCGCGCCCGACCCCGCCTGGCGCAGGCAGATCTCCACGTCCGGATGCCGGTGCCGGAAGGCGGCGAGCAGCCCCGGCAGGTGCACCCCGGCGATGCACTGCTCGCTGCCGAGCCTGAGCATGCCCCGCAGCACCCCCTGCACCGCCGCCACCGCCTCGTGGGCCGCGCGCACCTGCGCCAGGATCCGCTCCGCCTCGCCGAGCAGCGCCCGCCCGGCCGGAGTGAGCGTCACCCGGCGGGTGGTCCGCACGAACAGCGGCGTCTGCAGCTCCCGCTCCAGCGCCCGGATGGAGGCCGACAGCCCCGACTGGGACACCAGGAGCCGCTCCGCCGCCCGGGTGAAGTGCCGGTCCTCGGCGACCGCGACGAAGTGCTGCAGGTGACGCAGTTCCACGACTGAGAAGCGTAGCCGCTGAATTCCATCGGATTCCTCTGTTGGACGGATGCGAGCAGGTCACGCGAGAGTGGGCAGCGGTTGTTTCCCGACCGTGCCCACCCCTTCAGGAGACGCGTTGTACACCGCACACCCCGACCGCTACGCGGGCATGCCCTACCGGCGCACCGGACGCAGCGGCCTGAAGCTCCCCGCGCTCTCGCTCGGTCTCTGGCACAACTTCGGCCCGGACCGGCCCGTCGAGACCCAGCGCGCCATCCTGCGCCGCGCCTTCGACCTCGGCGTGACCCACTTCGACCTCGCCAACAACTACGGCCCGCCGCCCGGCGCCGCCGAGTCGGCCTTCGGCGAGTTCCTCAAGGCCGACTTCGCCCCGTACCGCGACGAGCTGGTCGTCTCCACCAAGGCCGGCTACCTGATGTGGCCCGGCCCGTACGGTGAGTGGGGCTCGCGCAAGTACCTGCTGTCCTCGCTGGACCGGAGCCTGCAGCGGATGGGTCTGGACTACGTCGACATCTTCTACTCCCACCGCCCCGACCCGGACACCCCGCTCGAGGAGACGATGGGAGCCCTGCACTCGGCGGTGCAGCAGGGCAAGGCACTGTACGTCGGCGTCTCCAACTACTCCGCGGAGCAGACCCGCGAGGCCGCCCGCATCCTCGGCGAGCTGGGCACCCCGCTCCTCATCCACCAGCCGCGCTACTCGATGCTGGACCGCCGTCCCGAGGACGAGGGCCTGCTGGACGCCCTCGACGAGCTCCAGGTCGGCTCCATCGTCTTCTCCCCGCTGGAGCAGGGGCTGCTCTCCAACCGCTACCTCGACGGCATCCCGGAGGGCTCGCGGGCCGCGAGCGACAGCCCGTTCCTGCGGTCCGACGCCGTCACCGAGGAGCTGGCGGCCCGGCTGCGCGACCTGAACGACATCGCCAGGACGCGCGGCCAGACCCTGGCCCAGATGGCGCTCGCCTGGGTGCTGCGCGGCGGCCGGGTCACCTCCGCGCTGGTCGGAGCGAGCAGCCCGCAGCAGGTCGAGGACAGCGTCGGGGCGATCGGCAACCTCGACTTCGACGCGGACGAGCTGGCCCGGATCGACGCGATCGTCCGGCAGTAGCCGCGGTCGGCGCGCCCGGGGCGGACCGCCCCGGGCACACCCCCCGGCGCGAGCGGTCAGCAGCCGATCCGCTCCTCCAGCCGCACGGTCACCGTGTCGCCCTCCTGCTTGCCGACGGCCCTGCGGATGTCCGCCTTCACGGGCAGCTTGTGCGTCCCGTCGCCGAGGGCCATGAACGAGCTGCGGAACGGATGCCCGTCGATCGTGCCGCGGACCTTGACCAGGCCGCGGGTGCCGAAGAACTCGGTGGAACGGGGCCAGACCAGATAGGTCCAGCCGCCCTCGGAGGGGCTCCTGCGCAGGACGGCGGTGAACTCCGCGTCCAGTGCTCCTGTCGTGGCCATGGTGTCCTCCGGCTCGTGGTGGTCTGTCGCAGGAGAGACCGGCGGCCACCGCAGAACTCATCGCCCCGGTGCGGCCTTTCGGCCAACCCGGGCCGTGAATATGCCAGGAGAGTGGCCGGAAAGTCATGGTGACAGCGTTTCGGCAGTGAACATACTGGCCTGCGAGAGCGTTTTCACATTCGGCGACGGTGCCCTCACGCACAGCACGCGAGCCACGGGAAACGCGGGTCCGGGCAGGCGCGCAGGGCAGCGGGGGAGGGGCACGTGCACGACGAGTTTCTGTGCCATGTCACGGCGTACGGGGTCTGCGACGGCCGTCGTATCGGAGTACCCCTCGGCACCTACCGGGCACCCACCCTCGCCCTGGCCCTGTGGTGGCTGCGCGACCGGGCCTCCTGGATCGCCCAGCGCCTCGACCCCCGGCCGGAGGTCGAGCACTTGCCGCCGGGCTCGCTCGTGCCGGTCGCCGACACCGTGCCCGACGTGCCCATGCTGCTGCGCGCCTGGTGCGCCGACCCCGCCCGCCAGGAGCGGGTGGCCGAGGAACTGGCGGCCGGACGGCTGGTGCGCATCGCCACCAGCGACGACACCACCGAGTACGAGCTGCTCGCCGAGTCCGTGGACGCCCTGCGCATGCAGCGCGCCGCCCCCGTGCTGGGAGTGCCCGTCGCCTGACCTGCGGCCGGGCCCGCGCACAGAGGCGCACAACAGGGCACATCGGTAGGATCTTCGCCATGGCGCAGCCGTCGGTGGCACCAGAACTCGTCCTGGGGACCGACACCGGCGCCACCGTGATGATCCCGGGCCGCGACTACCACGTGGGACGCGACCCGCTGAGCGGCATCGTCATCGACGACGACCGGGTGTCCCGGCACCACGCGGTGCTGCGGCCCGAGGACGGCCACTGGGGCCTCGCGAAGGCCAACGGCACCTACGCCGACGGCCACCGCATCCACGAGCCGGGACGTCGGGCCCGGGGGATCGGGCGCGGCGGCATGGCCGTGGTCCACAAGGCCCGCGACCTGCGGCTCGACCGTACCGTCGCCCTGAAACTGCTCGCCCGGGAGCTCGCCCGCAACGACACCTTCCGTCGGCGCTTCACCCACGAGCCGCGGGCCGCGGCCGCGATCGGCCACCCGCACATCGTGCCGGTCCTCGAGGCCGGTGAGACGGACGGCGCGCTGTACATCGTCATGCGGTACGTCGCCGGCGGCGACACGTGCGGGGGAGGGTCCGATGTCGCCCGCCACCGCCGTCCGCGTCGCCGCGCGGGTCGCCTCCGCGCTCGACGCCGCCCACGAGCACGGGCTGGTGCCCCGGGACGTCAAGCCCGGCAACATCCTGGTGCCCGGCGGCACGGACAGCGACCACCCCGAGCACGTCTACCCGACCGGCTTCGGCCTGACGGAGAGGTCGCTTTCGATGACCGGTTTCACCACCGTCGGCCAGATCACCGGCACCCTCGACTACGTCGCCCCCGAGCAGATCTCGGGCAAGCCGGTCGGCGCACGCTGCGACGTCTACGGCTTGGGCTGCGTCGTCCACGAGGCCCTGGCCGGGCACCCGCCCTTCGTCCGGGACGACGACGTGGCCCTGCTGTGGGCGCACCAGTAAGACGAGCCGCCGCCGCTGACCGAGAGCGTGCCCGACGTCCCCGCGGCGGCCGGCGCCGTCCTCGCCAAGGCCCTCGCCAAGAACCCCGACGACCGCTACCCGTCCTGCTTCGCCTTCGTGGCCGCGCTGCGGGCCGCGACGACCGGCGGCGCGGCCGGAACCGCACGCGGGCAGACGCGGACGGACCGGCGGCAGCCGGTCGGGGAGCGGCCCGTGAAACCGCCACCGCGTTGGGCCGAACCCGTGGTCGTGGAGCGAATGCAGCGCCCGGCTCAGCCCGCGCTGCCGGCGCGCACCTCGCCGCGCCGCCGTACATGCCCGGCCGCCAGTGCCCCGGCGAACCCCGTCACCAGCCCCCAGAGCACGGCCAGCCCGACCGCGCCCCACAGCCGGGGTCTCAGGAACAGCTCGCCCGCCAGACCGCCGCCCAGGTCGCCGATGCCGAGCACGGACAGTCCGTAGTGCGCGGAGATGCGCCCCAGAAGGCAGATCACGAAAACCGTCAGCGCCAGTGCGACGGCCATCTGCACCGCGTGCTGCCAGGCCCGCATCCGGGCCGGGGACCGGGCCGCCATCACGAACGCGGCGCCCACCAGCAGCACGACGTCGACGACCAGCAGCCACCACACCCGGCCGTCCTGCTCGGACAGCGTCCGCAGGTTCAGCTCGGAGATGTCCGGCGTGCGCAGCACCTCGTCGAGCACATGCGGCACGGGCAGCCCGAACGGACCCTCCACCCTGCCGGTCCAGGTGGCGCCCATGCCGATGGTCATCGCCAGCCACACCAGGTTGGGCAGGCCGAGCAGGATCACGGCGAACGTCTCCCGGGCGTGCCCCTTGACCGCCGAGACGACCAACGCGACGACCAGGCCGATGACGACGCAGGCGAGCAGCAGCGAGACCATCGCGTACGCGGCCGGCCGCACCGACTCCTGGAAGCGCAGCAGCCCGCCCGGCAGCGGCGCCCCCCGCGAGACCAGCGGGGCCAGTACCAGGACACCGGCCAGCCACACCACGCCGACGAACACGGACAGCGGAACGTCCGTCGTGAAGCCGATCCGGGGCGACACGCCGAACAGATCGCCGAGCTCGGCCAGAGCGTCGTCGCGGAGCGAGATGTCGAACGTGTGGCGGGCGGCGAGCGTCAGGCCGATCAGCGCGAGCAGCCACAGGGCCGCCACCCGGGCGGCCCAGCCGGCCAGCTCCGCGGTACCGGCGACCGCGCGGTGCCGCAACGGCCGCAGGAAGGCCCAGGCGATCACCAGCGCCCCGGTGAGCGTGACCGACAGGGGGATCACCGTCAGGCCGGCCTGCGTCTCGGCGAGCTCCCCGGCGCTCCCCGACAGCTCCACCGTGCCGCCGACGGCGGTGACCAGGGTGGCCGCGACGACCGGGGCGAAGCCGCCGTCCGGAAGGTCCGCGGCCCCGGCCGCCCACAGTCCGAGGGTGGCCACCACTCCCATCGCGAGCAGCCCGCCCAGCACCGTGACGAGGGCCTGCGCCCAGCCGTGCCGGGCGGTGGACCGCTCGCCGTCGGCCCGTGCCCGGCCGGAGGGGGTGCGCGCACTCACGCTGCCACGCTAAGCGGCACCCGCCGCCGGACGCCCGCCGGACGGGTCCGTCCGCGTCGGCTTGCGGGCCGCGCGCCGTCCGAGCACACCATGAGCTCACAGCGCAAAAAGCGGGCCTACCGGGGCGTTGGGCTCGGAGGTGTGGAAGCCGCGCAGAACCACGAGGGAAGAAGAGCTCGTGAGCGTCGAAGCGCCGTCGTCCGGCCGTCCCACAGGACCTCCGCCGGGCGCGCTGTCGGGTCCCTGCCAGCCCCCGCCGGGAGGCGGAGGCCCGCCCTCCGAGCCGCCGACGGGGGCGGCCCGTCGCCGGAGCCCCGCCGCCCCTGGTGGGGATCCGTCCCCCGGGTCGCGATCGCCGCGGCCGCCGTCGTGGTCGCCGTGGTCCTCGCCGTCGTGCCCTCCCGGCCCGACGGCGGTGGCACGGGCGCCTCGGACGGCGGGACCGGCACCTCGAGCGGTGCCGGACGGCGAGTGGTTCGAGCGCCATGAGGGCGACACCGGCAAGAACGACCGCAAGACCGGGAAGCCGGACCAGCCCTCCCCCTCGGCCGGCGTCACCACTCCGGCGCCGTCCGACTCGGCCTCGTCGACGCCGCCCTCGAGCGAACCGCCGGCCTCGGACACGACCACATCCAAGCCGGGCGAGCCGCCCACGTCGCAGGCGCACTCCCCGCCCCCGCCCGACAGCACCACGGGGAGCGGCACCGGCGGCCCACGGAGCAGTCACCGGCCTCCCGACCCGGGCCGGTCCCGCTCAGGCGGCCCGCACCACCAGGGCGTAGTCGCCGAGCCCGAGCAGCCGGTCGGCCGGCAGGTCGCCCTCCGTGGTGCGGACCGCCTCGACACGGCCGGTGTCCGGTGCGAACGCGACGTCCTGGACCGTGCCCAGCCAGTCGCCGGTCTCGGCGAGGATCCTCAGACCCTGCATCTCGTGGTGCGGCGGCACCGCGACGGGAGGAGCGGCCGAGCGCACCAGCACGGCGTCCGGGCCCACGGCGTGCAGGGCGCCCCAGGGCAGCACCGTGTCCTTGCGGTGCCGCCCCCGCACCCGGACATGGGTGACCGCACCGGACGCGGCGTCGACCGTCAGCGACCGCACGGTGCCGATCTCCTCCGCCTCCTGGAGCGTCAGCACGGGCAGGCCCCGCGCCTGCGAGAGCAGCATCACGACGGCGTCCCCTTCCGCTCGTCCCGGTAGGCACCGATCCGGGCGACGAAGCCCGCCAGGTCGTCGGCGACGTAACGGGTGGCGTCCGCCGGGATCACCAGCGCCCGGCCCGAGACGGCGAGCGTCTCGCCGCGCGGCACGTACACCCGGTGCCGCCGACGCCGGGAGCCCTGCACCAGCGCCTTGCCCGCCGCGATCCGGAAGCCCACGACCCGGCCGCTGGTGCCGCCCTCGACGATCACGTCGAGCACCGTCCCGACCTCCGCGCCGTCGTCGGTCAGCACCGTCGCGTGCAGCAGCCGCCCCTGCCGGGCCTCACGGCGCGCCACGACGACGGACGTGTCCTGCAGCGCGTGGGCGTCGCGGACCATGACCGCGTCCCGGCCCAGCGCGTGCACGCCCGCCCAGGGCAGGCTCTGCTTCAGCGGCCCCGACAGCAGGCCGCGGCCGCTCAGCGTGAAGCCGGTGACGCGCCCCGCCGCGGGGTCGAAGACGGTGTCCTTGACCTGCGCGACGGCGTCACCGTCCAGCGTGACCACCGGCAGGGTCGTCAGGCTCCGCGCCGCCATCAGCTCGTTCATCGCACGCCCTTCCCGCCGGGCCTGCGCCGCACCGCGATGACCGTCCCCGACCGCCGCCCGGCCTGCACGGCGAGCGTCACCATGAGGACGGCGGCGAGCGCCGCGACCACCACGACCAGCCACATCCACCAGGCCACCGCACACCTCCACGATCAGGTCCGGCCCCTTGGCCGGCCCTGCTGTCCGGGTGCCCCGCCCACGGGGGAGAATGCCCCCGGCACCGGACCGGCGACGTTCTGTCAGGACTGCGACGCGCGGCTCGGGGTACGAGCACTGTGCAGAGCGTCCGGCCAGTCCGGCTTCCCAGAGAGAAACCCATGATCGACCACCTGGACGGGGCAGTGATACCGACTGGTTTCGACGTGCCCGTGGAACCGCTGTGGCGGGCCGCACACTACTCCGGCGAGCAGGGCTGCATCGCCGAGGCGCGGTGCTTCGCCGCGCTCTTCCTCGAGCAGCTCAGGACCGAGTGGTGTGCCGACATCGACGAGCGCGTCGACGGCGCCGTGCAGCTGGTGGTGAGCGAGCTGGTCACCAACGCCGACCGCCACAGCAGCGGGCCGTACATCCTGGAGCTCGTCGGCACCGACACCGCGGTGACGGTGTCGGTCTACGACAGCAGCTCCGCCCTGCCCCGCGTCTTCCCCCGCAACCCCGAGCGCATCGGCCGGCACGGGCTGGAGATCGTGCACGCCCTGGCCGAGGAGGTCAGCGTGGAACGCGTGCCGGTGGGCAAGCGGGTGCGCGCCGTGCTGGCGCTGACCGGCCCCGGCGGTCGGTGAGCCTCACACCCTGGCGCCGGGGACCCACGTCGCCGGCGCGGGACCCGTGTGGTGCGCGCCGCACGCGGACACACACATACGGGTGCCGCCCCACTCCCGCACGTGGGACGGCACCCGCCGTTTCGACGGCCGAGGCCGTCAGGCGCATCCCAGTTCGCCCAGCATGCCCTGACGCAGGCGGGTGATGATCCGCTTGATCAGGCGGGAGACGTGCATCTGGGAGCATCCGAGCCGCTCACCGATCTCCGCCTGGGTGGCCTCCTCCACGAACCGCATGTGGATGATCTGCCGGTCGCGCTCGCTCAGCTCCGCCATCAGCGGGGCCAGCGAGTGGAAGTCCTCGACCAGCCGCAGCCCGTCCTCCTCCACGCCGATGAAGTCGGCCAGCACGGCCTCGCCGCCCTCGGGGCCGTCACCGGTCAGAGCCGCGTCCAGCGACGACGAGTTGTACCCGTTCGCCGCGATCTGCCCCTCGACGACCTGGCTCTCGGAGATGTTCATCAGCGTGGCCAGCTCCGCGACGGTCGGCTCGCGGTCCAGCCGGCTCGCGAGCTCCTCGCGGGCCTTGGCCAGCTCCACGCGCAGCTCCTGCAGCCGCCGCGGCACGTGCACGGCCCACGTCGTGTCCCGGAAGAACCGCTTGATCTCGCCCACGATGTACGGCAGTGCGAAGGAGGTGAACTCGACCTCGCGCGACAGCTCGAACCGGTCGATGGCCTTGATGAGGCCGATCATGCCGGTCTGGACGATGTCCTCCATGTCGTCGCCGCGCCCACGGAAGCGGCCGGCCGCGAACCGCACGAGCGACATGTTCATCTCGATGAGCGTGTTGCGCGCGTACTGGTACTCGTGCGTGCCCTCTTCCAGCTCCGTCAGGCGCTGGAAGAACCGGCGGGACAGCTCCCGGGCGTCCCGGGGGGCCACGGAACGCGGGTCAACGACTCCCGGCAGTGCTCCGTCACCCGTGCTGGCCTCGGCGTTCTTCTCGGCGGCCTGTGCCTTCGACCGGATCACGGCGGTCTCCATTACCTCTCCCACGAAAGTCACGGCGGACATCTGCCTAGGTCCTTCCGGGTTGCGGGTACCCGGGTCTGCGCACACCATGCCCCCCGACTTCTCGAGAGGTGAAACGGCGGTGCGCGCGAGCCCGCCGGACCATCCTCACCCCATCGAGTGACCCAGAGCAAGCAGGGCGACCTCCCTGGTCCCGGCACCGGAGGCTCGGGTTCCGGTGATTCCACCCAGGACGGAACGCCGGACCCTTCCCCCGGCGGGCGTGATTCCTAGGCTGGGGCGGTGACCGATCACGTGCCGAACGAAGCCCGAGTCGTCTCCCTGCGCCCGCACGGCCCGCGCCCCGTGCCCGCCCCGGCGCGTCAGGGGCCTCCCACACCCGCGGTGAAGGAGCCCCTCTGGCGCCACCTGGTGGGGGACGTCCTGCGCCGCGAGCGCCTCGCGCAGGAGCGCACGCTGAAGGACGTCGCCGACGAGGCCCGGATCTCCATGCCGTACCTCTCGGAGGTGGAGCGCGGCCGCAAGGAGGCCTCCTCGGAGGTCCTCGCGGCCGCCGCCCACGCCCTCGGGCTGGGCCTCGGCGACCTGCTGGCCCGGGTCCAGGGCGAGCTGACCCGCGTCACCTCGCGGTACGCGGGCGGCGGCCGCCGCGGGGCGGCGTCCCCGTCCTCGCACGACGGACTGTGTCTGGCGGCCTGAGGCCGCTTCCGGGCCGGCGCCTCAGACCGTCTCGAGGCGCCGGCTGAGCACCTCGTCCGCCAGTCCGTAGGCCACCGCCTCCTGCGCGGTGTACACCTTGTCGCGGTCCATGTCGGCCCGCAGGGCCGCCACGTCGTGGTGGGTGTGCCGCGCCAGCACCTCCTCGACCTGGGAGCGGATCCGCACCATCTCCTTGGCCTGCAGAGCCAGGTCGGACACCATCCCGCGCTGCCCTCCGCTCGCCGGCTGGCCGAGCAGCACGCGCGCGTGCTCCAGCACGAACCGCCGGCCGGGGTCACCGCCGGCCAGCAGCACGGCCGCGGTGGAGGCCGCCTGACCCACGCAGCACGTCGAGATCGGTGCCCTGACGTACGACATCGTGTCGTAGATCGCCATGAGCGAGGTGAACGAGCCGCCGGGTGAGTTGATGTAGACCGCGATCTCGCTCTCCGGGGACGAGGACTCCAGATGGAGCAGCTGCGCGACGACGACGTTGGCGACGCCGTCGTCGATCTCGGTGCCGAGGAAGATGATCCGCTCGTTCAGCAGCCGGCTGAAGACGTCGAAGGACCGCTCGCCCTGCGGGGTGCGCTCGATGACGTTCGGAATCGTGTAGGTCCCCATCACTGCAGCCCCATCCTGCGTCGCGTCGCCGCCGGGCGGACGTCCGCGAGGGACTCCACGACCCGGTCCACCATGCCGTACTGCCTGGCCTCCTCGGCCGTGAACCAGCGGTCCCGGTCGCCGTCCCCGGAGATCGTCTCCGGGCTCTGCCCGGTGTGCTCGGCGGTGATCCGCTCGATGGTCCGCTTGGTGAACTCCAGGTTCTCCGCCTGGATCTCGATGTCCGCGGTGGTGCCGCCGATGCCGGCGGACGGCTGGTGCATCATGATCCGTGCGTTCGGCAGGGCGTAGCGCTTGCCGGGCGCGCCGACACTGAGCAGGAACTGGCCCATGCTGGCCGCGAAGCCCATGGCCAGGGTCGACACGTCGTTGGGATGAGCCGCATCGTGTCGTAGATGGCGAGGCCCGCGTGCACCGCGCCGCCGGGGCTGTTGATGTACAGGCTGATGTCGGTGCGCGGGTCCTCGGCGGACAGGATGAGCAACTGGGAGCAGACCCGGTTCGCGGAGACCTCGTCGACCTGGGTGCCGAGCAGCACGATGCGCTGCGCGAGCAACTGGGCGGCCAGCTGGTCGTCGAAGCGGGTCGGAGGGGTGTCGCCCTCCTCCGCCCGCGGGGCGAGTGTCGTGAGTGGAGTCATCGGTCCTCCTCGTCGTGGCGCACCCACCGCGGGACCTCCGCGGTGCGTGCCGTCGACCCCACTGTCGGCCTCCCACGACGCCCGCGGCCGCTATCTCTGCCCTGGGCAGATCCGCTGCCGGCAGAGCGCCGGGCACAGCCGTTCCCGCGCAACCGCCGCAAGAACGCCCGGACATCACCCGCCAGCGGTCCGGCTCCGCCATCGCCGCGACGTGCCCGCCGCGGTCGGACTCCGTCCGGCGCACCAGGTCCCCCGTGCGCTCCACTCGTGCCACAGCCGCAGTCAGGACCCGGCCGGGTTGCGTGCGGTTCCGGGGAGCGTGCGTGCGCGAAGTGGACGGTCGCCCCGTCCTTCACGGTTCGTGAGCTGCCGGTTCGCCCCGGTGTACGGGCCGTCCGAAGTGCCGCCGGGCGCGGGCCGATGAGTTTCGCGGTGTGTGGAGGTCCACACACCGAGGACAGTGACGCACATCTCGATCAGCAGCCAGGGCGCCCCGGAGAGCCGGACGGCCACTCCTGGGAAGCCACTGAAGGCAAGACCCCATAAGCCACATCCGGCCCTCCCGGGCCACCCGACAACTTACGGAGGAACCCATGGCGTCCGACGGCTTCACCACCTGTCTCTGGTTCGACGGCCAGGCCGAGGAGGCGGCCCACTTCTACGTCTCGGTCTTCAAGAACTCCGGCATCGGCAAGATCGCCCACTACCCCGAGGGCGCGATGCAGCCGGCCGGAAGCGTGATGACCGTCGAGTTCACGGCCAACGGCCACCGCTTCCTCGGGCTCAACGGCGGACCGCAGTTCCGCTTCAACGAGGCGGTCTCCTTCATGATCTTCTGCGAGAACCAGGAGGAGATCGACTACTACTGGGACAAGCTCATCGAGAACGGCGGCGAGCCCGGACCATGCGGCTGGCTCAAAGACCGCTACGGCGTCTCCTGGCAGGTCGTCCCGGACCGGCTGGACGCCATGATCACCGACCCGGACCCGGCGAAGGCGGCCCGGGTGACCGGGGCGTTCATGGCGATGGGCAAGTTCGACATCGCCGCCCTGGACCAGGCGTACGCCGGGGAGTGACACCGCGACCGGCCGGGGCGGGCCCGGCTCGGGCGTGGTGCGGCCGGTGCCGGCTCCTCTGGCGCGGACGCCGGGTCCCCGCACCCGCCGAGCAGCAGCCCGCCCAGCACGACCCCCACGACCCACCTCGTGCGCATACGGCAACTCCCGCCCCGGCCACGACACGGCCCTCAGGCAAGCGCAGCCCCGTCCCGGGGAGGAAGACGTCCGCCGGGCTTCGGCGCGCGGGCCGGTCCGCCGGTGACTAGCGTGGGGAAAGGGCCCGTTCACCCGTCCGGAGAGGGCGCAGCCATGGCCGTGCAACCCGAAGGAACCCCCTGCTGGGCCGACGCGATGTTCAGCGACCTCGACGGCGCCAAGAGCTTCTACGGCGACGTCCTCGGCTGGACCTTCGGCGAGTCGTCGTCCCAGTACGGCAACTACACCCAGGCCTACGCCGACGGCAAGGCCGTCGCCGCCGTCGTCCCGCCCATGCCCGGCCAGGACGGCGAGGAGGCCCCGTCCCAGTGGTGCCTGTACCTGGCGGCCCAGGACGCCTCCGCCACCGCGGAGCGGATCCGCTCGAACGGCGGGCAGGTGCTCATGGAGCCCATGCGGGTCGGCGACTTCGGCAGCATGTGCCTGGCCCGCGACCCGGGCGGTGTCGTCTTCGGCGTGTGGCAGGCCGGCCGTCACGAGGGCTTCGAGGCCACCGGTGAGCCCGGCGCCTACATCTGGGCGGAGATCTTCACCCGCGAGCCCGAGAGGTCCGACGCGTTCTTCCCCGCCGTCTTCCCCTACCGGCAACGGGACATGGAGGACGACCGGACGGACCTCCGCGTCTACGACCTCGGCGAGAGCCACGTGCTGGGCCGGATGAGGATGACGGAGGACTTCCCGCCCGAGGTG
Source organism: Streptomyces sp. NPDC058741 (assembly GCF_042746715.1). Taxonomy (NCBI): domain Bacteria; kingdom Bacillati; phylum Actinomycetota; class Actinomycetes; order Kitasatosporales; family Streptomycetaceae; genus Streptomyces; species Streptomyces sp. NPDC058741. Next base: position 53,499 of record NZ_JBHYQH010000028.1, on the reverse strand, counting down.
CCGCCGTACATCAACGTCTACTTCGCGGTCGAGGACTGCGACGAAGCCGTGGCCAGGGCCACCGGGCTCGGCGGTGCGCTGCGGTTCGGCCCGATGACCATGCCGTTCGGCCGGTTCGCCGCGATCAGCGACCCGCAGGGCGCGCACTTCTCGGTCATCGACCCCACGACGACCGAGGGGGAGATGCCGAAGCTGACCGAAGTCGGCTAGCTCGGCGCGTGGCCTCCCGGGATCCCGTCCCTCGGGGCCGGAGAGCCCGCGCGGCCATGGCATGATCGATCCCATGCGTGAACGTGTGGTGGCCGCGTGCGACGGGGCTTCGAAGGGAAACCCGGGTCCCGCGGCGTGGGCCTGGGTGATCGCCGACCCCTCGGAGAGCCCCGAGCGCTGGGAGGCCGGCCCGCTCGGCAGGGCCACCAACAACGTCGCGGAACTCACCGCGCTGGAGCGCCTGCTCGCGGCCGTCGCCCCGGACGTGCCGCTGGAGATCCGGATGGACTCCCAGTACGCGATGAAGGCCGTCACCACCTGGCTGCCCGGCTGGAAACGCAACGGCTGGAAGACGTCCGCCGGCAAGCCGGTCGCCAACCGGGAGCTCGTCGTGCGCATCGACGAGCTCCTCGACGGCCGCTCGGTCGAGTTCCGCTACGTGCCCGCCCACCAGGTCGACGGCGACCGGCTCAACGACTTCGCGGACCGCGCCGCCAGCCAGGCCGCCATCGTCCAGGAGCCCGCGGGCAGCGCCCTCGGTTCCCCCGAGCCGCCGCCCGCCCCGGACACCTCCGCGAAGGCCCCGCGGCCCCGCTCGCGCACCGCCTCGGCCCGCAGCGCGAAGCCCTCGAAGGGCTCCTCGCGCACGATCAAGGCCAAGTTCCCCGGCCGCTGCCAGTGCGGCCGCCCGTACGCGGCGGGCGAGTCCATCGCCAAGAACGACAGCGGCTGGGGCCACCCGGAGTGCCGCACCGGCGCGGCCGTCTGATCAGCCGTCGAACGTGTAGAACGGCGTGTGGTCCAGCAGGTCCGCAGGGCTCGCTCTGTATCTCTCGATCCTGCTCAAGAGGCAGGACCCGTCCCACGACATCACCGTCTACGCACGCGACCCGGAGGGCTCGACCTACGGCTGGGGCGTGACGTACTGGCGCGAACTGCTCGACCGGCTCCACGAGCGGGACCCGGAGTCGGCGCGCGCCCTGGACGCCGGCTCCGTCCGGTGGCGCGACGGCGTCGCCCGCGTCCGGGATCTGACGACCCGGCACAGCGGTGACGAGGGGCACGGCATCGGCCGGCACCGCCTGCTGGAGATCCTCGCCGCCCGGGCCCGCGAGCTCGGGGTGCGCCTGAGTACGAGCGCGAGATCACGCCCGGCGACCTGCCCTCCGACGCCTGGCAGACCTTCCGCACCCTCACGAACGACACCTGGCACCACGGCGGCCTCGTCCTGCTCGGTGACGCCGCCCACACCACGCACTACTCCATCGGTGCCGGCACCACCCTCGCACTGGAGGACGCCACGGCCCTCGCCGCCGCGCTCCACGAGCAGCCGGCGCTCCCCCAGGCCCTGGCCCGCTACGAGCGCGAACGCAGGGCGGCCCTGCTTGCCGGTGCAGAGCGCGGCCCGCTCCAGCGCCCAGTGGTACGAGAACCTGCCGCGCTACATCCAGCTGCCGCCGGAGCGCATGTTCGCCCTGCTCGGCCAGCGTCACTCGCCCCTGCTGCCCTACGTCCCGCCGCAGCTGTACTACCGGCTCGACCGCGTGGCCGGACAGCTGGAGACCCTGCGCCGTTTCAAGCGCTGGCTGGGGCCCAAGGTCGCCAGGAGCGTCCACGCTCGCTCGCTCTCCTCCCGGGAGCAGCCGCTCACCGCCCGGGGCGGCACGTGACACGAACCTGTCGCTCCTCTTCACTCATGCGAGTGAATGCACCGGGGAAGCGGTCCGGAGTGACACCTTCCGCACCCCGCGGCGGCGGATGACAGACTGGCGCCCATGGACGAGCGCACATTCGACCGGTCGGATCAGCACGCTTCCGTCGTCGGTCTCGGTACGTGGCAGCTGGGTGCCGACTGGGGCGACGTCGACGACAAGGAAGCCCTGGCGGTGCTGGAGGCGGCCGCCGAATCCGGCGTGACCTTCTTCGACACCGCCGACGTGTACGGCGACGGCCGCAGCGAGCAGACCATCGCAGCGTTCCTCGGCGGGCGCCCGGACCTGAACGTCATGGTCGCCACCAAGATGGGCCGCCGGGTCGACCAGATCCCCGAGAACTACGTCCTCGGCAACTTCCGCGACTGGAACGACCGTTCCCGCCGCAACCTCGGTGTGGACCGGATCGACCTGGTGCAGCTGCACTGCCCGCCGACGCCCGTGTACTCCAGGGACGAGGTGTTCGACGCCCTCGACACCCTGGTCGAGGAGGAGCGCGTCGCCGCGTACGGCGTCAGCGTCGAGACCTGCGCGGAGGCACTGACCGCCATCGCCCGGCCGAACGTGGCCAGTGTGCAGATCATCCTCAACCCGTTCCGCATGAAGCCCCTGCGCGAGGTGCTCCCGGCCGCCCGGGAGGCGGGCGTCGGCATCATCGCCCGGGTCCCGCTGGCCTCCGGCCTGCTGTCGGGCAAGTACACGCGGGACACCGTCTTCCCGGAGAACGACCACCGCACCTACAACCGGCGCGGCGAGTCCTTCGACGTGGGTGAGACCTTCTCCGGCGTCGACTACGGCACCGGAGTCGAGGCCGCCGCCGAGTTCGCCGCGCTCGCCCCCGGGGGGTACACCCCCGCCCAGCTGGCCCTGCGCTGGATCATCGAGCAGCCCGGCGTGACGACCGTGATCCCCGGTGCCCGCTCACCCGAGCAGGCCCGGGCCAACGCCGCCGCCGCCCGGCTGCCGGAGCTGCCCGCCGAGACGCTCACCGCGATCCGCGACCTCTACGAGCGCCGGATCAAGGACCAGGTGGAGTCGCGCTGGTGACGCCCGCCGTCGGCGCTGCCGTGTGACCTCCGCACTCACGGCACCAGCAGCAGCTGCCGCTCCTGCTCCTGGTCGCCGGAGGCGGCGCCGTCGTCGCGGGTCGTGAAGGCCCGGGCGAGGGTGTCGCTGGCCCGTCGCACCGCTTCCGGGGAGCCCTGCACGGTCACCGTCACCGGGGCGGACAGGCGCCCGCCCTCCCCGGCGCTCCCGCCCTCACCTCCGGGCGCGCCACCCTCGAAGGTGGCCGTGCGCACCGTCGCGTTCTCGTCGCCGGGAAGCTCGTCCGGCGCACCGAAGGCGCCCTCCAGAGCCCGGACTACCGTGCGTGCGTCGTCGGCGCCTCCGCCGCTGAGCGTCACCGTGAGCTGTGTTCCGGACATGCGTCCACGACCTCCTCGCGCTGTGCGTCCTCCAGGGCCCTCCGTGTAACCGTCCCCTGACCGGTCAAACCGTCACCCGGTTCGAGACGATGCCCCGTTACGGGGCACACGGGTGAGGAGGGATTCGGGTTTCACACCAGGAGGAGCCGTGTCCGAGGTGGCAGAGGGCGGGGCCAGGCGCCGGGGGCGCAACGAGACCGAGGAGGAGAGAGCGGACCGGATGTGGCAGGAGCTCATCCAGGAGGTCCGTGTGGCCCAGATGGGGGTGCAGATCCTGTTCGGCTTCCTGCTGACGGTCGTCTTCACGGAGAAGTACGACGACCTGACCGGCACCGATCAGACGATCTACCTCGTCACGGTTGTCCTGGGCGCCTGCGCCACCGGGGCGCTCATCGGGCCGGTGTCCCTGCACCGCCTCGTCTCCGGGCGGCAGATCAAGCCCCAGGCGGTGCGGGTCGCCTCCCGGCTGACGCTGCTCGGCCTCCTGCTGCTCCTCGCCACGACGACCGCCTCACTGCTGCTGATCCTGCGCGTGGCCACGCACGACGGGTTCGTGCCCTACCTCGTCGCGGGAGTGGTCGGCTGGTACCTGCTGTGCTGGTTCGTCCTGCCGATGTGGACGCGGTACCGCTACACCTCCCAGTGAGGCGGGCTGCCGCTCCTGCGCACCGCCGGGTCAGCCTCCGGCGATGACGTCCGCAAGGAAGTCGTCCACATGGACCGTCTCGTGGCCGGGCGGCACCAGCTCGTGCGTCTCCCGCAGGAACGCCGCGAACGCCGGGGCCCACGCGAACACCACCGCGTGGTGACGGCCGCCGTCGGGCCGGGCGTCGCCGAAGAACTCCATGCGCAGCTCCTGCCACAGGCCGCGCGACTCGGGGCGCATCCGCACGTCTCCTGTCCCGACCGGACGCCGCAGCGCGTCACCGAGCATCTCCCGGTCCAGCTGCCACCGGGCGAGCACCCGTCCGCCGTGGCTGAAGACCACGGTGACGGCGAACGGGTCCGAGGTGTCGTAGCTCAGGTGGGCGAGGACGGAGAAGCGGTCCGAGTCACCTGCCTGCAGCAGCACCACCAGGGACTTGTGGACGAACGAGTTCACGAGGAGGCCTCCGGGAAGAACCGACGTAGAGCCCTCTAGTACCCCCGTTCCTCATCTGATGCTCCGCCCTCCGGTCGATTCCCGCGGGCACCGCGCAGGGACCGGACGCAGGCGGCCCCGGCGCGTTGCAGCTCCTCCAGGCGCCTGACCACGTCGTCCTCGTGGAAGTCCCCGGCGTGGTCGAAAGGTCAGGTCCTCGAAGACCTTCACGCCTCCTCCGGTTCGATCGGAGGGCACGAGGTGCGGACGGAAGCCCGGCGGTACCCGCTGACCTCGGCCTTCACCGTCCGCGCCGCCCGGGCCGAAAACCGTTACCAAGCCCCGCGGCGGGTGGGGGACGATGTCCGCATGGTGCGACCCGAGGTCGGAGCGGCGCCGCGCCGCTGTGCGGAATGCGGCGGATACGAGTACGGCGGCGCCCCCGCCTGCGCGGCCTGCCGCGACCTGGTGGACGGCCTCGTGGAGGAGGAGTGGGCCGCCTTCGTGCGGCGGTGGGACGCCGCCGGCGGTGAGCAGGAGCGGGTGCTGGCCGAGATGGTCGCGGCGGAACCCGACCGGCACGACTGGCGGGTGGTGGACGCCGCGCTCGACCGGCTGGTGTGCCCCGACTGCGGCGGCCGGCCGGCCCGCGGCCCGGCCGGCTGCCCGGCCTGCGACCTGGCGCACGGCTTCCGCTACGCCGCGATCGAGACGGACCGGCCGGGCGTCCCGCCGGGCAACGAGCACGCGGTCCGCGTGAACGTGTCGGTGGTGCGCCGGCCGGAGGTCACACCCCCCGGCGAGGTGCTCGTGCGGCGTCTGCTGCTGCCCGTCCTGCTGGCCGGGTTCCTGCCGACCACCGAGGAGGCGCAGCGGATGAGCGCGCTCGTGAGGAAGAGCCCTCCCTACCGGAGGGCTCGACTCGTCGAGCAGGCCGTCGAGGCGCTGGTGGAGGACCTCAGCCGAGAGCCTTCCGCAGCGCGGGCAGCAGGGTCTTCTCCGACCAGTCGAGGTACGCCGGCTGCGACTCGCCGCCGATCTGCACCAGGGCGACCTCGGTGAACCCCGCCTCGGCGTAGGGGCGGACGGCCTCCACGAACGCGTCCGGGTCGTCACCGCAGGGGATGGAGCCGGCGACGTCGTCGGGCCGGACGAACCGGGTCGCCGCCTCGAAGGAGTCCGGGTGGGGAAGCTCCGAGTTGACCTTCCAGCCGTTGCCGAACCAGCGGAACTGGGAGTGGGCCCGCTTGATCGCCGCGTCCCGGTCGGGGTCGTAGCAGACCGGGAGCTGGCCCACGCGGGGCTTGCCCGCGCCGCCGTGCCGGTCGAACGCCTCCAGCAGACCGGCCTTGGGCTCCGTGGCGATCACCAGGTCGGCGAGCCGGCCCGCCAGTTCGCAGGACCGCTCCCCGGAGACCGCGATGCCGATCGGCGGGGCCTGCTCCGGCAGGTCCCACAGGCGAGCCGACTCCACGTCGAAGTGGGTGCCGCGGTGGTTGACGTGGCCGCCGTCGAGCAGGGCGCGGATGATCTCCACGGCCTCCACGAACATCTCGTGCCGCACGTCGACGGAGGGCCAGCCGCCGCCCACCACGTGCTCGTTGAGGTTCTCGCCCGAGCCGAGCCCCAGCCGGAACCGGCCCTCGGACAGCAACTGCAGCGTGGCCGCCTTCTGCGCCACCACCGTGGGGTGGTAGCGGAACGTCGGGCACGTCACGTACGTCATCAGCGGGATGCGCGACGTGGCCTGGGCGGCCGCACCGAGGACCGCCCACGCGTAGGGCGAGTGGCCCTGCGAGCGCAGCCACGGGAAGTAGTGGTCCGAGGTCACCGAGAAGTCGAAGCCCGCCTCCTCGGCCCGCACCACGTGGTCGACGAGCTCTCGGGGGCCGGCCTGCTCCGTCATCATCGTGTATCCGATGTGCACCATGAGCGCCGGGTCCCCTCGCAGCGGGCTGGGAAACGACTCGATCAAGGTCCCCGCGCGGGGGCAGGATGCGTCCATGAGTGCTTCCGACCTGCCGTCCTCCGGCCCCGCAGCCCAGGGTGTCGACGCCTGCGGCGTCCACGCCTTCCTCGACGCCCTCGAAGCCGCCCCCGGCATCGAACCGCACAGCCTGATGATCATGCGGCACGGGCATCTCGTCGCGTCCGGCTGGTGGGCGCCCTACACCGCCGACCGCCCGCACCTGCTGTACTCGCTCAGCAAGAGCTTCACCGGCACCGCCGCCGCCCTCGCCGAGGCCGAGGGTCTGCTCGACTTCGACGCCCCGGTGATCTCCTACTTCCCGGAGTTCGAGGCCGACATCACCGACCCGCGCAGCCGGGCCATGCTCGTACGGCACGTGGCCTCCATGGCCAGCGGTCACGAACACGAGACCGTCGACGAGGCCTTCGGCACGGACCCGGCGGAACCCGTCCGGGGCTTCCTGCTGCAGCCGCCCGAGCGCGACCCGGGCACCGTCTTCGCCTACAACCAGCCCACCACGTACACCCTGGGTGCGATCGTGCAACGCGTGGCCGGGCAGTCGCTCAGCGCGTACCTGCGGCCCCGGCTGCTGGATCCGCTGGGCATCGGCGAGGTGTTCTGGCGACGGGACCGCACCGGCCGCGAGCTGGGCTTCAGCGGACTGCACGCCACCACCGACGCCGTGGCACGGCTCGGGCAGCTGTATCTCGGTGACGGGGTCTGGAACGGCGAGCGGCTGCTGCCGCAGGGCTGGGCCGCCCGCGCCTCGTACCCGCACACACCGACGGCCGGGGCCATGGGCGAGGCGGACCGCCAGGACTGGCACCAGGGCTACGGACACCAGTTCTGGGTGTCCCGCCACGGCTACCGAGGCGACGGCGCCTACGGCCAGTTCTGCCTGGTGCTGCCCGAGCACGACGCGGTGATCGCGACGACCGCGGCGACCGAGGCGATGCAGGAGATGCTGAACCTCGTCTGGGAGCATCTGCTGCCCGCCTTCGGGCCCGCGCCGCTGTCCGGACGGGACGCCGCCGACGCCGGCCTGCTCGCACGCCTGGGCCGGCTCGCCCTGCCGGCCGCCGCGGGCGGCACCGCACCGCCGGACCGGGAGGCGGAGTGGGCCGCCGTCGAGTTCACGGCTCCCGTCCCGGGCCTGGTCCGGACGGCCGCGCTCGCCCGGGACCCGGACGGCTGGACGCTGAGGCTCGCCGGGGACGGCGACCGGCTGGACCTGCGGATCGGAGGGGACGGCTGGACGGTCGCCGAGGAGCCCCTGCCGACCGCGGTGAGCGGCGGCTGGACCGACGCCGGCACGCTGGCCGTGGACGTGGCGTTCCTGGAGACCCCGCACCGCCTCGCGCTGACCTGCTCCCTGCCCGGAAGGACGCTCACCGCGCGCTGGTGCACCGAGCCGCTGCACGGGGGCCGGCTCACCTCCCTGCGGGCACCGCACGGCTCACTGTGAACCCGGCCGGAACGTCTTGAGGAAGGTGCGCAGCCCCTCCTGGTTCGCCTCGTCCTCCCACGCGTCGTCCAACGTGGTGAAGCGCAGTGAGAAGCTGCGGCCCTCGCCCAGCAGGAAGCCCCGGCCGAAGGTGCGCACCCGGGTGCCGTCGGCGTCCGCACGCCACTCCATGTCGGCGGCCTGCCGCCCCTGGTACGTCGTCGCCCGGATCTCGCCGATCCGCTGGTAGTGGCCGGACTGCTGCAGGTTCGGCTCGACCTCGTCCCGCCAGACGGCCACGGGGTCCGGACCGACGCGTGCGCTGTAGGTGACGGCCAGGGTGCGGGCGTCGCCCTCGGCACCGAAGACGACCCGGTACGCCAGGTCGCCCTGGCGGTCGGTGTCCAGCCGGGTCCAGTGCTCGGGCAGGGCGACGGAGAAGCCCTCCGGCGCCCGGTAGCGGCGGAAGCCGGCCGGCAGGGCGGTGGCCGGGGCGGACGGCTCGGGGGTGGCGGGCGGGGCGGTGGGCGCGGGGGAGGGAACGTCGGAGGCCGAGGGGGAGCCGGTCGGGCTGGGCGTGCCGGACGGCCCGGGGCTCTCCCGGCCGGTCCCCTCGCCCGGCGAGGCGGCGGTGGCCGGTGGCCGGGGCGGGGAGCCGGCCGCGTCTCCGCCCGCGTCTCCGCCGGGCAGCCCCTGGGTCGCGGCGAGCACGGCGACGGCGACCGTGACGACCGCCAGGGCGGTGCCCGCGATCACGGTCCGGCTGCTCCAGACCGGAGCGCCCGGGCGCAGCGCGGAGTACCCGCCGCGCAGTCGCGGGGCCGCCACCGAGCCCAGGCCGCTGTCGGGGTCCTCGCTGAGCGCCCGGGTCAGCGCCTCCCGCACCACCTGCCGGGTCAGCCGTTCCCGTGAGTCCTTGCGGAGCAACCCCTGTACCGCCTGGGTGAGCGGCCCGGCGCGCATCGGCGTGCGCAGCGGCAGCCGGTCGACGCCCTTGAGGGTGTTCTCGGGACGCCCCCGGTCACGGAAGGGCGGACACCCCTCGACCATCGTGTAGAGGAGCGCGCCCAGCGCCCACAGGTCGGCCGCCGGGCCGAGGAGTTCGTCGCGGGCCTGCTCCGGGGAGGCGTACCCGGGCGCCGTGAGCCGGGGGGCGAGGGTCGCCCCGGCCAGGCCGAAGCCGGTGACGACGACCGACTGGTCCGGCCGGACGAACACCTGGCCCGGGCTGAGCTCGCCGTGGGTGATGCCCTCCGCGTGCGCCGCGTCGAGCACGTCCAGCACCTCAAGGCCGATGCGCGCGGCCCGCACGTAGTTGAACGTCCCCTGCTCCGAGAGCAGTTCCCCGAGCGGGGTGCCGTCGATCCATTCGTGGACCGTCCACAGGGCGCCCGCCTCCTCGACGGCGTCGACGACCGTGGCGATCCGGCCGGGGCACAGCAGCGCCATGCTCTCGGACGTGCGCAGCAGCCGGGCGGCGGCGCGGCGCTCGGTCTCCACGGGGTCGTCGGGGAGCCCGACCTGCGTGACGAGGCACGGGCGCGGGACCTCGCCGGCACCGAGGTCCTCGGCGTACCAGCAGATGCGGTTGGTCTCGCGCTGGATGATCTCGAGCAGCCGGTACCGGCCGGCGACCAAGTGGTGTGTGGAGACGTGCGCCCTGCCCATGGCCATCCCTCGCTGGAAACCTGGCTCTCACCTTTTCCAGAGGTACGGGAAGCGAGGGCTCCTGCGTTCAAGCCGAGCGCAACTCCTTCTCTTTTTCTGTCTTCTATTCAAGAGAAGCGAGCAAGCGTGCGATGGGAAACGGCGTTTGACGGGTTCGTAGGCGTTCACCTCGGCCGATGCGGACATCAGGCGCCCGCCTGCCGGTAACCGACGGTAAATAGGAAGGCGGGCCGAGGGCCGACTCGGTGCCCCACGACGAATTCGGCGTGGGATTCCGCGGGAGCGCCCTCATCCTCAGCCCAGACCGAAGCGCCGGGACCAGGACATCATGTCGCCCGTGGTCGCGTTGCCCCCGCACACCACGAGACCGACCCGGGCCCCCTCGCCCACGCGCTCCAGCACCTGCCGGGCGGCGGGCACCAGACATCCGGCGGCCGGTTCGGCCCACACCTCGGCGTGGTCGGCCAGCTCCAGCGACCCCCTTACCGCCTCCCGGTCGGGCACGGGTGCCCCCAGCACCTCGGTGACCAGGGCGGACACATGGACGTCAGCCGCGACACCGACGGGGCGCTGAGCGTGGAGACGATCGACGACAGGGGCACCGGTCGCGGGCCGCCCGCCGCCAGCGCCTCGGACATGGCCTGCGCGCCCTCGGTCTCCACGCCCCCCACCCGCACCCCGGGCCTGCGCGCCCGCAACGCGGCGGCGACACCGGAGATCAGGCCGCCGCCTCCGACCCTGACGAGCACGTCGGTGAGGTCACCGGCGTCGGAGGCGAACTCCAGCCCGGCCGTGCCCTGTCCGGCGATCACCACCGGGTCGTCGAACGGGTGGACCAGGGTCAGTCCTTCCTCCCGGAGTGCCGTCTCACTGCCGGCCGGGCCGCTGCGGTTCCGCCTCGCTCGGCCGGACGACGACGTACCCCGCGCCCCGGAGCAGCAGTTGCACGGTCTCGCCGGAACCGCCGCGCAGCATCGAGCCGATGGACTGCGAGCGGTGCAGGGAGGTCTCCAGGCCCGTGGTCCAGCCGACGACCGCGTCGGTGTCCACGTACACCGGGGACCCGGGCGAGACCGGCAGGACCAGCGGGGTGCCCTCGCAGACCAGGCCCAGCTTGCCGTGCCCGCCGAAGACGCTGTTGAACAGGCCCCCGCCGGTGATGCCGGAGCCCTTCACCGTCGCGATGCGGTACGACAGCGTGGCGTCGAAGCAGAGCACGTGGCGGCCGTTGACGGTGAACTCGTCGCCGGGTTCGACGTCGACGACGAAACAGTTCTGCGCCTCGTGCGCGAACCAGGCCTCGCCCTGGCCGCGCACCGCCATCAACGGCAGCCCCTCGCCGGTGACCGCGCGCTTGAGCATGCCGCCGACGCCCTGCCCCTTGCGTTCGAACTGCAGGGTGCCGCGGTGGGCGACCATCGCGCCCTGCCGTGCCAGCATCTCGCCGTTCACCGTGTACCGGATGCACTTGGCGTTCTCGATCGCCATGCCCGCCGCGACGGCCGGCCGGACCACGTGCTCGCTGGAAAAGAGGTCACCCTTCATACGGGCATCCTCGCCCGGAGCCTCCCCCTCCGCCAAGATCGCGCCCGGCGTGAGAAGCGGTGCGGTGCGCGGTGTCAGCCCCCGAAGAGCTGTGTCCAGTAGCTGCCCGCGCGGCCGCCGCCGGCGAAGCCGACGCCGAGGTGCGTGAAGCCCGGTTCGAGGATGTTGGCCCGGTGCCCGGGGCTGTTCATCCAGCCCTCCACGACGTCGGCGGGGGAACGGTGGCCGCAGGCGATGTTCTCCCCGATCGCACGCCGGGTGGAGCCCGCGGCGGCGGCCCGGTCCCGGGGCCTGCCGCCGTCGGGCGCGGTGTGCGCGTAGAAGGCGCGGGTCACCATGTCGGCGCTGTGCGCCTGCGCAGCCGCCGTGAGGTGCGCGTCGACGGTCAGCGGCGGCAGCCCGGCCCGGCCGCGCTCCCGGTTGGTGAGGTCGGTGACGGCCGCCGCCGTGCCGGTCAGCCCGTCCGGCGTGAACGGCCTGGCCCACAGCGCCGTCCAGTAGGTGTCCCCCGAGGAGCCGTCGCGGACGCGGGCCACCCCGGCGTGGGAGAAGGACGGATCCCGCAGGGTGCGGCGGGACCCCGCCGCCCGCAGGCAGTACGCGACGAACTCCTCCGCGGTGCGCGGCCCGGACACCAGATGCTCACCGACCGCCAGATACGCGTACCCGGCGCCGGTGACGCGCTGGTAGACGGAGACACCGTCGGGCGTCTCGACACCGAGGCGGCCGGAGGCGGCCATGGCGGTGGCGTGGGCCCGGGCCGCGGTGAGGAGCCGCTCGTCCAGGCGGAGCGGGGGCGAACCAGCTTTTTCCCGGGCGGAGTTGATGGGCGCCAGGAGTCCGTCGGCGGCCGAGGTCGTGGAGGGCGGAGGACCGTCGGCGCCGGAGGCGGTGGGGGGTGGGGGCGCGGGCGGTCCGGGGGGCGCCTCGTCCACGACGTCGACCCCGAAGTCCCGTGCCAGCCCGGCCAGTCCGTCGGCGTAGCCCTGGCCCAGGGCGCGCAGCTTCCAGCCGCCGCCGCGCCGGTAGAGCTCCGCGAGCAGCAGGATCGTCTCCCGGTCCGGGCCCGGCGGAGCGAACCGGGCGAGGGGCCGGCCCCCGGCGGTGACGTGCAGCATGGGGGAGGGCAGCGCGCCGAGCGCGGTTCCCGGCTCGGCGGGGCTGACGGCGACGGTGACCCGGGTGGCGCCCGGCCGCAGCCGCGCCGGGTCGACGGTGAGGGTGTCGCCGCGCAGCCGGGCCCCGGGGGCGGACGGCTGGTTGTAGAAGACGAAGTCGCCGTCGCCCGCGACCTTTCCACCGTCGTCCGTGACCAGCGCGGACACGTCGAACGGCCCGGGAACACGAAGGGTCACCGCGCCGCCCGGCACCACCAGATTGCCCCCGGGGACCAAGTCCTCCACCACGCCCCGCCCCCCTGCCCTCGTCCTGCCGCCCACCGGGAAGGACGGCCCGGAGAGCAGCGGAGTTCCCGTGCCGGCCCGGGGAGCCGCCGCCCCCGCCGGCGTGGACGGCGATCCGGCGTCACCCCTGTCCTCACACTCCGGCCGACGCGTCGGGCGCTGCGTCGGCCGGACGAGGGTCGAACCGGCGCCCACCCGGGTACTCCGACGGTCGTGCTCGAGACGCCCGGCCCGTCGCGGCCGCCCCGCACCGGATCCACGCACGGGCCACCGCCACGTGGTACGCCGGGACGACCCGACGCGCCCGCATCACCCCGGTGGGACCGTGACACCCGGGACCCCTCGCCGCACGAGACCCCCTGCCCGCGCCGACCGGCCGAAGGAGCGCCGACGATGCCCCGCACTGCACGCCCCCGCCACCGCGCCGCCCTGGCGGCCCTGTCCACGTGCGTCGCACTGGGCTGCGGGACCCCTCGCCGCACGAGACCCCCTGCCCGCGCCGACCGGCCGAAGGAGCGCCGACGATGCCCCGCACTGCACGCCCCCGCCACCGCGCCGCG
>NZ_JBHYQH010000028.1:0-40381 GCF_042746715.1 Streptomyces sp. NPDC058741 | reverse complement strand
CCTGGCGGCCCTGTCCACGTGCGTCGCACTGGGCTGCGGGACCGGCGCCCCGTCCCGGGTCGCCCGGCCGGCCCCGCCGTCCGGCGCGCCGAGCGGTGGCGGGTACGGCGTGGTCACCTGGGCCTCCTCCGCGAGCCGCGTCGGCGAGGCGGCCGGCGACCGCAGCTACCGGCTGATCGTCCGCACGAGCGTCGGCGGCAGCCGCCTCAGGGTGCGCCTGTCCAACGCCCACGGCGACCGGCCGGTGACCTTCGGCGACGTCCGCGCGGGCCGCCAGCGGGAGGGAGCCGCTCTGGTCCCCGGCAGCAACCGCCGCCTGACCGTCGAGGGGGCGCGCTCCGTCACCGTCCCCCCGGGCGGCATCGTCCACAGCGACCCGCTGCCCGGCCGCGTCCCGGCCGCCGCCGTCTCCGTCCAGCGGCGGGCCCCGCCCCGTCTCCGGCCCGCCGCAGCCCGGCGGCCGCGTCGGCCACCGCGCGTCTTGCCGACCCCGGCGTCCCCGGCGGGCAGCACCGCACGGGGCTCAACCCGCGCGCGCCCGCTCCAGCACCCGGGACAGGCGCGCCAGTTCGGCGTCCCGCCCCACCAGGGGAGTGCGCGACGAAGCCTGCGGCACGGGACCACCCTTCTCGTTCAGGGCGCGGCGGACCGCGCGACGGTGGGGCCCACAGGCCCCGGCCCGGGCCGTCAGGCCCGCAGCACCCGGGCCCAGTCCACGGGCACCCGCCCCGCGGGTCCCGGAGCCGGCTGGTCCGCGGGGTGGCTCACCGGCGGGGCCAGCTCGGGCCCGGATTCGTACAACTGGTTCGCCGCGTAGTCCCAGTACCAGTCCTCACCCGGCTCGAAGCTCTGCACCAGAGGGTGCCCGGTCTCCCGGAAGTGCGCCGTCGCGTGCCGGGCCGGGGAACTGTCGCAGCACCCGACGTGCCCGCAGCGCGCACACCGCCGCAGGTGGAACCACCAGCCCCCGTCCCGCTCGCACTGCGCGCACCCGTCGCCGCTCGGCGGCGCGCCCGGGTCGATGCCGTTCTCCGCACTCATGCCGATTCCTCCTCCACCGTCGTCAGCGGCAGCAGCACCTGGAAACGTGTGTCCCCCGGCTCCGACTCCACCTGGATGCCGCCGTGGTGCTTGTCCACCACGATCCGCCAGGAGATGTCGAGTCCCAGTCCCGTCCCCTCGCCCACCGGTTTCGTGGTGAAGAACGGATCGAAGATCCGCCCCCGGTCGTCCGCCGGGATGCCGACGCCCGTGTCCCGGAACTCCACCAGCAGCCGGTCGTCCCGCCGCGCCGTCCGCACGGTCAGCGTCCCCCGGCCGCCCGCGCTGCGCATCGCGGAGACCGCGTTGTCGATCAGGTTCGTCCAGACCTGGTTGAGCTCCGCCGGGTACGCCGGGATCCTCGGCAGGGTGCGGTCGTAGTCCTTCACGACCTCGATCTCCTGGCCGATCTTGCCCGACAGCATGACCAGCGTGCTGTCGAGCAGTTCGTGCACGTCGGCGTTCCGGAAGGGCGCCCGGTCCAGCTGCGCGTACTGCTTGGCCGCGTCCACCAGGTGCGAGATGCGCGTGGTCGAGTCGCTGATCTCGTCCATCAGCAGCTCGGTCTCGACGGTGTAGTTGAGCCAGCCGATCGCGCTCGGCAGGATCTCCTCGTCCACCGCCGCCGCGACCTGGTCCAGCCAGTCCGCGTCGAGTCCGGCCTGGACGAAGGTGGGCGCGACGAGCCAGCCGTCCCGGATGCCGTGGCCGTCGAGCCAGTCGGTGAGCGCGTCCTCCCGGTCGGAGGCCTCCAGCGGGCTGAGCGAGGGTGTTTTGGCGACGCGCTCGGCGGTGCGTTCCTGCAGTTCGATGAGGCGGGCCATGACCTCGGGGGAGTAGGGGCCCTGCGCGATGACCGCCAGCTTGTGGCGCATCCTGCCGACCCGCTCCCGCAGCGCCGCGGTCGCCCGGACGGCCGCCGCGGCCGGGTTGTTGAGCTCGTGCGTCAGGCCCGCGGACAGCGAGCCCAGCGCCAGCAGCCGTTCGCGCTGGCCGATCATCCGCTGGGTGTTCGCGGACCCGAAGAACAGCCCTTCCAGCAGGTGCACCGCCATCGGGAACCACTCGCGCATGATCCGTGCGAACGTGTCGGCGGGGAGCACGAAGAACCGCGTCGGCTCGGTGACGCGCAGGGAGTTGGTGTAGACCTGCCGCACCCGGTCTCCCAGGTAGGCCTGCATGGCCCCGGCGTACACGCCCCGCTGGGAGGTCCGGGTCACCTCCACGTCGTCCCCGCCGACCCGGCGGTACAGCACGACGGTGCCCTCCAGCATCACGTAGAAACAGGTGGCCGGGTCGCCCTCGGCGTACACGGGCCCCGGCTCGAACCGCTCCACGCGTCCCGCGGCGCACAGCGTGCCGAGCTGCTCGGCCGTGAGGCCCTCGAAGAGGAACAGCGCCCCGACCTCCCGGGCGTCGCAGGGCATCGGCTGCCCGCTCACGACTGCTCCAGGTAGCGGTGGACGAGCATCACGGCCATGGCTCCCTCTCCGACGGCGGACGCGACGCGCTTGGCCGACTCGGAGCGGGCGTCACCCGCCACGAACACGCCGGGCACATTGGTCTCCAGGTGGTACGGCGGCCGGTCCAGCTCCCAGCCCTCGGGCGGACGGCCGTCGGGGGTCAGGTCGGGCCCGGCGAGGATGAAGCCGCGCCCGTCGCGCAGCACCGTGCCGTCCAGCCAGTCCGTCAGCGGGGCCGCGCCGATGAACACGAACATCCACTGCGCGTCGACCTCCTCCCTCTCGCCGCTGTCCAGGTCCCGCAGGGTCAGCCGCTCCAGGCGGCCGTCGCCGTGCGCCTCCTCGACGACCGTGCGGGTGCGCACCCGGATGGCGGGGGACTCCTCGATCTGCTGGATCAGGTAGTGCGACATCGACGCCGCCAGCGACTCGCCCCGCACCAGCAGCGTCACCGACTTGGCGCCCCGGGACAGGTACATCGCCGCCTGCCCCGCGGAGTTGGCGCCGCCCACGACGTACACGTCCTGCCCCTCGCAGGAGGGGGCCTGCGTGAGGGCCGAGCCGTAGTAGACCCCGCACCCGGTCAGGTCCGCGCAGCCGGGCGCGGCCAGCTGCCGGTAGGAGACGCCGGTCGCGAGGATCACGCTGTGCGCCGCGACCGCCGAGCCGTCGGAGAAGCGGACGATCCGCGCGGCGCCGTTGGCCTCCAGGGCCGTCACCTCACGCGCGGTGAGGATCTCCGCGCCGAACTTCGCCGCCTGCCGCCGCGCCCGGTCGGTGAGCTGCCCGCCCGAGACGCCGTCGGGGAAGCCCAGGTAGTTCTCGATCCGGGAGCTCTGCCCGGCCTGCCCGCCGGTCGCCGACCGCTCCACCAGCACGGTCCGCAGCCCCTCGGAGGCGCCGTAGACCGCCGCGCCGAGCCCGGCCGGGCCGCCGCCGATGACGACCAGGTCGTAGAAGTCGGCCGCCGGGGTCGTCGCCAGGCCGACCCGGGCGGCGAGCTCCACGGCCTCCGGCTCGACCAGGGGCGTCCCGTCCGGAGTGATGACCACCGGCAGCCGCTGCCCGTCCTGCCCGGCCGCGGCCAGCAGCCGCCGCCCCTCCGGTTCGTCGGCGGAGTACCAGCGGTAGGGCACCTGGTTGCGGGCCAGGAACTCCCGTACCTCCGAGGAGCGTGCCGACCAGCGGTGCCCGACGACCTTCGTCGCGGGCACGGGCCGGTGGTCGCCGGCGCGCCAGGCCCGCAGCAGGTCGTCGAGGACCGGGTACAGCTTCTCCTCGGGCGGGTCCCACGGCTTGAGCAGGTAGTGGTCGAGGTCGACGACGTTGATCGCGTCGATCGCCGCGTTCGTGTCCGCGTACGCCGTCAGCAGCACGCGCCGAGCGCCCGGGAAGACGTCCAGGGCCTGTTCGAGGAACTCGATGCCGTTCATCCCGGGCATCCGGTAGTCCGCCAGGATCACCGCCACGAGGTCGCCGCGGAGCTTCAGCTCCCGCAGCGCCTCCAGCGCGGACGCCCCGGACTCCGCCCGCACGATCCGGTACGACGCTCCGTAGCGCCGCCTCAGGTCGCGGGCGACGGCCCGGGAGACGCCCGGGTCGTCGTCCACGGTCATGATGACGCTCCGCGCCGCGTCGGCGGCCTGTGCCATACGTCCCCCCATACCGGGCGGTCGACTCACGGCGCGGTGCCCGGGGGCGCCGCGCCGACCTGTGCCCATCGTATGTTCGATCGGCGTGCCCGCCGTGCCCCGGTCAGGGATCAGCCGCGGCGGGGCCCGAGGACGCAGAACTCGTTGCCCTCCGGATCGGCGAGCGTCACCCACGGCTGCTCGCCCTGGCCGATGTCGGCGTGCCGCGCGCCCAGCGCGAGCAGGCGGGCCACCTCGGCCTCCTGGTCGTCGGGCCGGAAGTCGAGGTGGAGACGGTTCTTGATCGTCTTGCGCTCCGGCACCGAGGTGAAGAGCAGCCCCGGCAGCCGGTCCGGGGCGGGCCGGATCTCGAACTCGTCGGGTTCGTCGTTCACCACGGTCCAGCCCAGCGCCTCGGCCCACCACCGGCCGAGGGCCTCGGGGTCGGCCGAGTCCACCATGACCTGCTCCCACTGCAAAGACATGCGGGAAGGATAGTGAAGACCGATCATCGTCGCAGTCGCGTTTTCACAAGGAGGCACCGGGATGACAGGCCCGATCACCGCAGGGGTCGACGGATCGCAGGAGAGCCTCGCGGCCCTCGCCTGGGCGGCGCGGGAGGCGGTGCGGCGCGGGACGGCGCTGAAGGTGGTGCACGCCTGGCGCTTCCAGCCGCAGGAGGTGCTCGAAGCGGGGATCGAGGGGGACGCGGACAGTCAGGCCGAGTGGGTGCACAGCGCCGTGACCGAGGCCGTCGCCACCGTCACCGAACGGCACCCGGGCCTGGAGGTGACCACGGACGTCGTGGAGGGGGAGGCCCCCGCCGCCCTGCTGGCCGCCGCGGCCGACGCCGAGCTGCTGGTGCTCGGCTCGCGCGGGCACGGGCGGATCGTCGGGTTCCTGCTCGGCTCGGTCGGCCAGCAGGTCGTCGCCGAGGCGACCCGGCCGGTGGTGCTGGTCCGGGCCGGCGACGAGGCCTCGGGGGAGGCGGCCGGGCGGGAGGTCGTCGTGGGGCAGCAGGGCGAGCCGGGGGACAGCGCCGACGCGCTCCGCTTCGCGTTCGAGGCGGCATCGGCCCGCGGGGCGACCGTCCGGGTCGTCCGGGCCTGGACCCTGCCGCCCGTGTTCGCCTACAGCCCCGGCTCCCTGAAGCTGCTCGACGAGGCCGGGGGACTGGAGCCGTACGAGAAGAAGGCCCTGGCCGCCGCGGTCCGGCCCTGGCGCCGGCGCTTCCCCGAGGTGCCGGTGGTCGAGCACGTGGAGATGGGCAGCGCCGGCCAGGTGCTGCTGTCGGTGGCGGGGACGGCCCAGCTGATGGTCGTCGGCCGCCGCGCGCACCGCACGGCCGTCGGCGCCCGGATCGGCTCGGTGGCCCACGGGGTGCTGCACCACGCGGACTGCCCGGTGGCGGTGGTCCCGCACACGTGACGCGGGCGGGGGCTCACTCCGCCGTCGGCTGCAGCGTGCTGCTGGCCTTGGGGAGGATGGTGGTGAGGTAGTCCTCGACCGCCTGGTCCAGGCCGATGTCGTGCTGGGCCCGCTCGGAGAGGTACCAGCGGTGTTCGAGGAGCTGGTGGTAGATCTCCGCCGGGTCCATCGCGCCGCGCCGTTCGGGCGGGACGGCACGCACGGTCGGACGGAAGACCTCCCGGACCCAGCGGTGGGCGAGAACTTCGGGACGGGCTCCGAGGGGATCGCCGGGGGCGTAGTCGTCCTGGGTGGCCATCCAGCTCTCCAGGTCGTTCAGCAGCCGCCGGGCCTGGTTCTCCTCGGTGTCCAGACCGGTCAGCCGCAGCAGTTGCCGCTGGTGGTGGCCGGCGTCGACGACCTTGGGCACGAAACTGACCGTGTCCCCGTGCGCGGCGTGCTCGATCTGCATCTCGGCGACGTCGAAACCGAGGTCGTTCAGGCGGCGGATGCGGCGTTCTATGCAGTGGTACTTGCCCGCCGGGTACACCGAGGTCCGCGTCAGCTCCTCCCACAGGCCGCCGTAGCGGGCGCAGATCTCCATGCCGAACTCGATGGGGTCCACGGACGGGTGCAGCGCCCCGGACGCCTCCAGGTCCAGCAGCTCCCCGCTGATGTTGACCCGGGCGAGGTCGAGGTCGTACTCGCGCTGCCCGACGCTGAGCTGGGGATGCAGGTCACCGGTCTCGGCGTCCACGAGGTAGGCCGCGTAGGCGCCGGCGTCGCGCCGGAAGAGGGTGTTGGACAGCGAGCAGTCGCCCCACGCGAAGCCGGCCAGGTGCAGCCGCACCAGGAGCACGGCTAGGGCGTCCATCAGCCGGTGCATGGTGGCCGGGCGCATGGTCGTCTCGAACATCGAGCGGTACGGCATCGAGCCGCCCAGGTGCCGGGTGACCAGGACGCTCTCCAGGGGGGCGCCGTCGGCGTCGAGCCGGCCGGTGACCACGGCCAGCGGGTCGACCGCCGGGATGCCGAGCCGGTCCAGGTCGCGCAGCAGCTCGTACTCGCGCAGCGCGGGGCGCTCGGCGAGCTCCTTGACGGCGATCACCTCGTCACCGGCGCGGGAGTAGCGCACCACGTGCCGGGAGATGCCGCGCGGCAGCGGGACGAGGTACTCCTCCGGCCACTCCTCCAGCGGCACGTCCCACGGCAGCTCCAGCAGGAGCGCGGGATGCTCCGGGTTCGTCGCGCTGATCTGCAGTGCCATGCGCCGGGTGTCCTTGTCTCGCCGCCGATCGTCGCCTCACTCTAGAGGGCGAACTCCCGGGCCCGGTGTGCGGCGTCCCTCACCGGTCCCCGGTGCACCGGCCCGTGGCCGGGCAGCAGCAGGTCGCCGTCCAGCTCCGCGAGGACGTCCAGGCAGGCCACGGCGCGCGGGCGCTCGTGGTGGACCAGGTCCGGCAGCAGCTGCGGTCCCCCGGTCCGTGCGGTGGGGTGTCCGCTGACCAGGGCGTCACCGGAGATCACCACGCCCGCGCCGGGCAGGTGGTAGGCGCAGTGGCCGTCGGTGTGGCCCGGGGTGCGCACCGGCACGGGCCGCCCGGGCAGGTCCAGGGCCCCGGGTGCCGGGAACGCCTCGGGGACCGTGACCGGGACGTGGGCCGTGCCGCCGGACCGCAGCGCGTGCACCGCCCACGGCAGCACCCCGGACCGCCAGGCGTTGCGCAGCACGGTCCCGACGGACACCTGGTGCGGGAAGTCCCGGCGCGCGTGCGGCACTTCGGCCTGGTGCAGGTACACGGGCGTGCCGTGCGCGGCGCGCAGGTACTCCGCGGAGCCCAGGTGGTCGTTGTGCGCGTGCGTGACGAGCACGGCCGCGACGGCCTCCGGGGAGCTGCCCACCTGCGCGAGTGAGGCGAGGAGCCGCGCCCGGTCGCCGGGATAGCCGGTGTCGACCAGGGTGACGGCGTCGCCCTCGGTGAGGATCACCCAGTTGGTGTTCGAGCCGTGCACCGGGGAGGTGCCGTCCGCGACGTGCCGTACGTCTGCCCGCCTGTCCGCCCCGCGCCGTCTGCTCTCGTCCTGTCCCGACAGGAGAAGGTAAGCAGGGCCCGGCCCGGGGCGGAATCGCCGGGTGGTCACAACCTCCCGGGCCGGTGCGGCCGTTCGGGGCGGCTCAGCGCACCCCGTGCGGGCGGAACTGGATGCTGATGCGCGGCCCGGTCGCGCGGGTGCTCTTGGGGACCGAGTGCTCCCAGGTGCGCTGGCACGAGCCGCCCATCACGACGAGGTCGCCGTGGCCCAGCGGCCGACGCACGGTCTCGCGGCCGCCGCGCATCGGCCGCAGCAGCAGGTCGCGGGGCGCTCCCACCGACAGGATGGCGACCATCGTGTCCTCGCGCGCTCCCCGGCCGATCCGGTCGCCGTGCCAGGCCACGCTGTCCCGGCCGTCGCGGTAGTAGCACAGCCCGGCCGTCGTGAAGGGCTCGCCGAGCTCGCCGCCGTAGTGGGCGCTGAGCGCGTCGCGCGCCTCGGTCAGCACGGGGTGCGGCAGCGGGTCGCCGGCGCCGTAGTGAGCGAGAAGCCGGGGCACGGCGACGACGTGGTCGTACATCTGGCGCCGCTCGGCCCGCCACGGCACCTCGGCGGCCAGCTGTTCGAACAGCGCGTCGGAGCCGCCGAGCCATCCGGGCAGGACGTCGAGCCACGCCCCGAAGCCGAGCTCGGTGCGGCGGATCCCGTCGAGGCGGCCGAGGCGAAGTTCGTCCGCCTGGTCGAAGAGGGAACCCTGGAGGTGGTGCCTGGCCATGCGTCCAGCGTACCCATTAATCGAATGGGTGTTCCATGTCGCCGTGTCCCGGCTACCGCGCCCGCGCCGCGAGCGGTCTTCCGATACATCGATGTACCGCATACATTGCCGTATCGAAAGGAGGCCGACCGTGCCGGACCCGACCGGACGCGTGACCAGGCGCCGCGTCCGCACCCGCGCCCACCTCCTGGACGCCGCGTTCTCGGTGTTCGCCGCCAAGGGCTTCGGGCGCGTCTCGATCGAGGAGATCTGCGAGGCCGCCGGATACAGCCGGGGCGCCTTCTACTCCAACTTCTCCAGCCTCGACGAGCTGTTCTTCGCCCTCTACCGCGACCGGGCCGACGTGATCGCCGCACAGGTCTCGGGAGCGCTCGCCCTCGACGGGCCCGACCTCGACGTGCCCGCAGCCGTGGACCGCGTCACCGAGGTGCTGCTCCTGGACCGGGACTGGCTGCTGGTGAAGACGGACTTCCTCGTGCACGCCGCCCGCGATCCCGAGGTGGCCCGCACCCTGCTCGAACACCGCGCGCGGCTGCGCCAGGCCGTCGCCGACCGGCTGGCCCGCGCTCGCGGGGACACCGCCCTGCCCGCCGTCCTCGGCGACGCCGACGGCGCCGCGCACGCCGTGGTCGCGGCCTACGACGGCGTCACCACGCAACTTCTGCTGGACCGGGACGTGGACCACGCCCGCGCCTGGCTGAAGCAGCTGCTCACGGCCCTGCTGACCGACGGCAGCGGCACCCCCGGTCACACGAGGCACTGAGGAAAGGACGGTCGCCATGGACGCCGACGTCATCGTCGTCGGAGCGGGCCTCGCAGGCCTGGTCGCCGCACACGAACTGACCGGCAGGGGCCGCAGGGTGGCCCTCGTCGACCAGGAGAACGCCGCCAACCTCGGCGGCCAGGCCTTCTGGTCCCTCGGCGGGCTCTTCCTCGTCGGCTCCCCGGAGCAGCGGCGCCTGGGCATCAAGGACTCCTTCGACCTCGCCTGGAGCGACTGGCGGGGCAGCGCCGGCTTCGACCGGCTGGACGACGAGGACTCCTGGGCCGTGCGCTGGGCCCGCGCCTATGTCGAGTGGGCCGCGGGGGAGAAGCGGTCCTGGCTCGACGGGCACGGCATCACCTTCCTGCCCACCGTCGGCTGGGCCGAGCGCGGCGACCTCACCGCGCACGGGCACGGCAACTCCGTGCCCCGCTTCCACATCGCCTGGGGCACCGGCACCGGCGTCGTCGAACCCTTCGTCCGTCACGCCCGGCAGGCCGCCCGCGACGGACTGCTCACCTTCCACCACCGCCACCGCGTCGACGCCCTCGTCGTCGAGGGCGGCACCGCCCGGGGCGTGCGCGGCACGGTCCTCGCAGAGGACCCCTCACCCCGCGGCGTCGCCTCCAGCCGCGAGGCGGCCGGGGAGTTCGAACTGACCGCCCAGGCCGTGATCGTCACCAGCGGCGGCATCGGCGCGAACCACGACATCGTCCGCCGCCACTGGCCCGAGCGCCTCGGCACCCCGCCGCGCGAGATGGTCACCGGCGTCCCCGCCTACGTCGACGGGCGGATGCTCGACATCAGCGCCGAGGCCGGCGTCCGCCTGGTCAACCGCGACCGCATGTGGCACTACACCGAGGGCCTGCGCAACTGGGACCCGATCTGGCCCGGCCACGGCATCCGCATCCTGCCCGGACCGTCCTCGATGTGGTTCGACGCCCTCGGCCGCCGCCTGCCCTCGCCGTACCTGCCCGGCTACGACACCCTCGGCACCCTGAAGCACCTGCGCACCACCGAGGACATCGCCGGGTACGACCACTCCTGGTTCATCCTCACCCAGAAGATCATCGAGAAGGAGTTCGCGCTGTCGGGCTCCGAGCAGAATCCCGACATCACGGCCAAGGACCGCGCCGGCTTCGTCAAGGAACGCATCCTCGGCAAGGGGGCGCCCGCACCCGTCGGCGCGTTCCTGCGCAAGGGCGCCGACTTCGTGACCGCCTCCGGCATCGAGCAGCTCGTCGCGAAGATGAACGAGCTCACCGACGAGCCGCTCCTCGACGCGGCCGGGATCAAGCGGCAGATCGAGGCCCGCGACCTCCAGACGGCCAACCCCTACGCCAAGGACGCCCAGGTGCAGGGCATCCGCAACGCCCGGCGCTACATCGGCGACCGCCTCGGCCGGGTCGCCGCCCCGCACCGCCTGCTCGACCCCGCGGCCGGCCCCCTCATCGGCGTCAAGCTGCACATCCTCACCCGCAAGACCCTCGGAGGCATCCAGACCGACCTCGACTCCCGCGCCCTGGGCACCGACGGCCGGCCGGTCGAGGGGCTGTACGCGGCCGGGGAGGTCGCGGGCTTCGGCGGCGGAGGAGTGCACGGCTACAACGCCCTCGAAGGCACCTTCCTCGGCGGCTGCCTCTTCTCCGGCCGTGCGGCGGGCCGGGCGGCGGCGCTGCAGACCGCCTGACCCCCGGCTCCCGGAGGAAACTCAGTCCCGGACGAGCCGGACCAGCACCGCGGCGTGGCTGCGCTCCGGCGTCTTCGAGGCGGTCAGCAGCGTCACGTCGCCCTCGCGGACCAGGTCCCGCAGACGGTCGAGGGCCTCGGCCGCCCCGCCCGCGGCGAGTTCCGCCTCGTACCGCTCGGCGAACTCCTCGTAGGAGCCCTCACCCGCGTGGTACCAGCGGCGCAGCTGCGTCGACGGGGTCAGCTCCTTCGGCCATTCGTCGACCCGCGCCGCGTCCTTCGCCAGACCGCGCGGCCACAGCCGGTCGGCGAGCACGCGCACGCCGTCCTCCGGCTCGGGCGGATCGTAGACACGGCGGACGCGAACGCTCATGGTCGGCCCCTCTCGGGAACGGACGGACATGCCGCGAGCCTAACCGTCACCGCGGTGATCGGCGCGTCCGTCCGGTTCCGCTCCCGCCGGGCGGGTGGTCCGTCCGCCCGGCCACGACGGGAGAGGAGGTCATGCCATGAGCGCACCGGACGCTGCCGGTCGTGCCCCCCGACCCCCAGGGGAGAAGGCGGGGACGCCGGACCCGGGGAGGGGCGGAGGGGCGGAGCCGGCGTCAGGCGGAGCGGCGCCGGGCGGCGGTCCGGCGCTTCAGCGCACGCCGTTCGTCCTCGCCGGTCCCGCCCCACACGCCGATGGACTGCCCCGTGTCCAGGGCCCATTGCAGGCACCGCTCCTGTACGGGGCAGCGCCGGCACACCGCCTTGGCCTGCTCGGTCT
The DNA here is from genome assembly GCF_042746715.1 of Streptomyces sp. NPDC058741. Taxonomy (NCBI): domain Bacteria; kingdom Bacillati; phylum Actinomycetota; class Actinomycetes; order Kitasatosporales; family Streptomycetaceae; genus Streptomyces; species Streptomyces sp. NPDC058741. The sequence continues at coordinate 28,809 of NZ_JBHYQH010000028.1, read as the reverse complement.
GCAGCAGGGCCGGGCCGGAGGTGCCGATCGGGAAGAAGAGTTCGGGGTCCTCGTGCCGGCAGGCGGCCTGGTCTCGCCAGTTGTCCATCGAAGTCACCTGTATCGCAATAGACATGTGCTCTTTCGGAGGCTTGCTCCTCTTCGGGTCACCTGTCGATGCGGGGTGAAACAGCGCCTTTCCCGGCAACGTTCACTGCTCGCGCATGCCCCAGGGGGAGCCGTAGTCCGTCAGCAGGTCCAGGAAGGGGCGGGCCGGGAAGGCCTCGGGGCCGAGCACGCCGGTGCCCGACCAGGCGCCCGTGGCGAGGAGTTCGAGCGCGACGACCGGGTTGACGGCCGTCTGCCACACCACGGCCTGGGAGCCGTACTCGGCCATGGACCACTGGTTGTCGACCACGTGGTACAGGTACACCTCGCGCGGCGTGCCGTCCTTCACGCCCCGCACCCACGTGCCCGCGCAGGTCTTGCCGTGCATCCGCTCGCCCAGCGTCGCCGGGTCGGGCAGGCACGCGGCGACGACGTCCCGGGGCGACACGGCCACCGGCCCGTCCGGCCCGGGGACGGTCACGGGTGCCGTGCGGTCGAGGCCCAGCAGGTGCAGCGTCTTCAGCGTCTCGACGAACTCCCGGCCCAGCCCGTACTTGAAGGTGACCCGGCGCGCGCCGACCCAGCGCGGCACGAGGAGCACCTCCTCGTGCTCCACATTCACGCACTCGACCGGGCCGATGCCCTCGGGGAAGTCGAACACCTCGGGCTCGCTGAAGGGTTCGGTGGTGAACCAGCCGCGGCCGCGCTCGTAGACCACCGGCGGGTTGAGGCACTCCTCGATGGTGGTCCAGATGCTGAACGACGGCGCGAAGCCGTAGCCTTCGACGGTGAGGTTCGCGCCGTCGCGGATGCCGATCTCCTCGATCTCGTCGAAGAGTTCGTCCGCCGCGTGACGCGCGAAGACGTCCGACAGACCCGGTTCCACGCCCATGCCGACGAGGGCCAGCAGCCCCTCCTTCTCCCAGTCGGCCGCCTGCTCGAACTGTTCGTCGCCGAGCTTGACCCCGCACTCCCGGTACGGCCGCTCCGCGTGCGGGCGGGACAGCGACATCGCCAGGTCGAGATACGTGGCGCCCGCGGCGCGGGCCGCGCGGAACAGGGGCATCACGAACCGAGGGTCCGTGGCGTTCAGCAGGACGTCGCAGCCGTGGCCCGCCAGCAGCCGGGCGACGGCCTCCTCGTCGCCCGCGTCCACGCGCGCCGCGGTGAACCGGGCGTCACCGCCGAGCGCCGCGACCGCCGCGTCGGCCCGGCCGCCGTCGTAGTCGGCCACCACCATCGCCTCGAAGAACGGCCGCCGGGCCGCGATCCGGGTGATCGCGCCGCCCACGCCACCGGCACCCACGAGCAGTACACGCATGACAGAAACTCCCTCTTCGCGAAGAACGTGACGAGCCCTTGCCGCGATACAACGCGGCCCTGTGCCATAAGGTCAATGGCGTTGGCATAAGGTCGCAGGCCGCCCGGGCCCCGGCACGAACCCCCGGAGGGAGCAGCCGTGCCCAAGCCCGTGGTGCCCGAGGAGAAGCGCCGGCGGCGCAGGCCCACCAAGAGCGGCACCGTGCTGTCCGAGCGGCTGATCGTCGAGACGGCGCTGCGCGTGCTGCGCGAGCACGGCAGCGCCGGCCTGACCGCGCGCCGGCTCGGTCTCGCCCTGGACGCCGATCCGAGCACGCTGTACCGGTACTTCCGGGGTATGGACGACCTGACGCTGGCCATCGGCGACGCCCTCATCGGCCAGGCCCTGGACGGCTGGCGGCGCACCGGCCGCTGGCGTGAGGACCTGCGCTCGTTCGGGCTGCGCGTCCACGCCGCCTACGTGGAGCATCCGCAGGCGGCGGTGCTCACCGCGGGCCGGGTCTCGGGCCGGGCCAACGAGCTCGCCGCCGACGAGGCCGTCCTGGACGTCCTGCGCACCGCGGGTTTCCCCCTGCCGGACGCGGTACGCGTCTACCAGGCCTTCATCGACACCACGCTCGGTCTCGCCGCGCTCGACGCCGCTTTTCTGGCCCTGCCCAGCGCCTCGCTGCACGCCGACGAGGAGATGTGGCGCTCGACCTACGCCCGCCTGCCCGCCGCCACCCACCCCCGGATCGCCGAGGCGGCCCCGCTGCTCGCCACCCGCATGCTCACCAGCGCCTATCCGACGGCCCTGGAGATGCTGCTGGACAGCGCCGCGGCCCGGCTGGAGGGCGTCCGTGGCCCCGCATCAGGACCTTAGCGCCCCGGCTGCCGCCGCCGCGACCGCCTCCGCCACCCGCGCCACCGCGGGGGAATCGAGCCTCCACTGCTGCCAGTACAGCGGCACGTCGGTCACCCGGTCCCCGGTGAAGGCGACGAGCCGGCCGTCGCGCAGCAGCGGTTCCGCCTGCGCCTCGGGCACCAGACCCCAGCCCAGCCCGAGGGCGACGGCCTCCACGAAACCCTCCGAGGTCGGCACGTAGTGCCGCAGCGCGCTCGCGCCGCTGCGCCCCCGCGTCAGCCGGCGCACGAAACCGTCCTGGAGGTCGTCCCGCCGGTCGAAGGTCACCACGGGCACCTCCCGCAGCGTCTCCTCCGGGTGGCCACCGAGCCGGCGCGCGGCGAACTCCGGCGCGGCGACCGGGAGGTAGCGCATCCGCCCGAGCGAGCGGACCGAGCAGCCCGGCACGGGGTCCGGCGACGAGGTCACCGCCGCCATCACCGCGCCCTCCCGCAGCAGCGCCGCCGTGTGGTCCTCGTCCTCGCGGCGCAGCTCGAAGCAGACCCGCAGCTCCTCCGGCACGAGGGTGAGCGCCCGCAGGAACCAGGTGGCCAGTGAGTCCGCGTTCACCGCCACCGCCACCCGGGTCGGCTCGCGGCCGCTCAGCCCGAGCTCCGCGCAGGCGTCGTGCTCCAGCCGGGCCATCTGGCGGGCCAGCCGCACCAGCACCTCGCCCGACTCGGTCGGCCGCACCGGTTTGGTGCGCATCAGCAGCACCCGCCCCGTGCGCTGCTCCAGCGCCTTCACCCGCTGGCTGATCGCCGACGGCGTCACGTGCAGCGCGGCGGCCGCGGCGTCGAAGGTGCCCTCGTCCACGACGGCCAGCAGGGTCCGCACCTGGTCCAGCGGGAGATCGGTCGACATCACGTCTGCTGAGGATACGTAAGAAACATTAGCTGGACCCGATTCTGCCCTCTCCGTAGCGTCAAGGACATGACCAGCACCCTCACCGCCGCGGCCGCGGGTTTCGGCACCGGCCTGTCCCTGATCGTCGCCATCGGCGCTCAGAACGCCTTCGTCCTGCGCCAGGGCGTCCGTCGGCAGGCCGTCCTCGCCGTCGTCGGCATCTGCGCCCTGTCCGACGCCCTTCTCATCGCCCTCGGGGTGGGCGGGGTCGGCGCGGCGGTGGTGTCCTGGCCGGGCGCGCTGACGGCGGTCGGCTGGATCGGCGGCGTCTTCCTGCTGTGCTACGGCGCCCTGGCCGCCCGCCGGGTCGTCCGTCCGGACGGCGCCGGGCTGCGAGCGGTGGGGGAGGCCGCCGGATCGCGCCGCAGGGCCGTGCTCACCTGCCTCGCGATGACCTGGCTCAACCCGCACGTCTACCTCGACACCGTCTTCCTGCTCGGTTCCGTCGCCGCCGGCCACGGCCCGCTGCGGTGGACGTTCGGGATCGGTGCCGTGCTGGCCAGCCTGTGCTGGTTCACCGCCCTCGGCTTCGGCGCACGGATGATCGGCCGGTTTCTCGCCCGGCCCGCGGCCTGGCGGGTCGTGGACGGCCTGGTCGCCGCCACCATGATCGTCCTGGGCGTCGCGCTCCTCACCGGAAGCTGACGCCGGCCCGTACCGCCGGCCCCGGCAGCCGTTGTAACGGCTCCGCGGCGCTCACCGGCTCCGACGGCTCACAGCACCCCGCGGCGGTGCAACGTGTACTGCTCCATCAGTTTGCCCCGGGTCATCTCCAGCCGGTGGGCCAGCACCTCGGCGACGTTGCGCACCAGCATCAGCCCGAGCTCGGTGTCCTCCTCGCACAGCCGCAGCACGGCCTTGGCGTCGAACTCGTAGGCCCGAACGGGGCTGAACGCCACCGCGCCGAAGTCCCAGGTGTACGGCGGGAACAGCCAGGACCAGCCGAGCAGGTCGCCGGCGCCGAGGCTGGCCACCGTCACCCGCTGCAGGGAGTTGACCTGCTGGTCCAGGGAGACGGCGCCGGAACGGATGACCCAGAAGCGGTCGGCCGCGCCGCCCGACTCGAAGATCCGCGCGTCCTCGGGGAAGGACACCTCCCGGGCCAGCGTCACCAGACGCTGCCGCTGGGGAGGGGGCAGGGCGGTCAGGAGTTTGATCGCTTTGGTCATGCGGAGCTCCTCGCCGGGCGTCGACTTCGGTGCGTTGCCTGCTGCGCTGGGGGTCGGTGCTGAGCCTTTCCCTCTGCCCATTCCAGCCGCTGGCGGGGCCCCGGGCACCTCGGCGGGAGCAGCTTTCCCCGGGCATGAGAAAGCCCTGGCTGGACGGGGGAAACCAGCCAGGGCGGAGTGGTGCGGGACGACGGGGGTCCACTCCGTCACCACGTATGGATGAACGGTAAACCATTCCGTTGCCGAGTGCGTAACCGAGACCGGGTCGCGTGACCCGTTTCACTTCACCGGGCGCCCCCGGAGGGCGCCCGGACCGTCTCCAGCCCCGGACCCGCGGGGCCGGGGGTGCTTGCCCGCCTCCAGCCCCGCCGTCGGATGCACCGGCACCGGCCACCCGCACGCCCTCGGCCGGATCGAAGAACGCGTGACCGGGGCAGCCGCACCCGCTCAGCTCCGCGCGGTGTGTTTGCCCGGGGTCAGGATCTCGTCCAGCACCATGAGCACCGCCTCGTAGGACATCCGCCGCACGGTCGCGTCCCGGGCTCCCTGAGGGTCGGTCGCCGTCAGTTCCTCGCTCCTGGTCCGCCACGCGCGCTCCTCCCGCAGCGCACAGGCCCTCGCGCGCTGGATGCGCCGCAGCAGTTCATCCGAATCCACCACATCGGTCATGCACGTCGCCTACCCCGGCAGTGCGGGGAGATGGCACCGGCTCACGGCCGTTCGGGGGTATTCGGGGGCGAGGGGGTCACGGAGGTTTGCGGGTGCGGCGAGAGGTCAGCCGCAGAGAAGGACCCCGGCGCTCGTGAGGTGCGTGCCCCGGACGCTGTGACGGGTCGTCAAGCGGCAGGTCCGTGAGCCCGGGGATACCCGCCCAGGCGACCACGGAACGTGACCCGGACCCGGCTTTCCGTCCCCGACCTACCAGGGAGCTGAAGAATGTGCGATGAGCACATGATCGAGTCCGTCGTCGAGCCGCCCGGTGCGGACCGGGCCCGACCGTGCCGGCCCGCGGAGGCCCGCCGGGCCGTGGCACGCGCCGTGGCGGAACGCTGCCGCGCCACCCACACCCCGTGCGACGCGGACGCCCTGTCCGACGCGCTGCTCGTCGCCTCGGAGCTGACGACCAACGCGATCCTGCACGGCGGCGGCGTCACCGACTTCCACGTCGACATCGACGGCCCCGGCGTCCGGGTCTCGGTCAGCGACCGCAGCGACCGGCTCCCCGTGACCGCCCCGCCGGCCGACGCGCACGGCCGGACCCGGCACGGTGGCCACGGCTGGCCCATCGTCTGCCGTCTCGCCCGCGACCTCCATGTGTCCGACCTGCCCGCCGGCGGCAAGTGCATCACCGCCCTCGTGCCCCTGGTCTGACGGCCGGCACACGGTTCCCGGCAGATTGCTCCGCAAAGTGGAGTTTGCTCCACCGCGTGCAGGGCAGACGCAGTTTCGTGCTTCGGACCGGAGGCGCGCCAGCGGGAGCGGTGTATCCGCCCCGGAGGCCCTCCAGGCGATCCGGGCGGACTCGTTCCCGCGGTCAATCCCTGAAACCACTGTTCAGGAGCGAATCCGCATGCTCATCGATACGCCCACCCACCGTCCCGGCACGCCCGCACCGACGACCACCGCCCCCAAGCGGCGTCACGACGACGCGCCCGACACCGCAGCCCTCTTCACCCGCATGGCGGAACTGGAGGAAGGACCCGAGCGGGAAGCCGTTCGCGACGAACTGGTCACGCTGTGGCTGCCCATGGCTCACCGCATCGCCGGCCGCTTCCGCGACCGCGGCGAGTCGATCGAGGACCTCCGCCAGGTGGCCGCCCTGGGCCTCGTCAAGGCCGTCGACCGGTTCGACGTGAGCCGGGGAGCCTTCGAGAGCTACGCCGTCCCCACCATCACCGGCGAGGTCAAGCGCCATTTCCGGGACCGCATGTGGGCCCTGAGGGTTCCCCGCCGCGTGCAGGAACTGCGCAACAAGGTGCGCGTCGCGCGCCGGGAACTCACCCATAACCCGGGCAGCCCCGAGCCCTCGGTGGCCGCCATCGCCGCCCACGCCGGCCTGACCGAGGAAGAGGTCGGCGCCGGACTCGAGGCCCTGGACAGCTTCAGCACGCTCTCGCTGGACGCCGAACTCTCCGCCGACGACGACGGCTACAGCCTCGCGGACACCCTCGGCGGCGCCGACTCGTCCTACGACACCGTGGTCGACCGCGAGTCCGCCAAGGAAGGCCTGCGCCGCCTGCCGGAACGCGAACGGGCCATCCTCTACATGCGCTTCTTCGAGGACATGACCCAGAGCCGCATCGCCGACCGGCTGGGCATCTCCCAGATGCACGTCTCCCGGCTCATCACCCGCAGCTGCGCCCGCGTGCGCGACGAGGTCCTGGGACAGCGCACCGCCCGGGGCACCGGCGGCTCTTCCACCACGGCCTGACCACCCGACCCCTTTGGAGCGAACGACATGCTGAGGCCCCATCCCGATGTGCTGCGCCGTCTCGTCGACGCATACGAGGCGCTCTCGGCCGCCGAAGCCGGTGCCGCACCGGCCGAGGAGAGCCCGCGGGCACGCGACCTGGCGTACACGCTGTGCGTGTCGACCGGCACCCGGGACGTCCTGCGCGCCCTCGAGGCGGCTCACCGGTGGCTCGCGGACGCACCCGCACCGGCCCGCGAGACCGCTTCCCGGGTCCCCGAGCAGCCTTTGGCGAAGCAGACCTTGGTGGCCACGGGGAACGCCTGAGCCGCGTCTGCGCGTGAGGCGGCGGGGAAGACGAGGCGGAGCAGGGGTCCGGCCGGCGGCAGCCGCCGGCCGGACCCGCTCGCGTCACACGAGGGACCGCGTCACATCACGGAGGAGCTCGAAGTCTCATGTCCATCGCGGGGCGGGAACCGGCCGCCGAGGACGAGGGCGCACCGGAGCGACTGCGCGCCCAGGTGCGGGACCTGCGGGCCCGGCCCGTGTGTACCCACCGATCTCCCAGGCGCGGGGCATGCTGCGGGACCGCTCATGCCCTGCCCGACGCGGAGAGCGCCTTCGCCCTGCTGCAGCGGGCGTCGCAGCGGTACGACGTCAAGGTGCGGACGCTGGCCGGGGCCCTGGTCAGCGTCCCGCGCCCCGACCACCGGGAGCCGCTGTGGTTCCCGCGCCGGGTCCGGAGGCCGGAACGCGCTCTCACCTTCGCGGCGGCCCACCGGTCGTGATCCGGCAGCCGCGGGGCGGTCCTGAAGGCGGTGCTCGGCAGCACCCTCGCGGTGGCCGGTACCGACATGGGCAACGTCCAGCTCTCCGACCCGGCCGGGGGCGGCCTGCGCATCGAGCGGCACACCGGGCTCATGGCCGACTTCGTCGACTTCTTCGCCTTCGTCGACGAGGACGGCACGTCCTGCGCGCAGGCCGCCCGGGACGTCTCCCAGGTCACCGTCCACGACGTGGAGAGCGACCCGGTGTTCAGCGAACCCGCCCGGGCGGCCATCCTCGCGGCGGGCAGCAGGGCCTGTCACAGCGTCCCGCTCACGACCGGTTCGGGGCTGTCCATCGGGGTGGTCTCGGCCCACCTGGCCAGGCCCCTGCACGGACTGACGGCCGCCCAGACCAAGGCCCTGGACACCGTGGGCGGCCAGGCCGGCCGCCGGCTCACCTGGCACGACCGCACGGTGGTCCTCGACGCCCCCGAGCACCTGCACGCCCTCGGCCGCGCGAGCAGCGGACCGCTGCTGCGCCGCGCCTGACGAAGGCTCAGCGGCCCTCGTCCCCGCGTGCGCCGGGCGGACGGACCCCCGCGTCAACCGGAACCCCCAGGTCCGTGGGCTCCGCGCCGGGTGTGCGGCCGCCCAGCCGGGGCATCCGCAGAGCCGGGAGGATGAAATGAACACGAGTGCGATGGCACGACGCGGTGGGTTCCTGGCCCGGCGTGCGGCACGGGGCTCGGTGACCGAGGGCGCGGCCCGGGCGGGACTGACCGCCCGGGGCGTGATCTATCTGCTCGTCGGCGCGCTCGCCCTGCAGATCGCCTTCGGGGACACGGGGCGGCAGGCCGACCGCGGGGGAGCGCTGGCGGAGCTGTCCCACAAGCCGTTCGGCGCCGTCCTGCTGTGGGCGCTGGGCATCGGCCTCGTCGGCATGGCCCTGTGGCGGCTGTCCGAGACCCTCTTCGGCTCCACCGGACCGGACGGCCGCAAGCCGCGCAAACGGCTGCTGGCGGCGGTCCGCTGCGTGTTCTACTCCGTGGTCGCCTACTCCGTCCTGTCGTTCGCCGCCACCCGGCATCAGAGCGGCGGCGGGTCCAGCGACCGCCAGTCCCGGGACGCCACCGCACGGCTCATGGAGATACCCGCCGGCCGGTGGCTGGTCGGCGCCGCCGGTGTCGCGATCGTCGCCGCCGGCTGCTGGATCGGTTACCGGGCGGTGCGGCGCAAGTACCACGACAAGCTCCGGCTGGGACGGACGAGCCGCCGGACGCTGCAGCTGGTGGACGTCACCGGCGTGGCCGGCGGCGCCGCCCGCGGGCTGGTGTTCGCCGCGGCCGGCGTCTTCGCCGTCCGCGCCGCGATCGCCTACGACCCGGACCAGGCCAAGGGCATGGACGACACCCTGCGCACGCTCGCCGGGACGCCGCTCGGTCCATGGCTGCTGGTGTGTGTCGCGGCCGGTCTGGTGCTGTTCGGAGTGTTCTCCTTCGCCATGGCCCGCTGGCGCCGCGTCTGAGCCGCGCCGGGCGGGGAACACGGTGCACATGAGCGATTCCGAGATTCCGCATGGCGACGGCCGGCCCGTGGACGTGTACCTGGACCTCCTGCGCATCCGGATGGACACGGAGGACTACCGCCTCCTGATGCGTGTGGTGGAACCGGTCCTCGAGGCGATCGACGAGGAACGCCTGTCCAGCCTCGATTTCGCGCTCGACTCGGGGGACGGCGACGAACTCCCCCAGGAGGTCCGCGACGAGGTGGCCCTCGTCATCGCGACCGCCGTCACCGGACGCCTGGACAACGAAGTGGTCGAACTGACCGTGGACGACGCGGGCCCGGTCCGCATCGTCACGGACGCGGCCACCGCCTCCGACCCGGACCGCCTCGGCGAGATAGCCGACTACATCAAGGAACGGCACCGGCAGACCGAGGAACTGCGCGGCATCGCCGAGGTGAGCGGCCTGCCCACGGACTTCTGACGGGCGGCGGCCCTCACGGCCCTCAGGCCCGGGGCTCCGCCACCGGCACCCCCAGCGGCCGGGCGAGGCCCACCACGGCCTCGTCCAGCCGCTCCAGATGCCGCAGCACCCGGTCGGTGATCCGCCCGTAGCGCGGCGTCCCGGCGTCGGACCCCAGCAGCGAGGCGATGCTCGGCCCGGTCTCCACCGTCGCGTCCGCGTGCGCGTCGGCGACCCGGGCCGCGGTCGCCTCGATGTTGCGCACGGTGCGCCCCGCCGCCCCGCGCAGCCGCGGGTCCGCCGCGATCGACGGATGCGTCGGCAGCAGTTCGGCGGTCGCCGCCAGGGTGCGCGCGTGGTACGCGCACGTCTCCAGCAGCGCCACCACGTACCGGGCCGTGTCGCGCCGGGAACGCAGCGGCGTGACCGGGTGGGTCAGCGGCTGGGTGGCGGCCCGCAGATCGGCCAGGGCCTGGTCCAGGTCGCGCGACTTGTCCAGCAGCTCGTCGGCCGGCCCGCCGCTCAGCTGCCCCACCGCGGCCTCGGTGACATCGGCCAGCCGCTCCAGCACCGTGCCGAGCAGCTCGTTCGTCCGGCGGTCGGTCTGCACCGGCAGCACCAGCGCCGCCGCGACCACCCCGCACGCCGCACCGAGCGCCGTCTCCTCCACGCGCAGCAGCAGCACCTCCCAGCTGTAGGTGTGCAGCAGCGTGTACAGCAGCCCCAGCATGGCGGTGACGAAGAACGACATCAGCGTGTACGACAGCGGCGCCGAGTAGAACATCGCGAAGATCAGCACCAGCACCAGCGCGAAGGCCGTCCAGGTGTGCTGCCCGACGAGCCCCGCCAGGACGATGCCCGCCACCACGCCGAAGACGGTCCCCAGCAGCCGCCGGTAGCCCTTGACCAGGATCTCGCCCGTCGAGGACGTGTTGATGAAGACGATCCAGCACGTCAGCACCGCCCAGTACCAGCGCTGCGTGGACAGCAGCTCGCCGCCCACGATGGCCAGCGAGGACCCGACGGCGACCTGCACCGCCGCACGGGTCGTGGGGCGGTGCAGACCCGTCTGCTCCTCCGGCCGCGCCTCCTCGCCGGTGCCGTCGATCGCGGCCTCCTCGGCGTCCAGCTCCTCGCGGGAGCGGGCCGTGGCCGGGGTGTCGTCCGACTCGTCCTGCGGACCGTCCAGCGCGACCCGCAGCCCCATCACCGCCCGGGCGGCCTCGCCGATGCCGCGGAAGACGTCCTGGACGGCCGCCGGCGCGGACGGCAGGTTCTCCTCGTCCCGGTAGCCGAGGAGCCGGTTGCGCACCTGCGCCAGCCCGGTGCCCGTGTCACCGCTTCCGGTGCGCAGCACCAGGGCGTGCAGCGCCCGCAGGTCCCGGCGGAGCGTCGCCGTGGCCTCGTCGGGCACGGCGGGCCCGGCCGGGGAGGGGGCGGGGGCGCCCGGCAGGTGCAGGGTGAGGGTGTCGGCCCGTTCGGCGCTGCGCGCCGTCAGCAGCAGCAGGCCGAGCCGCTCGGCGGCGATCTCGGCGTCCGCGATCCGGCGCTGCACCAGCCTGGCCGCGGCCTCGTCCGGGGTGCCCTCCTCCAGTCGCCCCTGGATCATCATGGCCGTCTCGTGCAGCCGGGCGGTGCCGTCGCGCAGGGCCTGGAGCGCCCTGTCCATGTCCTCGGCGGCGGCGTCCAGCAGCTCGATCTGCGCCGACACCAGCTGGGCCAGCCGGGCCCGGAAGGCCTGCCGCAGCCGCGTCAGGACACCCGGGGGCGTCGTCGGCACGACCGCGAACCGCAGGACGGCACTGGAGGCGAACGCCAGGGCCATGGCGCCGTACAGCGCGGGCAGCTCCGAGGGGGTCGCGCCGACGAACAGGGACAGGAAGTAGACCTGGAAGCCGATCAGCCCCAGCGCGGTGCCCCGGTCGCCGAACCGGCGGCCGTAGACCGCGCTGAAGATCAGCAGCACGAAGAAGACGTCGCCGACGACCAGCCGTGTGTGGAGCACCGCGCCCAGGCTCACCGAGGCCAGCGCCACCGGCAGCCCCAGCGCGAGGGTCACGGCCTGCGCGGCGGGCTGCTTCTCCTGGATGGCGAAGGTGGCGACCATCGCCGCCATGGCCCCCGCCACCAGCAGGCGCACATCCTCCGTGAACAGGGAGAGCGGGGCCAGGGTGAGGGCGATGGCGCCGACAGTCCGCAACCCGGCCGTCAGACGCAGCAGTCCGGGATCGTTCGCCGCGATCCGGTCCCGCAGTCGTGTCCGCACCGAGCGTCCCGCCGCACTCACGCCGCCGCACTCTCTCCCGACTCATCCACACCAAGATCCGCGTCTCAGCATGTCATGCCCCGAGCGGAAGGTCCCGAGCGGTCCCGCTACTCCAGCCGGTCGGTCCCCTCGACGTGCGCCCGCACCCGCTCCGGCGAGAGATAGGCGTCGGTGTACTCGAAGTCCTTCAGCCGGGCGGGCTTGCGGGCCTGGAACCCCGTCCGGACGAAGTCGTCACCGGCCACGGCGTTGAGCAGCCAGTTCGTCATCACCCGGGTCTTGGCGACGTTGGTGCGCAGCGCCGACCAGTGGTAGCCGCGGGCCACGGCCTGGGCGGGCAGGCCCCGCAGTTCCACGCCCAGCGGCTTGGAGACCGCGTCGGTGCCGCCGAGGTCGACGACGAGCCCGAGGTCCTTGTGGACGTACGGCTGCATCTGCTGACCGCGCAGCGACGCGATGACGTTGTCCGCGACGTGCTTGCCCTGCCGCAGCGCGTGCTGCGCGGTGGGCGGGCACATCGCCCCGTCGCCCTTGGCCAGGTCGGGCACGGCGGCCGAGTCGCCGAGCGCGAACACCCCGTCGCTGCCGGGCAGGTTCAGCTCGGCGGCGACCGCGAGCCGCCCCTTGACGGTCTCCGCGCCCAGCGTGGCGATCAGGGGGCTGGCGACGACGCCCGCGGTCCAGATGAGGGTGCGGGTCGGGACGACCCGCCCGTCGGTGAAGGTGACCTCCTCGGGGCCCGCCTTCGCGATGGACGTGCCCAGGGAGATCTCGATGCCCCGCCGGCGCAGGATCTCCTGCGCGCTGCTGCCGAGCTTCTCGCCGAGCTCCGGCATCAGCTTCGGCGCGATGTCGATCAGGTGCCACTTGATCAGCCCCGGGTCCAGCCGCGGGTAGCGCTTGACGGCGGCGTGCGTCAGGCGCTGCAGGCACGCGGCCGTCTCGGTGCCGGCGTAGCCGCCGCCGACCACCACGAACTGCAGCCGCGAGGCCCGCTCGGCCGGGTCCTGGCTCGCGTCGGCCAGGTCCAGTTGCGAGATGACGTGGTCGCGGATGTACGCCGCCTCGGCGAGCGTCTTCATCCCGAACGCGTGCTCCGTGAGGCCGGGGATGTCGAAGGTCCGGGTGATGCTGCCGGGGGCGAGCACGATGTGGTCGTACGGCTCGTCGACGATCTCGTCGGTGATGGTTCGGATGACGCAGACCTTCGCCTTCAGGTCGACGCCGATGGCGCCGCCCGGAATGATCCGCGTGCGGTACCGCTTGCTGCGGCGCAGGGAGACGGCGATCGACTGCGGCGTCAGCACGCCGGAGGCGACCTGGGGGAGCAGCGGAAGGTACAGCTGGTAGGCGAACGGCGTCACCAGGGTGGCGTCCGCCTCGTCCGGGGAGAGTTTCCGTTCCAGACGGCGGACGCACTCCACACCGGCGAAGCCTGCGCCAACCACCAGGATCCTGGGTCGTGTCACGGTGTTCATCCCTTTCTGCGGCTCCAGGCGGTCTGCCTCGAACGCCTTCCGACTGCCCCTGGATCGCCGGTTCGCACCCTTCGGATCTACCGCGTGCCCGAGGGGTACGCCAGCCGGACGTTGGCAGGCAGACGAACGCGTCGATCACCACCATGCCCGCCCGGTGGCCGAAAAGCACCGGGCGGGAGTGAAGAACGCGTGCCCGCGTGCCCCGGCCGGACCGGGTGTCGGGGCCGGGCGTCAGGACCGTGCGTCGGAACCGGGCGCGTCCCCGTGGAGATGACACAGCAGCAGGCACACGTCGTCGTCGCGCTGGGAATCGCTCAGCAGCGGGTGCAGGAGCCGGTCCGCCGCGCTCTCCAGATCCGCGTCCAGCTCCTGGGAACGGAACCGGCCGAGCGCCGTCGCCAGCCGCTCGATGCCCGGGTCTATGCCCTGTGCGCGCCGCTCCACCAGCCCGTCCGTGTACAGCGCGAGCGTCGAGCCGGGCGGCAGCTCCTCGGTGTGGTCGGCGATCTCCTGCGTGAGGGGGATGCCGAGCATGGCGCCGGGCTTGGCGTCGAGGGTGCGCACGGTCCCGTCGGGCAGGCGCAGCACGGGCGGCGGATGGCCCGCGGCGGCCCAGGTCAGCGTGGACGGCTCGTCCGGGTGGAACCGGGCGATCACGGCCGTGGCGTACAGGTCCGGCTGCAGGTGGTGCAGGAACCGGTGCAGCCGGGTCAGCAGCCGGCCCGGGCTGTCACCGTCCACGGCGTAGGCCCGCAGCGCGGTGCGCAGCTGGCTCATCATCACCGCCGCGTGCAGACCGTGCCCGGTCACGTCGCCGATGACCGTGATGAGCCCGCCGTCGCGCTGGCGGAACGCGTCGTACCAGTCACCACCGATGTTCAGCCCGTAGGTGGCGGGCAGGTACCGTGCGGCCAGGCTCAGCCCGGGGGTGGCCGGCAGGTCCGTGAGCAGGGCGCGCTGCAGCGTCTCGGCGATGTCACGGTTGTGCTCGAAGCGCCGGGCGTTGTCGATCGCGATGCTGGCCCGCCGGGTGAGCTCGATCAGCATCACCGCGTCGTCCGGGTCCCAGCGCGCACCGGGCGGCGTCAGCGTGAGCACACCCAGCGGCGCCCGCCTGGTCGGCAGCGGGACGCACAGCAGCGGCCGGTCCGGGCGCAGGGCCGAGGGCGGCTGGTCGTCGACGCCGGGCAGGTTGCCCGGGTGGTCCGCGGCGTACTGGGGCCGCCCGGTGCGGGCCGCCACGACAGCGGCGGCCGCGTGCGGTGTCGAGCGGTCCCGGTCCTCGTCCTGCTCGAACAGCCAGACGTCGACGCTGCCGGCGTACTCCGGGACCAGCAGGTCCGGCAGCCGGCGCACGATCTCCTCGTGGTTGAGCGAGGCCGTCAGCACGGCACTCGCGTCCGCGAGGAACGTCAGCCGGCGGCGGGCGCTCTCCGCCTCGTTGCGTGCGCTGCGCTCGGCGGCGAAGGCCTCGCGCTGGGCCCGGCCGGCCGCGTCCAGCTCGGCGTGCAGCGCCAGCACGCCCTGGTTGGTCTGGTACAGCTCCTCGCGGTGGAAGGCGACCAGGTCCTCCTGCTCGGTGAGCTTGTCCAGCACCACGGCGGTGTCCTCGTCGGCGCCGAGCAGCGCCTCGGCCAGCGCGGCGGGGTCCTCGGCGACGGTGCCGGCCTCCGCGGCCTCGGCCGCCTCGGGGCAGGTGACCGTGACCTCCCACGGCGGCTCCCCGGCGGACGCGGCCTCCGCCGACGGGGTCACCACGGCGTGCAGCAGCCCCTCCTCCGTCGGGGACCCCGCGAAGTTCAGGGTGAGCAGCCAGGTGCCGCCCTTGGTGAGGCACTGCCGCAGGTGGGCGCTGAGGTCGGCGGCGAGCCGCGTCCGTTCCAGGGTGGGCACCCCGTACGCGGCGGCCAGGCGCGCGAGGGAGATGCGGGCGCGGGCCGCGTCGGTGACGGTGGTGATCTGCCAAGTGCGCATCATGGGCGTTCCGGCGGTGTCGGAGTCAGCACGGCCACGGCGGTGTCGTCCCGCACCGGGAGGACAGGACTGCTCGCGTCCCGTATCGTCACGGCTGCCGTGACGGCCGGGTCGGCCGTGGGCACACCGGCGTCCGACGGGGGTGTCCAGCGGCTGGGCAGGCCGTCGGTGTGCAGGATCAGCAGCCGGTCGGGCCCCCAGTCCGCCTCCTCCTCGCGCAGGGTGGAGGGCCGGTGCACGCCCACGATGCCGGGCCGTGACAGCAGGGGACGCCAGCAGCCGCCCGTGCGCAGCCGCGCCCCGACGTTGCCGATGCCCGCGAATCGCAGCAGGCCGGCGGCGAGGTCGAGCTGCGCCACGGCGACGGCTGCCCCCCGGGTGCTCTGCAGCGCGTCGTGGAGCTTGCCCAGGGCCGCTGCGGGGGAGAGGTGGGCCCACCGGTGCACTGCCGCGATCGCGGCCGACGAGGCCCGCGCGGCCTCCGGCCCGTGTCCGAGCCCGTCGGCCAGCATCAGCGTCACCCTGTCACCGGCCCGCACCCACGTCCAGGCGTCACCCGAGTACTCGGCTCCGCCGTAGGGGATGTTCACCCCACCGGCGCGGACACCGGCGAGGGGCACCGGACCGTTCTGCGCCGGAACGGCCTGGTCGGCGGCCGTGCCGGTGGTGGGCGGCGGATCGTGCGGCGGCGGGGTCCGGGCGGCGGCGCCGTCCGGGAACGGGGGCGCCGACGCGGGCCGCGACCCGGTCCGGTGCACCGGCGCGGGAGGCGCGGCGAGACCGCCGGGCGGCCTCGCCGTCCCGAGCTCGTCACCGCCGACCGCCGCGTGGCCCGTGAGGGCGCCGCAGGCCGGCACCTCGGCCGGGGAGCCGTCCGGCCCGGCACGGCCCGGCCGCGCCCCGCCGCCGCGTGCCGCGCTCCCGGACCACGGGGGAGCCTCCTGAGCACTCGCGGGCACGGACGTGCCGGCCCGGTCCCGCGGCGCGATCGCGTCGCCGCTCCGGGGCGTCGCGCCCAAGCGGGCCACCGCCACCGTGCCGCGGCCCGCCGTGCTGTGCAGGCCGAAGTCGTCGGCCAGACGCCGACAGGTCCCCAGACCCGCCCCGAGGGAGCGGGTGGTGGAATAGCCGTCGCGCACGGCCGCGCGGACGTCGGACATCCCGGGACCGTGGTCGATCGCCGTGATCTGCACGACCCGGGGCTGCTGCCGGTCCGGCCGCAGCGCGGGCGCGTCCACGATGTCGATGAGGACCTGCCCGCCGTCGGCGTGCTTGAGCAGGTTCGTCGCGAGCTCCGTCGCGACCAGCGCCGCGGCGGCCGTGCGCCGCTCGTCCAGCCCGGCCATCGCGGCCGCCTCCTCGGCGGCGACCCGCGCGTCGCGCACCCGCGTCGCGTCGCGCACAGGGACGTCCCACACGCGCGGCATCAGGCCTCCTCGCGCGGCCGGGGCGGCTGCCCGACCCAGCAGGTGACCCGCACGGTGGTGCCGGCGCCCGGCGTGCTGTCGATGGCGAAGTCGTGCACCAGACGCCGCGCCCCGCTCAGCCCCATGCCCAGCCCGCCGCCGGAGGTGTACCCGTCGCTGAGTGCCTGGTCGAGGTCGGTGATGCCGGGCCCCTCGTCGGTGAAGGACAGCCGAAGTCCCTGTGCGCCCGGGCGGCTGACCTGCCTCGCCTCCATCCGTCCGCCCCCGCCGTGCACGAGGGTGTTGCGGGCCAGCTCGCTGGCCGCGGTGACCAGCTTCGTCTGGTCGACCAGCCCGAAGCCGAGCAGGGCGGCGGCCTGCCGCACGTGCTGCCGCACCCACACCAGGTCCATGTCGGACCGGATGGGCAGGCAGGCCTCGACGCCCGCGGCGGTGTGCATCACGGAGTCTCCTGACGCGGGCCGCCGGGACGTACGGTCGGGGCCTGGCGCGTGAGCATCTCCATGCCCGCCTCGGTGCTGAGGGCGGTGCCCAGCCCCGGCAGCGTCAGACCCAGTTCGACCAGGGTGATGGCGACCGCCGGGCGCATGCCGGCGACCACGGTCCGCGCGGCCAGCAGCTTGGCCTGCGCGGCGATCTCGGCCAGTACCCGGCCGAGGAACGAGTCGACGATCTCGACACCGGAGATGTCGATGAGGACCCCGCGGACGCCCGTGCGGGAGATGGTCTCCGCGAGGTCCTGCTGCAGTTGCTGCGCGGTGCTGTCGTGCAGGTCCCCCTGCAGCGTGATCAGGAGGACGTCGCCGAGCCGCAGGACCGGCACGTGGCCCGTGACGGGACGGGAGTACGCCTCGCTCACCGCTGACCCGCACCGGGGTTCACGATGTCCGCACCCAGCCGGTGCAGCGCGTAGCCCAGCGCGTCGGACAGGCTCGCGCGGGTGATGACGTCGAGGTCCAGACCGAGGTGCACCATGGTCTGGGCGATGGCGGGCCGGATGCCCGAGACGATGCACTCGGCGCCCATCAGCCGCGCCGCGGCCACCGTCTTCATCAGGTGCTGGGCGACCAGGGAGTCGACCGTCGGCACCCCGGTGATGTCGAGGATCGCGAACCGGGCGTGCTGGTCGACGACCGCGTTCAGCAGCGTCTCCATCACCACCTGGCTGCGGGCGCTGTCGAGCGTGCCGATGAGCGGCACGGCCACGATGCCGTCCCAGAGCCGGATGACGGGCGTGGCGACCTCCATCAGCTGCAGCCGCTGCCGGTCGCTGAGCGCCTGCCACTCGCTGAGCGCCGCCTGCATCGCCACCAGCCGCAGGGTGCCCATCAGCACGGTCAGTGCCGTGGAGGACGCCCGCAGGTGCTCGGACGGCGCCTGCTCCAGATCGGCGGCCAGCAGGTTCTCCACGGGCGGGCGCAGCGCGGCCAGCTCGGTGGAGACCTGGGTGGTGGACAGTCCGGCGCGGGAGCGGGCGGCGCCCATCAGGGCCAGCTGCTCGCGCACCCCGCTGAACCCCGCGGCGTCCGGGTCCTCGACGTGGCCCGAGTCGGCCACCTGGGCCAGCGCGTCCACCACGACCTTGCCCGCTTCCAGCGCCTCGTCGCGAGAGACGGAGAACACGGTACGGAACAGAGGCTCGGCCGCCCACCGCTGGGCGATCTGTTCCCGCCGGCGGTGCAGGAAGTCCCTGACCTCCTGCGTCGGCGTGGCGAGCTGTCCGTCCGTTTCGTGCTCCGGCACCTGCTTCTCTCCTCATCCGCGCTGCGTCGACCGAGCCCGCTTCAGGCAACGAGAGGCCGAGTGACACTTGCCGGGCGCCAACTCTAACCATGCGCCGACCTCGCACGACACCGGATCCCGGGCGGGGTTGCCGGTGCGGGGGAACGGCGGTGTGACCCCGCCGCCGTCCGCGTGCGGCGGCCGGCCCCGGGGCGTGCGCGCAGGGCGAAGCGTGGGCATCGGCGGCCGGTCGCGGACGGCGCCGTGCCCCGGGGGACGCCCAGGGGTCAGAGGTCGCCTTCCCCCGGCTCCCCGGGGGTCACCGGACCCGCGTCGACACGGGCCAGGGCCTCCTCGACGTTGTCCGATATCGGCACGGTGATGCTCACGCCGGTCAGATCGAGGATGCGCCGCACGGCCGGCGTCGGGCGGATGACGTGCACGCTGCCGGCGTCGCCGCGGGTCTCCTGGTACACGCGCAGGATGATGTTCATCCCCGACGAGTCCATGAAGGGGACGGACGAGAGGTCGAGCAGGAAGTGGCGTCGGCCGTGGTGGAGTTGGTTGGCCAGATGGGCCTGGAACTCGGTCGCGGTGTCGACGTCCAGGTAGCCGTCGACCGTGATCAGGGCCACGTCCTCCCGGGGCAGTTCGACTTCCACGGACAGCGGGTTCTGGGCGAGGGGCACGGGTACCTCCAACAAAGTGCTACGGCCTGGGCTGGTCACCTCTGGGGGTGACGGGGGTGCGGGGCGATGCCGGTCGTGTCGCGGGCTCGGCGGGCGTGTCTCATGGGCCTCCCTTCGCCGCCCGGCTCGGTTTTCACCGCGCCCCCGCGATTACCCCCGAAATCCCGGTCCATGCCGACCGATCCGGACGGGTTCTTCCCGCGCGGTTCCCCGGGCCGGCTGCGCGTACACCGAATGCGCGTGCGGCAGCAGGGTAGTTGGTGCTGTGGAGCAGCGCGGGCGGGAGCCGTCCGCCGAGCGATCCGCACACCGCCAGGGAGGATGGAGCAGCGTGACCATCGACAGAATCTGGGCCTACACACCGGACAGCGGTCACGTCGAAGGGCAGGACCTGACCGGTTACACCGTCGCAGCCACCGACGGAACGATCGGTCACGTGGACCGGGAGGCCGCCCCGCAGGGCCTGCGGCACCTGGTCGTCGACACCGGGGTCTGGGTGTTCGGCCGCAGCGTCCTGGTGCCGGCCGGGGTCGTCACCGGAATAGACGTGCAGGCCCAGCAGGTCACACTGGCCTGCACCAGGTCGGACGCCAAGGCGGCCCCCCGCTTCCAGACCGACAGCGAGACCAGGGACCCGGAGTACCTGCGGGCCGTGGGTGACTACTACCACAGGCTGCCGCCGCGGGAGACGGCCACGGTCTGAGCGGCTCACGGGCGCCTCGCGCCCGTGACGCTCCCGTCTCACCAGGGCAGGAACACGTGCACGTCCTTGCCGTGGTCGTCGGTCACCACGCTCACCTGGTCGCACAGCGTGTGGATCAGGTGCCATCCGATGCCGCCTCCGCCGCTGCGCGGATCGAAGGGGCGGGGCGAGGGTTCCGCGGTGCTGGTGTCGTGCAGGATCACATGCACCCCGTCGAACGTCCGGCGCATCCGCAGGGCGAACGGACCGGGCGCGTACTGGACGGCGTTGGCGGCCAGTTCCGTCACCACCAGCAGGATGTCGTCCCAGTACTCGGGGGCGAAGGGCGGCGAGGAGCGTGCCAGGTCGCGCAGGAACTCCTCCGCGGCCAGCCGTGCTCCCGTCACGTCACGCGGCTCGCCCACGAAGCTGTTCGTGCGGCTTGGGATCTCCTCGGAGGTCAGGGCGTCGTCCCCACGCGGCTCGGTTGACATATCGCCTTTCCGGCCCGGGCGTCAGCGAGAGCTGGCGTCAGGGCTGTCGTCCCTTCTCTTGCGTCACCACCGTTGCGTGTTCCCGAGGGGACGAGGCCTACGCGTCCGGGCGTGCGCTCAGCGGAACACGCTGTCTGAATCGTCCGCTTTCGCCGGGTCGTCGGGAGTGCCCGGCCTGCCGGGACGCCCGCGTGAGGCGTACATCATGTCGATCTCGGCGGCGTAGCGCCGCACGATCTCGTCCCGGCGCAGTTTCATCGACGGCGTCAGCAGCCCGTTGGTGACGTCGAACGGCTCGGGCAGCACCCGGAACACCCGGATCGACTCCGACCGCGACACCGCGCTGTTGGCGGCGGCCACGGCCCGCGCGACCTCCTCGCGCAGCGCGTTCTCCTCCCGCGCCTCGCGCATCTCGCCCTGCAGCGCCAGCGCGGCCCGCCAGTGCGCCAGGAACTCCGGGTCCAGTGTGATCAGGGCACCCACGCACGGCCGGTTGTCGCCCACGACCACCGCCTGGTGGATGAGCGGGTGCATCCGCAGACGCTGCTCCAGCGCGGCCGGCGCCACGCTCTTGCCGCTGCTGGTGACGACGACGTCCTTCTTGCGGCCGGTGATCGTCAGGTAGCCCTCGGAGTCCAGCTGTCCCAGGTCCCCGGTCGCCAGCCAGCCCCCGCGCAGCGCGGCCCGGGTCGCCGCCGCGTCGCCCACGTACCCCTGGAACACCGACGGGCCGCGCACCAGGATCTCGCCGTCCCCGGCCACCCGGATCTCCGTGCCCGGCAGGGCCGTGCCCACGGTCCCCGACTTCTCCCTGCCCAGCGGCTGCATCGTGACCCCGCCGGCCGTCTCGGTCAGGCCGTACCCGTCGTGCACGTAGATGCCGATGCCCTCGTAGAAGAGGGACAGGTCGCGGCTGAGGGGCGAGCCGCCGGAGTGGGCCCGCCGCGCCCGGCCGCCGAGGGCCGCCCGCAGCCGGCGGTAGACCGTCCGCTCGTACAGGGCGTGCTGCAGCCTCAGGTCGAAACCGGGTCCGCGGCCCCGGCCGAGCCGCTGGCGCTCCAGGGCCGCGGCGAAGTCCCGCGCCGTCCCGGCCGCCCGCTCGAACAGTCCGCCGTGACCCGCCTGCTGCGCGGTGCGCAGGAAGTTCTTGTAGATCTTCTCGAAGACCGACGGGACCGCGTAGAAGTACGTGGGCCGGAAGGAGCGCAGCGCGGACCACAGCGCCTCCCCGCCCAGATCGGCATGGTGACCCATCAGCAGGCCCCCGCGCACGCACAGGCCCTGGATCATCAGCCCGTACACGTGGGAGAAGGGCAGGAACGCGAGCACCGAGCCCTGCTCGCCGGGCGCCGCCGCCGTGTGCCCCCAGCCAGCCAGCAGCGTGTCGCAGGGGCCGGCGAGGTTGCGGTGGCTCAGGGCGCAGCCCAGGGCGTGGCCGGTCGTGCCGGAGGTGTAGGCGATCACGGCCGTGGAGTCCGGCAGCACGATGCGGCGCATCGAGTCGACCGTGGTGCGCGGCACGTTCTGTCCGCGCACCGCCAGCTCCCGGAGCGCGCCCGCGTCCAGCTGCCACACGTGCCGCAGCAGGGGAAGCGCCGCGCACACCGAGCCGACCGTCATCACGCCCTGCTCGTCCTCGACCACCACGGCCACGCAGCCGGAGCCCCGCAGGATCCACTCCACCTGGTCGCGCGACGACGTCGGGTACACCGGGACGACCTCGGCGCCCACCGCCCACAGCGCGTAGCACAGGACCGTCCACTCGTACCGGGTGCGCGCCATGATGGCCACGCGGTGACCGGGCGCGATGCCCGAAGCGATCAGGCCCTTGGCCGCGTCCACCACCTCGTCGCGCAGCTCGATCGCCGTCACCTCCTCCCAGGTCCCGGAGGCCGGGTCGGCGCGGCGCGCGAGCACCGGCCGGGTGGGCTCGCGGTCCGCCATCTCGAACACACTGTCGGCGAGCCCGCCGGTCAGGGGCGGGACGGCCGGTGGAGCGAGGGCGAGGTCGCGCATGCACTGCTCCTGTAAGTACGGGGTGTGACCTTGCCGACGGGTACCGTCATCGGCGGTGCTCGAATGTAGTCCAGGCGGGACCCTTCGGGGTCGGCTAACACGGAAGTGGATCGACTGGTGATCTCGCCGTGATCGGGGGACCCGAGGACATGAGCCACGACGGTCCCGGTCCCGAGCGCAGCACCGGCCTGGAGCCCGGCGGCGGCGTGCCCTGCATGCCCGAGGCGCTGCCGCGCGAGACCCGCGATCCGATCAGGGGCTGGGCCAAGGCGCCGCTGACCGTGATCATGGTCCTGGTGATCCTGGTCGTGGCCTTCTTCCTGGCCTACGTCCTCGTCCTGATCCTCTGACCCGCGCCCCCCTCGGGGAGCACGGCACGTCTCACCCCTGCGTGTGACGCACGCACCCGGTGACGACGTCACGCAGACTGCCCGTGCGCTCCATCAGCTCGCGCTGCACCTGCGCACCGTTGCCGTCACGCAGCAGCTCACGGCACGCCGCGCGGGCCCGCTCCAGGTCACCGGTGCCGTCGAGGGCCGCCTCGACGTGCTCCAGCAGGGCCCGTACGACGGACTCCGCGGGCATGCGCCGCATGGTCGCGGGGTGCAGGAGCTCACCGGTCAGCCCGGCGCGGGCCGCCTGCCAGTCGGCCAGCCGCAGCAGGCTCACGCTGTGGTCCAGCGGTTCCCCGCCGGCCCGCCACTCACGCGCGGCGGTCTCCACCAGGGCGCGCACGAGGGTGGCGATCAGCACGGCCGTACCGGAGTGCAGACAGACGTCCGAGACCCGCAGTTCCACCGTCGGGTAGCGCTGCGACAGCCGCGCGTCGAAGTAGATCATCCCGTCGTCCAGGATGGCGCCGGTGGCCACCATGTCCGCGATCAGACGGCGGTACCGCTCGGCGGAGCCGAAGATCTCGGTCGGGCCGGCCGAGGGCCACCGCAGCCACACCCTGCTGCGATAGCTGTGGTACCCGGTGTCCGTGCCCTGCCAGAAAGGCGAGTTCGCGCTGAGCGCCCTCAGCACCGGCAGCCACGGCCGCAGCCGGTCGATGACGGCGACGCCCTCCTCGTCGGACTCCACCGACACATGCACATGGCAGCCCATGACGAGCTGCTCCCGGGTGGCTATGCCGTACTGGTCCGCCATCCACTGGTACCGCCGGTTGACGCCGATGGCCGGGCTGACCGGCAGCGGCGAGGTGGCCAGCGCCGCGACCGTGCAGCCGATCTCCCCGGCGTGCCGGGCGGCCTCCTTGCGGCAGCGGACGATCTCCGCCCGCAGGCTCTCCATCGACGACTGCGGATGCGTGGCGAACTCCAGCATCTGCTCGTGGAGTTCCTTCTCGAAGACATCCTGATCGGCGTCGTCCTGCGCGGCCCGGGCGAGCACCGCTGCGGACAGCGCGCGCGGTTCGCCGGTCTCCGGATCGACCAGGAGGAGCTCCTCCTCCACTCCGACGGTGCGCACCTGATGCCCGCCCTTTCCGTGAGCCTGAAGCGTCGGCCACCGGGGGCTCCCGGCGGTAGACCCCCAGTGCCCCTCACCGGCGGGTCGGACACCTGGTGCGGCGAGCGGACTTCACGGCGCGAACGGCGTCAGCCACACGGTGGCCAGCGGAGGCAGCGTGAGCCGCACGTGGCCGTCCTCCGGCTTGACCGCGTCCGGGTTGCTCACGCCGCTGCCGCCGTAGCGCGGGTCGTCGGTGTTGAGGATCTCCTGCCACGCGGCCGTGTCGCCCGGGACCCGGAGGCCGTAGTCCTGCCGGACGACGGGGGAGAAGTTGGACACCGCCAGCAGCGCCCGGCCTTGCGCGTCGTAACGCAGGAAGGCGAAGACGTTGTCGTCGGCCGAGTCCACCGCCACCCACCGGAACCCCTCCGGCCGGGTGTCGCACTGCCACAGCGCCGGCGTCGCCAGGTACGCCGTGTTCAGGTCGCGCACCAGGTCGCGCACGCCCCGGTGGTCGCCCGCCGAGTGGTAGCCCTCGTCGAGCAGCCACCACTCCGGCCCGTGCTCCACCGACCACTCCGCCCCCTGCGCGAACTCCTGCCCCATGAACAGCAGCTGCTTGCCCGGGTGGCTCCACATGTAGCCGAGGTAGGCGCGCAGGTTCGCCCGCCGCTGCCACCAGTCGCCCGGCATCTTCGTCACCAGCGCCTGCTTGCCGTGCACGACCTCGTCGTGGGAGATCGGCAGGACGTAGTTCTCGCTGTAGGCGTACACCATCGAGAACGTCATCTCGTGGTGGTGGTACCTGCGGTGCACCGGCTCGTGCGCGATGTACTCGAGCGAATCGTGCATCCACCCCATGTTCCACTTCAGCCCGAAGCCCAGCCCGCCCGTCTCGGTGGGCCGCGTCACCCCGCCCCACGCGGTGGACTCCTCCGCGATCGTGACCACGCCGGGCGCGCGCCGGTACACGGTCGCGTTCATCTCCTGCAGGAACGTCATCGCCGCCAGGTCCTCCCGGCCGCCGTGGGCGTTGGGCTCCCACTGGCCGTCCTCGCGCGAGTAGTCCAGGTACAGCATCGAGGCCACCGCGTCCACGCGCAGCCCGTCGATGTGGAACTCCTCGCACCAGTACACGGCGTTCGCGACCAGGAAGTTGCGCACCTCGGTGCGGCCGAAGTCGAACTCGTAGGTGCCCCAGTCGGGGTGCTCCGCGCGCCGGTCGTCCCCGGGTTCGTACAGCGGCTCCCCGTCGAACCGGGCCAGTGCCCAGTCGTCCTTCGGGAAGTGCGCCGGCACCCAGTCCATGATCACGCCGAGGCCGGCCCGGTGGCAGGCGTCGACGAAGAACCGGAAGTCGTCGGGGGTGCCGAGACGGGCCGTCGGTGCGTAGAAGCCGGTGACCTGGTAGCCCCAGGAACCGTGGAAGGGATGCTCGGCGACCGGCATCAGCTCCACGTGCGTGAAGCCCATGTCCGTGACGTACTTCGGCAACTCCTCGGCGAGCTGCCGGTAGTCCAGACCGGGACGCCACGACGCCAGATGCACCTCGTACACCGACATCGGCGCCTCGTGCACCGGCGTGTCGGCGCGGTGCGCCATCCACTCGGCGTCGCCCCACGCGTAGTGCGAGGCCGTCACGATCGACGCCGTGTTCGGCGGCTCCTCGGTACGGCGGGCCATCGGATCGGCCTTCAGGAACCGGTGGCCGTACCGGGAGTGGATCTCGAACTTGTACGCCGTGCCCTCGCCGACACCGGGCAGGAACAGCTCCCACACCCCGGACGCGCCCAGCGACCGCATCGGGAACTGCGTGCCGTCCCAGTACGTGAAGTCCGTGGCGACCCGCACGCCCTGCGCGTTCGGCGCCCACACCGTGAACCGGGTGCCGGACACGCCCCCGTGGGTCATCGGCCGCGCGCCGAGCGCCTGCCACAGCTGCTCGTGCCGGCCCTCGCGGATCAGGTGCAGGTCGAGCTCGCCGAGCGCGGGCAGGAAGCGGTACGGGTCGTGCGTCTCCTGCTCACCGCCCTCGTACGCCACGTGCAGGGTGTACGCGGGGATCGCGTCCAGCGCCAGCACGCCCGAGAAGAGGCCGTCGCCCTCCGAGACGAGTGCCGTGCGCCGGCCGTCGATCACCACGCTCACCGAGCGGGCGAAGGGGCGCAGCGCCCGGAACACGACCCCGCCGGGCACCGGGTGGGCGCCCAGCAGCGCGTGCGGATCGTGGTGGGCACCCGCCAGCAGCCGCCCCCGGTCCTGTGGACTCAGGGCGGGCGCGGCCGCGGTCGTGACGGGGCGGGACGGCTCCGGGATTGAGGTGTCGCGCAGGGCCACGGCTCAGTCTCCTCTCACGGCGAGGCGCTCGATCGCCGCCATCGGTACAGGCAGCCAGTCGGGGCGGTGCCGTGCCTCGTACAGCACCTCGTACACGGCCCGGTCCGTCTCGTAGGCCCGGAGCAGTCCGTGCTTCTTGCGGGGGTCCCAGCCGGCGCGGGCGGCGTAGCCCGCGCAGTACGCCTCACGGCAGCGGCGGGCCCACTCCGGGCGCCAGGGACGGCGCTGCCGGGCGGCGTAGTCGAAGGAGCGCAGCATCCCGGCGATGTCCCGCACGGGGGAGTGGGCGCTGCGCCGTTCGGAGAGCGGCCGGGACGGCTCGCCCTCGAAGTCGATCACGAACCAGTCGCGTCCGGCCCGCAGCACCTGACCGAGGTGCAGGTCGCCGTGGATGCGCTGGGCGGGCGGCCCGGCGTCGCAGGTGGTGAGCGCGGCGAACGCGGTCCGCAGGCCCGGCACGAACCGCTGCAGCGCGGGTACGCAGTGCGCGGCGGCGTCCAGCCGCTCGGTCATCGACGCCGCCGTGCTCCCGTTCTCGCCGGGCTCGCCCACCGGGAACGCCGAGGCCAGCGCGAGGTGCACCTCCGCCGTGGCCGCGCCCAGCGCACGGGCCTGGACGGTGAAGTCGTCCCCGGCGGCCAGGGCGTGCAGCGCGAGCGTCCAGCCGTCGGAGGCGTCCCGCAGGTAGGGCTGGAGCACACCGAGGGTGGCCTTGAACGGATGCCTCGTCTGGAACCAGGCCACGGGCGCCGGGACCCGGTGGCAGCCCTGGCGGGCCAGCGCCCCGGGCACCTCCAGATCCGGGTTGACGCCCGGCTGGATGCGCCGGAAGACCTTCAGGATGTACTCGTCGCCGTACACCAGCGAGGAGTTGGACTGCTCCGCGTCCAGCAGCCGCGGCACCAGGCCGCCGGGCACCCGCTGGTCCGGGTCGCACTCGAAGCGCAGCGGCCCCGCGGTGCCCGGGTGGCGCAGCCGGTCCAGCAGCAGCTGCGCCGAACGCGGGTCGTGCAGCGCGTCGTAGACCGTCAGGCCGGCCAGCGGCCCGTCCCGCACCTGCCCGATCAGCGCCCGCCCGAGCCGCGGCGACGGGTGCTCCCGCACGACGAGCAGCAACTGGTAGCAGTCGCCGGCCGGGGGAGCGCCGCCCGGTGAGGGCACGCCCGTGTGGCCGGAGTGACCGGCGTGCACGAGGAGGTGCAGACAGCCCGGGAAGAGCTCGGTCATCGACAGCAGGCCGAGTTCGGTGACGGGCCGGTCCTTGCCCGCGAACCAGCGCTGCCGGGGCAGCCAGTCGCGCAGCAGCCCGCCGAGCGACTCCATGGGCTCGGCCAGGCGCGTGAGACCCGGGTGGAGGGATGCGGTCTTCGGCATGGTCACGCCTCCTTTCGTCGGCGCATGCTCACAGTCGCCGGCCGATGCGGGATGCGACTCGAGTGAGCCGGAACCAGTAGAAGCCGTGGCCCCCGAGGGTCAGCAGATAGGGCAGTTCGCCGATGGCCGGGAAGCGGACCCCGCCGAACAGCTCCACGGGAACGCGCCCGGCGAACTCCCGCAGGTCGAGCTCGGTCGGCTGGGCGAACCGCGCGAAGTTGTTGACGCAGAGCACCAGGTCGTCCTCGTACTCCCGCAGGAACGCGAGCACCGCGGGGTTGGAGGAGGGCAGCTCGGTGTACGAGCCGAGGCCGAACGCGGGGTTCTGCCTGCGGATCTCGATCATGCGGCGGGTCCAGTGCAGCAGCGACGAGGGCGAGGACATCGACGCCTCGACGTTGGTGACCTGGTGGCCGTAGACCGGGTCCATGATCGCCGGCAGGAAGAGGCGGCCCGGGTCGCAGGTGGAGAACCCGGCGTTGCGGTCCGGGGTCCACTGCATCGGCGTCCGCACGGCGTCGCGGTCGCCGAGCCAGATGTTGTCGCCCATGCCGATCTCGTCGCCGTAGTAGAGGATCGGCGAGCCCGGCAGGGCCAGCAGCAGGGCGGTGAAGAGCTCGATGGTGTGCCGGTCGTTGTCCAGCAGGGGGGCCAGCCGCCTGCGGATGCCGATGTTGGCGCGCATCCGCGGGTCCTTGGCGTACTCGGCCCACATGTAGTCGCGCTCCTCGTCGGTGACCATCTCCAGGGTCAGCTCGTCGTGGTTGCGCAGGAACATGCCCCACTGGCAGCCCGAGGGGATGGCGGGCGTCTTGGCGAGGATCTCCGACACCGGGTAGCGGGACTCGCGGCGTACGGCCATGAAGATGCGGGGCATGACCGGGAAGTGGAACGCCATGTGGCACTCGTCGCCGCCGGTGGCGTAGTCGCCGAAGTAGTCGACGACGTCCTCGGGCCACTGGTTGGCCTCGGCGAGCAGCACGGTGTCGGGGTACTGGGCGTCGATCTCGCGGCGGACCCGCTTGAGGAAGGCGTGCGTGGCGGGCAGGTTCTCGCAGTTGCTGTCCTCGGATGCGTAGAGGTACGGCACCGCGTCCAGCCGGAAGCCGTCGATGCCCAGGTCCAGCCAGAACTTCAGCGCGGCCAGGATCTCCTCCTGGACGCGCGGGTTCTCGTAGTTGAGGTCGGGCTGGTGTGAGAAGAACCGGTGGAAGAAGTACTGGCCGCGCACCGGGTCGTACGTCCAGTTCGACGTCTCGGTGTCGACGAAGATGATCCGCGCCTCGGGGTAGCCCTTGTCGTCGTCGGCCCACACGTAGTAGTCGCCGTAGGGGCCGTCGGGGTCCTTGCGTGACTCCTGGAACCACGGGTGCTGGTCGCTGGTGTGGT